>NZ_JBXAGA010000005.1:0-460235 GCF_058793595.1 Acidovorax sp. GW835-FHT14G06
TTGGCGATGTCCACACCCGTGTTGTCCGACTTCACGCGGACCTTCACGTTGTAGTCCACCACGCGCTTGACAGGGACGAGAATTTTCATGGGGATACCTTTCATTGGGCTGCTGCTGCAGACGTTGTCAGACCGACCGCTTGTAAGCGGCCTGGGCGTGTGTCACTCGTTCGAGATACCCTTATCGCGGATCACACCGCCCCACTTGGTGTAATCCTGTTGGATGCGGCGGGCCATCTTGTCAGGCGACTGGTAGGTGGCAATGGCGCCCGCATTCAGCAGCCTGTCCTGCGTGTCCTTTTCGGCCAGGATCTGTTGAACTTCGCTCGCGATGCGGTCCACCACAGGCTTGGGCGTGCCAGGGGGCGCCAGCAGCCCGCCCCACGATACGGCGTCATAGCCCTTGAAGCCCTGCTCTGCAATGGTCTTGACATCCTGCAGCATGGTCACACGCTGGGGCGACCCCACCGCAATGGCACGCAGCTTGCCCGACTGAATGTGCGGCAGCGCGGCCACCAGGTCGGCATACATCAGCGGTACCTGGCCACCGATGGTGTCAGTAATGGCGGGCACGCCGCCCTTGTAAGCAACGTGCTGCATTTCGAAGCCCCCCATCTGCTTGAGCAGTTCCATGCTCAGGTGGCCAAAGCTGCCCGCTCCCGAGCTGGTGTAGTTGAGCTGGCCGGGCCTAGCCTTGGCGTGGGTGATGAGCTTTTGGAGATCGGTCACAGAGGGCATCTGGGCCGGGTTGACCACCATCACGATGGGCAGGTCGTACACCGTGGCCACGGGGGTGAAGTCTTTCACCGTGTCGTAGCCGGCTTTCTTGTACAGGAACGGCGCCAGCAGCGTGGGCGTGGCCAACATCATCAGCGTGTAACCGTCGGCGGGGCTTTTGGCCACCTGCGCAGCAGCGATGGAACCCGAAGCGCCTGCTCGGTTTTCCACTACGACCGGTTGACCCAGCCGTTCGGCCAGGCGCTGGCCCACAATGCGCGAGGCGGTGTCGGTGGGTCCCCCCGCAGGAAACGGCACCACCAGCTTGATCATCTTTTGGGGCCAGGCCTGGGCGTGTGCCGGGGCCGTGCCCCACAGGGCGCTGGCCATCAGAGCAGCGGACACGGCCAGCACGGCGCGGCGGGCCGCGAAGGTGCGAGAGACAAACATTGGAGTCATAACGGGCTCAGGTTGTTGGAGGGGTTGCATCAGTCCAGCTTGGCGCCGGACACCTTGACCACGCGCTCCCAGACGGGTGCGTCTTTTTTGAACTGGGCGCCGAACTGCTCGGGGCTGCTGCCCACGGGGATAAACCCCATCTGCTGAATGCGCTCGCGCACCTCGGGCATTGCGATCACTGCCTGCAACTCGGCACCCAACCGGGCCACCACTTCAGGGGGCGTCTTGGCGGGGGCGCTCATACCCACCCAGCCAGTCACCTGGAACACCTCGTCCTTGATGCCCTGCTCGGCCATGGTGGCCACCTTGGGCAATGCATCCATGCGCTGGGCACCAGTCACCGCCAGCGGCTTGAGGCGACCCGATTCGATGTACGGCCTGGCCGACTGCAGGCTGGCAAATGCCATCTGGAACTGCCCGCCCACCAGGTCTTGCAGCATGGGCGCCTCGCCCTTGTAGGCCACATGGTTCATGTCGGCCTTGTGCTTGTCGGACAGCCACGCGCCGGCCAGGTGGGCATAAGAGCCCATGCCCCACGAGCCGTAGGCGATCTTGCCCTTGTTGCGGTCGATGTAGGCCATCAGCTCGGAGGCATTGGACACCGGCAGCTGCGGGTTCACCAGCAGCACCACCGGGGCCAGCGCAATCTGCGTGATCAGGGCCTGGTCCTTCTGCGGCTGGTACGGCAGGCGCTCATACAGATACTGGTTGATCAGCATGGTGGTGCCCAGGGACACCAGCAGCGTGTAGCCATCGGCCGGCGACTTGAGCGCCTGATCGGTACCCGTCACGCCACCAGCGCCGCCACGGTTGTCCACCAGCACGGGCTGGCCCAGGCGGGCCGAGAGCTTTTCGCCCAGGGTGCGGGCGGTGATGTCGGTGGCGCCACCGGCCTGGTACGGCACGATCAGCTTGATGGGCTTGGCCGGCCAGGCGTCCTTGCCGGTCTGCGCCAGGGCCGAGCCCAGCAAAACGGTGCTGCCCAAGGCGGCCAGGCCTTGCAACATGCGACGGCGGGGAATGCGGGTGAAGTTCATGCTTGTCTCCGAATTGAGGTTGGAAATGGGCTCCGGCGCTTATCAAAAAAGCGCCTACAGCTATTATTTTTATAGTACTTAGAGCGGTGGGAGCGTGAGCACGCCCTTGTCGCGCAACGCCTGCAGCTCGGCCTCGGGCAGTTGCAGCAGCTGCTGCAGCACGTCACGCGTGGCAGCACCCAGCGTGGGCGGTGCGTTACGGATGGGCAGGCGCTGGCCGTCCATCCGGTACGGCGGCGCAAACACGTGGGTCGTGCCTGCCACGGGGTGCGGCATCTCCTGCAGCAGGCCGCCACGGCGCGTGCGCTCGCTGGTCAGCGCCTCATGCAGGCCCGCCACACGGCCGCACGGAATGCCAGCAGCCGCCAGGCGCTCCAGCAGCACATCACGCGCAAAGCCGGCAATCAGCTCTTTGAGCATGGGAGACAGCACCAGGCGGTTTTTGGCGCGCTCCACGTTGGTGGCAAAGCGCGGGTCTTCGACGATGTCGGGGCGATCAATGACCTGGCGGCAGAACTTGTCGAACTGGGCGTTGTTGCCCACGGCAATGATGAGCGGGCCGTCGGCCGCGTCGTACATGCCATAGGGCACGATGGACGGGTGCGCGTTGCCATAGCGCTGCGGGTCGTGACCCAGCAGCATGGCGTCGAGCCCGTAGTAACCAGTGATCATCAAGCCGCAGTCGTACAACGCCATCTCGATGTGGCGGCCCTTGCCTGTGCGTTCGCGGCGGAACAGCGCGGCCAGCACGGCTTGGGCGGCATACATGCCGGTCATCATGTCCACCGCGGCCACGCCAAACTTCAGGGGCGGCTGGCTGGCCTCGCCATTGATGGCCATCAGCCCCGCCTCGGCCTGGATCACCAGGTCGTAGCCGGGGCGCTTGGCCTCGGAGCCCGAGCTGTCATAGCCCGCCACCGAGCAGTAAATGAGGTCGGGCTTGAGGGCCTTGAGCTGCTCATAGCCCAGGCCCAGCTTCTCGGCGCCGCCGGTCTTGAAGTTCTGAACCACCACGTCGCACTGCGGCAGCAGGTCGCGGATGATCTTCACGCCTTCGGGCGTCTGCAAGTCCACCGTGATGGACCGCTTGTTGCGGTTCATGCTGTTGTAGTAGGTGGTCTCGGTCTTGCCGACGCGCATGCCCCAGTCGCGGGTGTCGTCGCCCCGGCCGGGGTGCTCCACCTTGATGACGTCGGCGCCAAAGTCGGCCAGCACCTGGCCGCACAGCGGCCCGGCAAACACGCGCGAGAGGTCGAGCACGCGCACGCCTTCGAGTGGAAAGTCCATGCCCTCGGGCAGCGGTGGATAGAGGTTTGTGGCGGTCATTGCTGAGTGTCTTGATTGACTGCGCCAGGTGCTTTGACCTGGCGCAGGCGTGCGAAATCGGCCGGGCGTTTTTCTAGGAACGCACCAATGCCTTCGCGGGATTCTTCGGTGGCCTGCGACTGCACCATGAGCTGCGCTTCCAGCTCCAGCTGATCGGCCAGCGGCTGCGCATAGGCGCTGCGGCACAGGGTCTTGATGTTCGCCATGGCCGTGTCAGGCCCGGTGGCCACCTGCGCGGCCAGGGCCACGGCCTGGGCCAGGGCCTCGCCGGGCTCAGCCAGGCGGTTGACGGGGCCCAGCGCATGGAGCCGCTCGCCGGAGATTCGTTCGCCCGTAAGGCACAGCTCGGTCAGCACCTGGCGCGACACGAACTCCGCCAGGAAGGCCGTGGCGCCGCCGTCGGGCGTGAGCCCTACTTTCACGTACGCCACAGAGAACACGGCATTGCGCGCAACCACCAGCATGTCGCAGGCCAGCGCGAGCGACAGGCCGGCGCCGGCGGCAGCGCCCTCCACCGCCGCAATCACCGGCTTGCGGCAATCGCGCACAGTGCGGATCAGGTCGTGCAGGCCTTCGAGCTTGGCGCGGCGCTCTTGCACCGGCAACTCACGCCGCTTGGCAAGCTGGCGCAGGTCGCCACCCGCGCAAAAATGCCCGCCCTCGCCCGTGAGCACGATGGCGCCCACGGTGGCGTCGGCCTCGGCCTGCGCCAGGGCTGCGGTCAGCGCCGCGTAGAACGCGGGCGACAGCGCATTGCGCGCAGCGGGGTTGTTGTTGGAGAGCACGAGCACCGCGCCCTCGCGGCGTTGCAGCAGAGGCAGTGGCTGCTCCATGGCTTCATCTCCGACCAAGTTCAATGAAGCGCGCGAGGTGATGGTCTTCATCGCCAAACTGGTGGTCCACCATGACCAGGCGCTTGGCGTAGTGCGACAGGGGCAGCTCCCACGTCATGCCGATGCCGCCATGCAACTGGATGCTTTCTTCAGCCACCAGCGCGCCAATGCGGCCCATGGTGACCTTTGCGGCCGACAGCGCGCGCTCGCGCTCAGCGCGGTCGGTGCTGTCCATGGCTGCCGCTGCGTTGATGACGGCCGAGCGCGCCTGCTCCACTTCGAGCAGCAAGTCCGCCATGCGATGCTGCAGGGCCTGGAAGCTGCCAATCGGCACGCCAAACTGCTTGCGCGTTTGCAGGTATTCCAGTGTGTGCTTCTTGGCCACGTCCATGGCACCCAGCGCTTCGGCACACACGGCCAGAATGCCCCAGCCCACGGCGTGTTCCAGCGTGGCAAAGCCCTGCCCTTCCGCGCCCAGCAGCGCGCCAGCGCCGACTTGTACGTTCTGCAGCGTGACTTCGGCCACGCGGCCGCCGTCAATGCGGCCCATGCCCCGGCGTGTGAGGCGTGCGGCATCAGCGGGGACGAGGAACAGCGAGATGCCGTCTTCATCGTCCACCGCGCCCGAGGTGCGCGCGCTCACCAGCAGCATCTGCGCCTGGTCGCCATGCAACACCACAGCCTTGTGGCCCGTCAGCAGCCAGCCGTCGCCATTGCGCACGGCGCGGGTCGTCACGCGGTTCAGGGCGTAGTGCGCGCCCGACTCTTCGTGCGCCAGGGCCACCACGGTGCTGCCGTCGATGATGCTGGAGATATATTCTTTTTGCGCAGCGCTGCCCGCCAAGCCCAGTGCCCGGCCCACCACCAGCGCGCCCACAAACGGCTCCACCACCAGGCCTGCGCCCAGGGCTTCAAACACCACGGCCACGTCAAAGCCTGCGCCGCCAAAGCCGCCATCGGCTTCAGGGAACAGCGCGCCAATCGCGCCCAACTCGGCAAAGCGGCCCCACAGCGCCGGGTCCATGCCGGTGTCGCCATAGGCAATGTGGTTGCGCGTTTCAATGCCGTACTGCTCGGCCACAAAACGGTTCAGGGTGTCCGCCAGCATGCGGCGGTCTTCTGTATGTTCAAAGTTCATCGCTGCAGCCTCACAGACCAAGGATCATTTTGGAAATGATGTTCTTCTGAATTTCATTGGAGCCGCCAAAGATCGACAGCTTGCGGTAGTTGAAGTAGTTGGCGGCAGCCGTGGCGGCCTCCTTCGGGCCCACGGGTTCGTCGGCGTAGCCTTCGTACTGCGCTTCTTCAATGAAGGGCAGCGCGTACGGGCCCATGGCGCGGCGGATGAGCGACAGGATCTCCTGGCGGATCTCGGTGCCACGGATCTTGAGCATGGAGCTTTCGGCCCCCGGCACGCCGCCACCGGCCACGGCGGCAATCACGCGCAGGTTGGTGGTCTTCATGTTCTCCAGGTCGATCTCGACCTGGGCCATGCGGGCGGCAAACAGCGGGTCCTGGTCCAGCGGCTTGCCGTTCTTCAGCACCTTGGCGGCAACCACCTGGAGCTTGGCCAGCGCGGCAATGCAAAAGCCCACGCCTGCGATGCCGGTGCGCTCGTAGGTCAGCAGGTACTTGGCGTACGTCCAGCCCTTGTTTTCCTCGCCCACCAGGTTTTCTACCGGCACCTTCACGTCGGTGAAGAACACCTCGTTGACTTCCTTGTCCCCATCGAGCGTGCGGATGGGGCGCAGCTCCACGCCGGGCGAATTCATGTCCACCAGCAAAAAGCTGATGCCCGACTGGGCCTTGGCCTCGCGGTCGGTGCGCACCAGGCAGAAGATCATGTTGGCGTGCTGGCCCTGGGTGGTCCAGGTCTTTTGGCCGTTGACGATGTAGTGGTCACCCTGTCGCACGGCCGTGGTCTTGACCGAAGCCAGGTCCGAGCCCGCACCGGGTTCAGAGTAGCCCTGGCACCACCAGTCCTGCCCGCTCAGGATGCGCGGCAGCCAGTATGTCTTTTGCGCTTCGTTGCCAAACTTGATGAGCACCGGGCCCAGCATGTTCACGCCAAACGGCACGATGCGCGGGCCACCGGCCAGGGCGCATTCGGTGTCGAAAATGAACTTCTCGACCGCGCCCCAGCCCGGGCCGCCATAGGCCTCGGGCCAGTGGTTGGCCAGCCAGCCGCGTTCGTTCAGGATGGCATGCCACTCGTCCTGGTCGGCCTTGGTCAAGCGCTGACCGGCCTTGACCTTGGTGGCGATGCGCTCGGGCAGCTTGGCTTTCAGAAAAGCCTGCACCTCGGCGCGGAAGGCTTCTTCTTGGGGGGTGAAATTCAGGTCCATATCGGGTCGCTTGCAGTTCGGGGTTCGGTGGCGTCGCGTGAGTTCAGAAGATTTCGAAGAGGCCCGCAGCGCCCATGCCGCCGGCAATGCACATCGTCACCACGCCGTACTTGGCCTTGCGGCGGCGGCCTTCGAGCAGCAGGTGGCCCACCAAGCGGGCGCCGGTCATGCCAAAGGGGTGGCCGATGGCAATGGCGCCGCCGTTCACGTTCAGCCGCTCGGACGGAATGCCCAGGCGGCGCTGGCAGTACAGGGCCTGCGAGGCAAAGGCCTCGTTCATCTCCCACAGGTCGATGTCCTGCACCGTGAGGCCATGGCGCGCCAGCAGCTTGGGCACGGCAAACACGGGGCCAATGCCCATCTCGTCCGGCTCGCAACCGGCCACCGCAAAGCCGCGGAAGGCGCCCAGCGGCTGCAAGCCGCGGCGCTCGGCCTCTTTGGCTTCCATGAGCACGCAGGCGCTCGACCCATCCGACAGTTGCGAGGCATTGCCTGCGGTGATGAACTGGCCCGGGCCCTTCACGGGCTCGAGCTTGGCCAGGCCTTCGAGCGTGGTGCTGGCGCGGTTGCAGTTGTCGTGCGTGGCCGTCACTTCGCGGTAGGTGACCTCACCAGTCTCCTTGTTCTTTTCCATCATGCGCGTGGCGCAGGGCACGATCTCGTCGGCAAACACGCCGGCCTGCTGTGCGGCGGCGGTGCGCTGCTGGCTTTGCAGCGAAAACGCGTCCTGGTCTTCGCGGCTGATTCCATAACGGTGGGCCACGATGTCGGCCGTGTCGATCATTGCCATGTACAGCGCAGGCTTGTGCTCCTGCAGCCAGGGGTCGATGTCTGCCGGGTTACCTGCGCGGATGGCCGAGATGCTTTCCACCCCGCCAGCGACCATGGCGGGCACGCCTTCGGCCACGATGCGGCCAGCGGCAATGGCCACCGACTGCAGGCCCGACGCGCAAAAGCGGCTGGCCACCATGCCCGCCACCGACAGCGGCAGGCCTGCACGCAGCGCGGTCTGGCGACCGATGTTCTTGCCGGTGATGCCCTCGGGGTAGCCGCAGCCCATCACCAGGTCTTCGATCAGCTCGGGTTCGATGCCCGAGCGCTCCACAGCCGCCTTGACGGAATAAGCCGCCAGCTGGGGGCCGGGCGTGGCATTGAACTCACCCCGGTGCGACTTGGTCAGCGGGGTGCGGGCGGTGGAAACGATGACGGCTTCACGCATGATTTGCTCCTGATTTAATAGCTGCTAGCGCATATATTGATTGCGCTACCGGCCTGAATGATTCAATAACGGGTGCTGACAGCGGCACAGTGCGTTCAGCGCTGTGCCTGGAGCACAAACGTGTTCAGCCAGCCTTGTTCAGGCTGTCGAAGTTGCGACCCTCGGCCACCAGCTTTTCGAGCAGCGGCGCGGGCTGCCAGAACAGCGGGTCTT
Source organism: Acidovorax sp. GW835-FHT14G06 (assembly GCF_058793595.1). Classification (NCBI taxonomy): domain Bacteria; kingdom Pseudomonadati; phylum Pseudomonadota; class Betaproteobacteria; order Burkholderiales; family Comamonadaceae; genus Acidovorax; species Acidovorax sp. GW835-FHT14G06. The sequence continues at coordinate 8,149 of NZ_JBXAGA010000005.1, forward strand.
CCTTGGCGAACTCGCGGATGTCGGCCAGCACCTTGGGGAGGCCCGTCATGTCGGCCCACTTCATCGGGCCACCACGGTGGCGCGGAAAGCCGTAGCCCGCCACAAAGGTCACGTCCACATCCAGCGGGCGCAGGGCAATGCCTTCGGCCACCACCTTGGCACCTTCGTTGACCATGGCGGCCATATAGCGGCGCATGATTTCGTCGGCGCTGAAGCTGCGGGGTGTGACGCCTTTCTTGGCGCGCTCGGCATCCACGATGGCCAGCACTTCCGGGTCGGGCTGACCCACGCGAGCACCGTCGGGGTAGAGGTAAAAACCGCGCCCCGTCTTTTGCCCGAACCAGCCGCGCTCGCAGATGCGGTCGGCAATCTCCACGTAGCGCGCCTTGGGGTCGCGCGTGGCGGCGCGGCGCTTGCGGGTGGCCCAGCCGATGTCGCCACCGGCGAGGTCCGTCACCTGGAAAGGCCCCATGGCAAAGCCAAAGCTGCGCACGGCTGCGTCGATCTCGTAGGGGCTGGCGCCGTCTTCCAACAGGTAGTCGGCCGCCTGCTTGTACACGGCCAGGATACGGTTGCCGATGAAGCCGTCGCACACGCCAGCGCGCACGGGCACTTTTTTTAGCTTGCGGGCCAGCTCGAACGCCGTGGCCACCACATCGGGCGCCACCTTGGCGGGCACCACGATCTCCAGCAGCTTCATGATGTTGGCAGGGCTGAAGAAGTGCAGGCCCACCACGTCCTGCGGGCGGCTTGTGGCAGCGGCAATGGCGTCGATATCGAGGTACGAGGTGTTGGTGGCCAGCACGGCGCCGGGCTTGCACACGCGGTCCAGCTCGCGGAACACGGCCTTTTTGACCTCGATGTCTTCAAACACGGCTTCGATCACCAGGTCCACCTGGGCGATGTCGGCGTAGTCGGTGCTGCCGGTGTAGCGCGCCATCACGGCGGCCTGGGCGGCGTCGGTCATGCGGCCCTTGGCGACCAGGCCGTTGTAGACCTTTTCCACATTGGCACGGCCCCGGGCGATGGACTCGGCATCGCGCTCGATCATGGTCACGGGCAGGCCGGCATCGAGCGCGGCGACGGCAATGCCAGCGCCCATGGTGCCACCGCCGATCACGGCGATGCTGGCTACCGGGCGCGGCTGCGCGGCCTGGGCTTCAGGCACCTTGACGACCTCGCGTTCGGCAAAAAAGGCGTGGATGAGGCCGGCGCGCTGCGGGCTGTCCAGGCATTCCATGAACAGCGCACGTTCGCGCGTCAGGCCGTCGTCAAACGGCAGCTGCACGGCGGCTTGCACGCATTCGATGATCTTGAGCGGCGAGAACAGGCCGCGCGCCTTTTTAGCGGTCTCGGCCTTTTGCTCTTCCAGCCACGCCAGCGCCGCCTGCGGATCAGAAATCGTCAGATCGCGCGTGCGGCGCACGGGGGCCTGGGCCGCCATTAGCTCGCGCACGTAGCCAAGGCCCGCCGCCAGCGGGTCGGTGCTCTCCACCAGCTTGTCGACCAGGCCGGCCTGCAGCGCCGCCTGGGCCTTGAGGTGCTGGCCGCTGAGCATCATGGCCGTGGCCGCCTGCACGCCCATCAGGCGCGGCGCGCGCTGCGTGCCGCCCGAACCGGGCAGCAGGCCCAGGTTCACTTCGGGCAGGCCCAGCGTGGCCGCAGGCAATGCCAGGCGGTAGTGGGCCGACAGCGCCACCTCCAGCCCACCGCCCAGGGCCGCGCCGTGCAGCACGGCGACCACGGGCTTGCTGGAGCCTTCGATGGCGCGGCAAACCTCGGGCAGCAGCGGGGCGACTGGCGGCTTGCCAAATTCACGGATATCTGCCCCGGCAATGAAGGCCTTGCCGGCACCCACCAGCAGCACGGCGTCCACGGCAGCATCGGCCTGCGCCTGCTGCATCGCCGCCAGCAGGCCCTGGCGCACGGCGGCGCCCAAGGCGTTCACCGGCGGGTTGTCGATCGTGACGACCAGAACATCGCCATGCAGCGCGGTAGTGACAACGGAAGATGCGGGAATGGCGGCGCCCATGCGGGGAAGTCTCCTGGTCAGTGGCTAGTGCCGGTTGATGACCCGGTGATTGTTGATGCGTGAAGTTATCTTGACAATTACATAGTGCATTGACAGACTGTCAAAAGACTTTTGACAAATTACCGCAAACAGGCGCTTTCACCCTGCCATCGCTATGGAACTCACCTCCCTCACCGTACTGGTCGACATCCTCGATGCTGGCAACCTCAGCCAGGCCGCGCGCAACCTGAAGATGACGCGGGCCAACGTGAGCTACCACCTGCACCAGCTGGAAAAGTCGGTGGGCGTGCAACTGGTGCGCCGGACCACGCGCCGGGTGGAGCCCACCGAGGTGGGCCTTCGCCTGTACGCGCACGGCCGCGCCATCCAGAACGAGATGCTCGCCGCGCGCGAGACCATTGCCACCCTGGGCCAGGGCCTGCAAGGGCGCGTGGGCCTGAGCGTGCCCAGCGGCTACGGGCAAATGGTCATGTCCGACTGGATGATCGACTTCAAGCGGCTGTACCCCGGCATCGTGCTCGACGTGCGCTTTGAAAACCGGGTGGACGACCTGATCCGCGACGAGGTGGACATCGCCATCCGCGTGATGCCAGAGCCGCCGCCCACCTTGGTCGCGCGCGACCTGGGAAGCGTGAAATACATCGCGTGCGCCTCTCGCGAATACGCAACAGTGCATGGGCTTCCCCAAAGCTTCGAAGCGCTGCGGGCCGCGCCAGTGATCACCTCGGGCGTGGTAGGCAAGCAGCTGCGCCTGCGCGGCTACCGGGGCGACGAGCGCCAGGAGGTGTTGCTGGAGCCCACCATCATCTCGGAGCACTTTCCCTTCCTGCGCCAGGGCATCCTGGCCGGTCTGGGTGTGGGGTTGGTGCCCGACTACGTGGTGCAGGACGCCGTGACCAGCTGTGAGGTGCTGACCACACTGGACGACTGGCGACTGAGCATTTTTGGCACGCAGATGTTCATGCTCTACATGCCCAACCGCCACCAGACGCGGGCAGTACGCACCTGCATTGACTACCTGCTGGGGCGGGCGCTGCCGGGGGCAGCGGAAGGCGGTGCGGCAGGCGCGCACGGCCTGCAGCCCTCACCCGTCACTTTGCCCATCGACTGATTCGCCATTGCACATCGGCCACGCCGTTCAAGCCGCACCTGCCACAGCCTTGCGCGGCGCTTGGACAAGCTCAGCGTGGACGGGCTGATGTTGTTGAAAGGTCGATCAGCCGGACCAGACGAGCCAACACAAGCCACAGAGCCAAGAGCGCAAGGGTCAGACGATCTGTCAGTTGGGGCCGTTGAAACTGCGCGTGCTGTACAACTCGGTTGGCAGACGCCTGAGTACCGGCAACCCGGTGGCCGCGTCCTTGCCCTGCTTTTCGATGTAGCTGAAGAACACGTCTGCATCCAGCACGCCAATGTCCAGACGGCGCGCGGCAGGCACAGCGGCCAGGGTCTTGTAGCCGTCGCCGCCGGTGGCATTGAAGCTCAACACAAACAGCTTGTAGGACTTGCCCACATCCAGAGCGCCCCAGGCGCCGGTGGCGGGGTTGCGCACTTCGATGTTGCTGACGCGCTGGCCGAAGGTGGCCTTGGCATTGACGTCATAGCGCAAACCGCCGGTGTAGGGATACGGGCCAGTGGACCCACCCGCGCCGTAGACAGCCTCCAGGCCGTCTTCAAGCATGCCCTTGACCTCCTGGCCCGTGATGTCCAGGCGGAACAGCATGTTGCCAAACGGCAGCACCTGAATCACCTGCGCAGCAGACACGGTGCCCTGCAGCGGGATGCGCACGCCACCGCCGCTTTGCAGGGTGATGTCCGCACCGCCATATTTCTGGTTGGCCACATCCAGATAGGCCTCGGCCACCAGCTGCTGGATGTCACCGCCGCGCAGGCTCACGCGGCCTTCGGCATTGCAGGCCGCGCTGGAGCGGCTGTAGTCCACCGAACCCACACCGCCCGGCACGCGGCGCGAGCACAGCTCTTGCGGCACCACGGCGACCTGGGTCTGATTGAAAACGGCGACGCGGTCCTTGAAGGGCTGCAGCACGCTGGTCGCAGCGGGCGCCGGCGAGGTGATGCGCAGTACACCAGAAGCGGCCGCACTGGCTTTGAGCGCCGCCTTTTCAGCATCGGTGGCCGCCTTGCCGCCAATGGTGAAGTTGTCGCCAATCAGCACGTGGGGCGTGCCTGCGCACTGGGTGACCTCGCCCTGGGCGTTGAAGCTGACCTTGAGTTCGCCCACCGCCTGCGCGTATTCCCACGCCTGCACCACGCAAACAGGCTTGCCGTCTTTGTCGGTAATGCGGGTGGGGTAAGCGCCCGCGGGCGAGCCCACTCCTGTGGTGGTCAGCGTGTTGGGGCCCAGCAGGGTGTGCGAGTCGCCGCCCACCACCACGTCCACACCCGACAGGCGCGCGGCCACCTGCTTGTCGTAGTCGTAGCCGATGTGGCTGAGCACAATGATCTTGTCGATGCCTTTGGCGCGCAGTGCGTCGATCTCGCGCTGGGCCGCGACGGTTTCGTCCTGAAAGGTGGTGTCTGCGTCGGGACTGGACGAGGCCTTGGTCTTTTGCGCAATGGTCAGGCCCACGATGCCGATCTTTTGCCCGTCGCGCTCGACCACGGTAGAAGGGCTGACGTAGCCTGGTGCGCGCGTGGCGTTGAGCGCCGAAGCGGCGCCAAACTGCACGTTGGCACTGAGGATCGGCGTCTTGCAGGTGCCTTTGCGCATCAGGTCCAAAAAGCCCTTGAGGCCGCTGTCGCCCTTGTCAAACTCGTGATTGCCCAGCGTGAAAGCGTCGAAACACACGGTGTTGATCATCGCGGCGTCGGCCTCGCCGTCGGCCCCGGCGCGGTTGAAGTACAGCGTGCCGGTCAGCGCATCGCCCGCGTGCAGCTTGAGCACATGGGGGGACCTGGCTGCCAACTCGGCAATCGCAGCCGCCACGCGCGGAAAGCCACCGGCGTCCACCGCCACGTCCACTGCAGCGGCGCCGCCCGCAGACAGCTTGAGGGTTTTGGACTTGGATTCCAGCGTGGAATGGTGGTCGTTGATGTGCAGGATGGTCAGCTCCAGCGGCTTGCCCTGTTCGCCGCTGTCTGACCCGCCGCACGCTGCCAATGCGCTGGCTACCGCCAGCGCCAGCAGTCCCGCGCGCACGCGGCGCATCTTGGATTCCCACCCACTGATCCTCATGTTTGACCCCTGTGACTGTTGTTTCGCAAAAGCCTGTAGGGTGGTGAGGCTGCGTGACAGGGGCATGAAAACCCCGAGCGCAGCTTGGCATCACAAAAACGCCACAGGCTCCATCAAGGAGCCTGTGGCGTGTCTGTCAATGGGCCAGTTGGGCCCGCCTCCACTGCCCCGTAAACAGGCGGCAGGGCCAATACAAGAGCCAAATATGCCTCTAGCGCCTATACAGCAAGCGCAAGCAGCTATATTTTTAGGAGTAATGCGTCAAATCCGGCCTTCTTCAACCGCATGACAAGCGATGCGGATGCCGCCAATGCTCTTGAGTTGGGGGCGTTCGGTGCGGCAACGGTCATTGACATGCGGGCAGCGCGGGTTGAAGGCGCAGCCCGGGGGCGGGTTCAGCGGGTTGGGCACCTCGCCCTGCACAGGGGTGCGGGCCTTGCCGGTGTCGTGCATCTTGGGGATGGCATCGAGCAGCATGCGCGTGTAGGGGTGACGCGGGGTGTCAAACAGCGTGTGCTTGTCGGCCAGCTCTACCAGGCGGCCCAGGTACATCACGCCGACCTGGTCGCTCACGTGGCGCACCACGGCCAGGTTGTGGCTGATGAACAGGTAGGTGAGCTGCCGCTCGCGCTGCAGGTCCTTCATGATGTTGAGCACCTGCGCCTGCACCGACACGTCGAGCGCGCTGGTGGGCTCGTCACACACCAGGAACTCGGGCTCGGTGGCCAGGGCGCGCGCAATGGAGATGCGCTGGCGCTGACCGCCCGAGAACTGGTGCGGGTACTTGACCATGTCAAGTGGGGACAGGCCCACGGACTGCAGCAGCTCGCCCACGCGTTGCTTGAGCTCTGCCTTGTCGGTGATGAGGCCGTGTTCTTTCAGCGGCTCGCCAATGATGTCTTCGACCAGCCAGCGCGGGTTCAGGCTGGCGTACGGGTCCTGGAAGATCATCTGGATGCGGCGGCGCATGGCCTTGGCGTCGTTGCCCTTGAAGGCGGCGTGCGCGTCCTGTTTGTCAAACGTGAGGCCGCCCCGTGTGGGCTCGTACAGGCCCACCAGCAGGCGGGCCACGGTGCTCTTGCCGCAGCCGGACTCACCCACCAGGGCCAGCGTCTTGCCTTTTTCGATCTCGAAACTCACTCCGTCCACGGCGTGCAGCAGCGTGCGGGGCTTGCGTTCGATCACGCGGTTGAGCCAGGGGGCCGAGACGTCAAAGGTCTTGGCCAGATCATGCGCCTGTACCAGGGCCTTGCTTTTCGCGGCGGCAGTGGGTGTGGTGTTGGTGGTGGCGCTCATGCGGTCACCTCGGCTTTCGTCGTGGCACCTGCGTGCAGCCAGCAGGCAGCGCGGGTGGCGCCTGCGACCATCAGGTCGGGGCGGTCGGTCATGCAGCGGTCAAATGTCTTGGGGCAGCGGGGGTTGTAGGCACAGCCACGGGGGATAGCGTTCAGGCGCGGCATGGCGCCATCGATCTGGTTCAAACGTTCGCGGTCCATCGTCATGTCGGGGATGGAGGCCATGAGGCCGCTGGTGTAGGGGTGCGAGGGCTTGTTGATCACATCGTGCACCGGGCCGATCTCGGCCACGCGCCCGGCGTACAGCACGGCCACGCGGTCGCAGGTTTCGGCGATCACGCCCATATCGTGGGTGATGAGCATCACGGCCGCGCCGCGCGATTTGCAGATGTTTTTCAGCAGCGTGATGATCTGCGCCTGGATCGACACATCCAGCGCCGTGGTCGGCTCGTCGGCCACGATGAGCTTGGGCTCGGCCGCCAAGGCCAGGGCGATCACCACGCGCTGGCGCATGCCGCCCGAGAACTGGTGGGGGTAGTGGTCAATGCGCTCCTCGGCCGCCGGAATGCCAGTGTCCTTGAGCAACTGGATGGCGCGCTGGCGTGCCTCGGCGGCGTTGACCGGCAGGTGGGCGAGGATGGTCTCGGTGAGCTGGCGACCCACGGTGTACAGCGGGTTCAGCGAGGTCAGCGGGTCCTGGAAGATGGCGCCAATGCGGCGGCCACGGATGTGGCGCATTTCCTCATTGCTGAGGTTGTCGATGCGCTGCCCTTCCAGCAGGATCTGGCCCGAGGCCACGCGGCCTGGGGGCTCCAGCAGGCCGATGATGGCCGCGCCTGTGAGCGACTTGCCGGCGCCGGACTCCCCCACAACGCCCAGGATCTCGCCGGGTGCGATGGAGAAGGAAATGTCGTCCAGGGCGCGCAGGGTACCGCGACGGCCTGGGAATTCGACAACGAGGTTTTTGACTTCGAGAAGGCTCATGGAAATATCGCTTTTCTTGTTCTTGCTGTGGCTCAACGCAGGCGCGGGTTCAGGGCATCGCGCAGCCAGTCACCCAGCAGGTTGACCGACAGCGCAATCAGCACCAGCATGGCGCCAGGAAACACGGTGATCCACCATTCGCCCGAGAACAGGTAGTCGTTGCCGATGCGGATCAGCGTGCCCAGCGAGGGCGAAGTGGGCGGAGCGCCCACACCCAGGAAGGACAGCGTGGCTTCGGTGATGATGGCCGTGGCCACCTGGATGGTGGCCAGCACCAGCACCGGGCCCATCACGTTGGGCAACACATGCTTGCGCATGATGCGCAGGGGCGAGACACCCGTCACGCGGGCCGCCTGCACGTATTCCTTGTTGCGCTCCACCAGCGTGGAGCCGCGCACCGTGCGGGCATATTGCACCCAGCCGGTGAGGGAGATGGACAGGATCAGCACACCGAATGCCAGCGACTCGTGCGCGTTCGGAAACAGCGCACGGCCCACGCCTGCAATCAGCAGCGCGACCAGGATGGCAGGAAAGGACAGCATCACATCGCACAGGCGCATGAGCACAGCATCCACCCAACCGCCCCGAAAACCGGCCAGCAGGCCGAAGGCCACACCCACCACCACGGAGAGCAGCACCGAGGCGATGCCGACCACGAGGGAGATCCGCGCTCCGTAGATCAGTGCGGACAGGATGTCACGGCCCTGGTCATCGGTGCCCAGGGGGTATTTCATGGAACCCATTTCGCTCCACGCCGGGGGCAGCCGCGCGTCGCTCAGCTCCAGCGTGGTGAGGTCGAACGGGTTGTGGGGCGCCACCCATCCGGCGAACACCGAACAGAACAGGCAAATCAGCGCAATGGCGGCGGCCAGCATGGCCACCGGCGATGTGCGGAAGCTGTAGCCAACGTCGCTGTCGAACCAGCGGGCAAGGGTAGTTTTCATTGTGGGAAACCAGTCAACAGGCAACAACACGCGCAGCGGGTAGCTGCGGGTGTTGTTGCGGGCTTGATTCAGCCGGTGGCGTTGTCGTTGTTGTAGTCGTATCGATCAGGCGTGAACAAGCAGGATTACTTGCTCACGGTGATCCACTTGAAGGGCATGTAGTTGTCGGCCATCTGCACCAGCTTGACCTTCTTGCTCACACCCCAGGCCAGCGCCTGCTGGTGCAGTGGCAGGTGGCCCACATCGGCGGTGTGCACATCAAAGGCTTCCTTGATCATGGCATCGCGCTTGGGCTTGTCGGTCTCGACCAGGATCTTCTTGGTCAGCTCGTCCAGCTTGGGGTTGCAATACGCCCCCAGGTTGAACTGGCCCGCACCGGTCTTGTCGTCGGGGCAGATCATCAGCGCATTGAGCGCGTTGTGCGAGTCGTACGTGGTAGGGGTCCAGCCCAGCATGTAGAAGCTTGTGTCACGACGCAGCACCTTGGGGAAGTACGTGCCCTTGGTCTCGGCCGCGAGGTTGATCTTGACGTTGATACGCGACAGATTGGCCGCCACGGTCTGGCAAATGCGACCGTCATTCACATAGCGGTCGTTGGGGCAGTTCATGGTGACTTCAAAGCCGTTGGGGTAACCGGCTTCGACCATCAGCTTCTTGGCGGCCTCGACGTCATATGGCAGGCGCTTGACATCCGGCTGGAAGCCGTTGATGCCGGGGCCTACCATCAGCGCGGAGGGGTTGGAGGCGCCGCGCATCACGGTCTTCTTGATGCCGTCGATATCGATGGCCTGGTAGAAGGCCTGGCGCACGCGCTTGTCCTTGAAGGGGTTCTTGCCCTTGACGTTGGAGTACAGCAGCTCGTCGCGCTTCTGGTCCATGCCCAGGAAGATGGTGCGCAGCTCAGGGCCGGTGATGGCGCGGGCATTGGCGCTGCCATTGATGCGCTCGATGTCCTGCACGGGCACGGGCTCCATCACGTCCACTTCGCCCGACAGCAGGGCCGCCACGCGGGTGGCGTCGTTGCCGATGGGTGTGAAGACGACCTCGGTAGCGTTGCCTTCGATCTTGTCCCAGTAGGCGCCGTTGCGCACGAACACCGTGCGCACGTTGGGCTGGCGCTCGCGCAGGCGGTAGGGGCCGGTGCCATTGGCACGGAACGATGCGGCGTTCTCGATGCCCTTGCGGCGGTCCACAGGGGTGGTGGCCTGGTTGGTCTCGCACCACTTCTTGCTCATGATGTAGGACGTGGTGATCACGTCCGGCAGGATGGGCTGGGGTGCCATGGTGTCGATCTCAACCGTGTGGTCGTCGATCTTGCGCACCTGCTTGATGTCGCTGTTGGTGGCCTTCATGTCGGAGCCATCGCCCTTCATGCGGGCGAAGCTGAACACCACATCGTCGGCCGTGAATGGCGTGCCGTCATGGAATTGCACACCCTTGCGCAGTTCGAAGCGCCACACGGTGGGGGCAATCTGCTTCCAGCTGGTGGCCAGCGCGGGCGCCAGGCTCAGGTCCTTGTTGCGGCCCACCAGGGGTTCGTACACGTTGCTGGTCACGCTCAGCTGCAGCGACTCGTTGAGCGAGTGCGGGTCCATCGACAGCGCGTCACCCTGGTTGGCAATGCGCACGGTTTGTGCCTGGGCTACCAAACTCGTCGCAGCCAGCGCAGCGAAGAGAGCGGTCACAGCGACTTTTTTCTGGAATTTCATGGAAATCTCCTGGTAGTGAAAGGGTGATGTGGAAGGGTACGAAGACTTCCGGTAGGTGAAAAGCGTGTTTGCGCGGAGAGACAAGGACAGCAACGGGAGCCAGACATCCGGTCAGACTACCGGCAGGGGCATGGCCTGCTCGATCAGGCTGGCATGCAGCGCAGCCCCCAGCGGCAGAATATCGTCGTTGAAGTCATAGCGGCTGTTGTGCAGCGCACTGCCGCTGGACCCCGTGCCCTGGCCGATGCGCAGATACGCCCCCGGCTTGTTCTGCAGCATGAATGAGAAATCCTCCGCCCCCATGCTGGGCTCCAGGTCACGCACCACATGGTCTGCGCCCAGCAGCGACTCTGCCACATCGCCCGCAAAAATCGCTTCGCTTTCGCTGTTGATGGTGGCGGGGTAAATGCGCTCGTAGTGCACGGTGGCTGTAGCCCCAAAGCCCAGCGCAATGGCGCTGCACAACTCCTTGAGGCGCTTTTCGACCATCTCCTGTACCTGCGGGTCAAAAGTGCGCACGGTGCCCACCAGCGTGGCCGTGCCGGGCAGCACGCTGAAGGCGCCCAGATCACCCGCCTGCATCGCACACAGGCTGACTACTGCACTGTCGATGGGCCGCACGTTGCGCGACACGATGCTTTGCGCTGCGGTGATGATGTGGGCCGCCACCAGCACAACGTCCACCGTCTGGTAAGCGTGTGCACCATGACCGCCGCGCCCGGTGATCTCGACCGTGAAACGGTCGGCGGCCGCCATCATTGGCCCGGCATTGATACCGACGGTGCCGGGCTTCATCGCTGGCCAGTTGTGCATGGCAAAAATGGACTGCACGGGAAAGCGGTCAAACAACCCGTCTTCCATCATCACGCGGGCGCCTGCAAAGCCTTCTTCGCCAGGCTGGAACACCAGCACGGCGGTGCCGTCGAAATTGCGGGTCTCGGCCAGGTAACGCGCAGCGCCAATCAGCATGGCCGTGTGGCCATCATGGCCACAGCCGTGCATGAGCCCCTGCTTGCAAGACTTCCAGGCAAAGTCGTTGTGCTCGGTCAGCGGTAGCGCATCCATGTCGGCGCGCAGGCCCACCATGCTGCCGCTGGCGGTGCTGCGCCCACGAATGACCCCCACCACGCCGGTGCGGCCGATGCCTTCGTGGATCTCGTCCACGCCGCAAAGCTTCAGCGCTTCCTTGACGCGCTTGCTGGTGTAGATCTCTTCAAAACCCAGCTCAGGATGGGCATGCAGGTCACGCCGCAATGCTGTCAACTCCGGGTGGTATTGGGCAATGTGTGCAAACGCCCGTCCTCCGGCTTTCAGACGAGGGCCTTGCATCAGTGGCCTCCTGCCTTGCCCACGCGCAGTCGGGGATCAACTGCAAAGTACAACAGATCAACGACCAGATTGATCACCACGAAGATCAGCGCGATCAGGCACAGGTAGGCGGCCATAACCGGGATATCCGCAAACGTCACGGCCTGAATGAACAGCAGGCCCATGCCCGGCCACTGGAACACCGTCTCGGTGATGATGGCAAACGCGATCAGGCCACCCAGCTGCAAACCGGTGATGGTCAGCACCGGAACCAACGTGTTCTTGAGGGCATGGCCAAAGTGAATGGCCCGGTTGGACAGGCCACGAGCCCGGGCGAACTTGATGTAGTCGGTGCGCAGCACCTCCAGCATCTCGGCCCGCACCAGCCGCATGATCAGCGTGAGCTGGAAGATGGCCAGCGTGATCGCAGGCAGGATGATGTGGTGCCAGCCCTTGGCCTTGAGCAGGCCAGTGCTCCACCAGCCCAGCTGCACCACATCTCCACGGCCAAAGCTGGGGAACCAGCCCAGGTGCACAGCAAACACCAGAATCAGCAAGATACCGATCAGGAAGGTGGGCAGGGACACACCCAGCAGAGACAGTGTCATGAACAGCTGGCTGGTGAAGGTGCCGCGCTTGAGGGCGGCATACACGCCCATCGGCACACCAATCACCAGCGCGAGGAGAGCCGCTACGAGCGCCAGCTCCAGCGTGGCCGGGAAGCGCTCCGCAATCAGGCGTGACACCTTGGCACCCTGGCGCAAGCTCAGGCCGAATTCGCCCTGCGCAGCATTCACGAGGAAATGCCAGAACTGCACGAAAAAGGATTTGTCCAGGCCAAGGGCACTGCGCAGCTCGCGGATCTGCTCAGGGGTGGCGTCCTGGCCCAGCAGAAACACCACGGGATCTCCCACGTACTGGAACAGCATGAAGGAGATGAAGGCCACCGTGACCATGACAATCACAGCCTGTATCAGGCGGCGCAATATAAAGGCAAGCATCAGAGAGTCGAGTGAATGTTCGATGGAGGTGCCGCTGTCACTTTTGATGACAGGGGCACCATGGGGCAATACGTCGTCAGATAAACCAAAGAAAGCAAGGGCCGCACGGCCCTTGCTTTCAGTGTGTCAAGAATAAATCAGTTCACCTTGACCGTGCGCATATCCACGCGGTTATCTGCACGGTGCACCAGCTCAATATTCTTCTTCATGGCCCATGGGATCACCTGGTCATGCAGCGGAATGTGGGACACGGTGTCATTGGACAGTTGCAGCGCCTCGGTCAGCATGCGAGCGCGCACTGGTGCATCGGTCTCGGCCTTGATGCGATCTACCAGATAGTCCATGCGCTGGTTGCTGTAGCGGCCCACGTTGTAGTTGCCATCACCGCCCTGGCCGACGGTACGCACCAGCGATTGCAGGCTGTACAGCGCGTCAAATGTCGGGACGCCCCAGCCCAGCATGTAGATACTGGCTTCGTAGCGCTGGATCATCGGGAAGTAATTGACGAGTGGCAGCGTGCGCAGCTTGGCCTTCACGCCCACGCGCGCCCACATCGCAGTCACGGCCTGGCAGATGGCTTCGTCATTGATGTAGCGGTTGTTGGGGCAAGCGAAATCCACTTCAAAACCATCCGGGTAACCCGCCTCTGCCAGCAGCTTCTTGGAAGCATCCACGCTGTACGGGAAGCGCTTGCCCACGGCCTCGGTGTAACCGGCCACTTGTGGTGCCACGATGGTGCCAGTGGGCTTGCCCAAGCCGCGCATGATGTTGCGCGAGATCGTCTCAGCATCAATCGCCTGGTACAAGGCCTTGCGCACACGCACATCTTTGAGCGGGTTCTTGCCCTTGATGTTCGACCCCGGCAACTCTTCGCGGAACTGGTCCATGCCCAGAAAAATCGTGCGGTTCTCCACCCCGTCAATCACCTTCAGGTCAGGGCTGGCGCGCAGACGGCCCAAATCCTGAGGCGACGGGTCGAGCACCAGGTCCACCTCACCCGACAGCAGCGCTGCAATGCGTGTGGCTGCGGACTTGATGGGCGTGTAGACGATCTCGGTCACGTTACCGTCCATCTTTCCCCACCAGTTGGGGTTGCGCTTGAACACCATCTTCACATCAGGCTGCCAAGACTCGAGCGTGTAAGGCCCAGTGCCCATGGCATTGCGGTGGGCAAAGTTTTCGTCGGTGCCCTTGATGTCTTTGGGCTCCACCGACTTGTTCTTCTCTGCCCAGGCCTTGCTCATGATGCGCAACTCAGTCATCTGACGCAGCAGCACCGGGTTGGGCGAAGACAGGATGACGTCGAAGTTTTGGGCATCCACCTTCACCACTTTGCTGATGCCCTGTACGTAGGGGGTGAAGTTGGACGTTTTGGCCATGGCCCGCTGGATCGAGTACACCGCATCGTCAGTGGTCAGCGGCGAACCATCATGGAACTTGACGCCCTGGCGCAGCGTAAAGCGCACCTGCGTGGGGCTGATCTCCTTCCAAGCTGTTGCCAGCACAGGCTCCACATCAAACGTCTTGCTGTTGTAGTACACCAGGCTTTCATACACGTTGGCATGAAGGCCGTTTTGCAACGCGTTGTTCTGGGAGTGAATGTCCCAGGTTGCAATTTCTCCTTGGCTGGCCCATTTGAAGGGCTTGGCCTGCAGTGATGGCGCAAACAGCAGCGCGACGGCCGCAGCCACCGACAAAAGACTGTGGTTGAGTTTCATGGAACCCTCTTGATTAAAAGTTTTACTATGCAGTAAAGGTTGCTCTATAGCCAACGGGAAATCCCTGAATCCCCGATGCCATGAAGGGCCTATAACTGCGCTGGCAACGCATTCCTAATGCAAGGTTGGTGCCAGCTAAAACTTCACTTTTTGGGCACGCCCATTTGTACTCACATGGGCCGCTCCTTCGCAGCGACAACCCAGGCGCCGAACCAAGCAACCTTGGCCATCAAGAGCAGGAGTTTCTTGGTGCCTATGCGTCACCTCTTTGAGACCGTGGTCGCCACAAGCGGCACTCGGCACTCGGAAATGTATCGCCACAGTGAACGGGTCACCCCACATGCGACTCAGCTTGGCACGTGGAGTACGAAGTCGATTTGGATCGACCTAAACGCACGAACCAGGAGCCTTTCATGGACAGCAAACTCCCTTTTGAAGGACCTGAGAAATGAAAAAAGCCGCCCGAAGGCGGCTTTTAAGCTTTTGTATCAACAACTGGCCAAAGCCAGCTGACGATATTAGAAGCTGTGACGGATACCGAAGTCGTAGCCGTTGGAGTTGCTGTTCACACCAGTCACAGCGCCGTTCAGAGCTTGTGCAGCGCCGTTCTTGTTGGTCAGGTGAGCGTACGTTGCGTACAGAGCCGTGCGCTTGGACAGGTTGTGCACATAGCCCAGAGCCAGCTTGTTCGTACGGGGATCAGCACCAACGGTGTCGATCTTGTAGGTAGAGTAAGCCAGACGAACTTCGCCAGCGCCCACGGGAACCAGACCACCGATCAGGAAGCCCTTGCCGTCGTTGCCGCCGCTGATCTTGTCTTGGTTGTAGTGAGCCATGATCTTGGCCACGCCCAGGTCGTATTGACCGCCCAGGTTCACAGCCTTGATGTTGCCCGTCAGGAACTTGGTTTCGGAGAAGGCGATAGCGGCGTTGATGGGGCCGTTAGCGTAACCAGCGCGCAGTGCCAGGCCGTTGCCGTCCTTCTTGTTGGCGGCGTTGCTGTTGTTCTCACCCATGTAGTACTGGGCTTGGCCATAGAAACCACCCAGGTTGCCAGGCAGGAAGTAGCCGATGGAGTTCGAAGCGCGGATGGTGGTAGGGCCGCCCAGGCTGGAGTTCAGGGTTTGGGTGGTGCCCACGCCGTTCGTGCCGAACGGATCGAACACGGTCAGGTTCCAGAATTGGGGGGTGTAGTCACGGCCCAGACGCACTTCACCGAAGCCGCCGTTCAGGCTAACCGTCGAACGACGGTTGAAAGTCAGGCCGCCGCCAGTGCTGGTAGCTGCTTGGTTGTTGGTGTTGGTAACGCCGCCGGTGCCGTTGTCGTTGTTCAGACCGGCTTCGAGCCAGAACGAAGCGGACATGCCGCCACCCAGGTCTTCAACGCCGCGGAAACCCAGACGGCTGCTGTTATAGCCGGAGTTCGTCAGTTGCGACTTGTTAGAGACGCTGCCGGAACCGTAAGCGTAGGTTGCGTCAACCACGCCGAACAGGGTCACGGAAGATTGAGCCATTGCAGCGCCGGAAGCAGCCAGCACAGCCAGGGCAATCAGGGATTTTTTCATTGCGAGTTACTCCAAGGTTAAACATCGGGCTCCGGTACGGGGGGTCTATGGTGAAAGCACCTGCACAGTCCCGCCGGTTTCCCGGGCCAACCTCCTGGTGGGGAAGTTGCTCTTATTGCACCAGACCCGGCCGGGTTTCGCAAAGGAATTCACCCACAATCGCCCCGAAAGGGGAAATTCGTTGCAGTGTTGCAACATTTCAGTGCGCACGGGCAAAATCACGATTGCTGCATGCAACTCCTGTGCCTTGCCTTGCGGTTTTTTGTATCCAAGTGCAATTTGTGTTTCGACGCCATTGCCATCCGAGAGCTTTCCATGGACGCTTTTTTGACTGCCGCAGACAACGCGCTGCGCACACTGTTTGCCCAACCCCGCGCTTCCGAACAGACACCGGCACACGGCGTGCCCGAGGCGTCGCTGGATCCTGCGCAGAAAAAGCTGGCGGGAGCCCTGATGCGCGTGAATCATGTGGGGGAAGTGTGCGCCCAGGCACTCTACAGTGCGCAGGCGGCCGTCACCCGTGACCCCGCCCTGCGGGACCACCTGCAGGCAGCGGCGCGCGAAGAGACCGACCATTTGGCATGGACACAACAGCGCCTGGACGCACTGGGCGCACGCCCCAGCCTGCTCAACCCTCTGTGGTTCGCAGGGGCTTTTGCGCTCGGGCTGGTGGCGGCCAAGGTCAGCGACCGGGCCAACCTGGGGTTTGTGGTGGAGACGGAAACCCAGGTGGCCGCGCATCTGCAAAGCCACCTCGACAGGCTTCCCGAGCAAGACCAGGCATCAAGGGCCGTGGTCGCCCGGATGAAGCAAGACGAGGAGCGGCACGCAGACCAGGCCCGCGCCGCCGGTGCACTGGAATTGCCCGCCCCGGTGCGCCTTGCCATGAAAGGCGCCGCGAAGGTCATGACCACCACGGCGCACTATCTCTGAACCCCAAGCTGGCTCACGCAGGCAGCGGGCGCACCAAAAAACATACGCGCCGCAACCCGCTCAGCTTGGCAGTCCAGACCACTACACGCCGCCCCCTCAGGCCTCCAGCACTTCGAAGCCGGTGGTGATTTCGGCCGTCTTGCCCAGCATGATGCTGGCCGAGCAGTACTTGTCATGGCTCATGGCAATCGCGCGCTCCACGGCGGCCGGGGGAATGCCCTTGCCCGTGACGGTGAAGTGCATGTGGATCTTGGTGAACACCTTGGGGTCGGTCTGGGCGCGTTCCGTCGTCAACTTGACGCTGCAGCCACGCACGTCGTGGCGGCCCCGCTTGAGGATCAGCACCACGTCATAGGCGGTGCACCCGCCCGTGCCCGCCAGCACGGTCTCCATGGGTCGGGGCGCGAGGTTCTGGCCTCCGTTGGCCGGGTTGGCGGCATCGGGGGCACCGTCCATGGTCAGGACATGGCCGCTGCCGGTTTCGGCCACAAAACCCATGCCAGAACGGGCTCCCGCCCCGCCGGTCCAACTGACTGTGCATTCCATTTGTGTTCCTCCTGTGTGACACGTGGTTTTTTTCGCACGGAAAACCGAAACGAAAAGAATTTGATGCGAATTTTGCTGCATCGCAACAAGACTCGCGCTAAACTTCGCCCATGCGCTGCCGCTTTCGAACAGAAAGGAACCGGCAGGCGGCAAGAAGCCGGAATACGGCACTTGCCTCGCACCGATTGTCTCCTCCATCTCCTCAAAGGATGGATTAGCCCCAGGCCTCACGGCCCGGGGCTTTTTTTTGCCCGCTCGCACCGTCCCACGGCAGGCTGCCGTCCCGGATGCCTCGGCCTCTTACCAAGGCGACGCCCTATGATGTGGGCCCCCGCCCGCCGCCCTGCGCCGGTGGGGCTCTCCTCCTGCACCTGCCATGACCCAGCACCTCACCCCCGCCGACTACCTCAAGAAAATCCTGACTGCCCGCGTGTACGACGTGGCGGTGGAGTCGGCGCTGGAGCCCGCCAAGAACCTCAGCCGCCGCCTGCACAACAAAGTGCTCTTGAAGCGCGAAGACCAGCAGCCCGTGTTCAGCTTCAAGTTGCGGGGCGCCTACAACAAGATGGCGCACCTCACGCCCGAGCAGCTGCAGCGCGGCGTGATCTGCGCCTCGGCCGGCAACCACGCCCAGGGCGTGGCCATGAGCGCCCACCGACTGGGCACGCGCGCCGTGATCGTGATGCCCACCACCACGCCGCAGCTCAAGATTGATGCCGTGAAGACGCTCGGTGGCGAGGTCGTGCTGTTTGGCGAGAGCTATTCCGACGCCTACGGCCATTCCGTCCAGCTGGAAAAGGAACAGGGCCTGACCTTCGTGCATCCGTTCGACGACCCGGACGTGATCGCCGGCCAGGGCACCATCGCCATGGAAATCCTGCGCCAGTTGCAAAGCCTGGGCAGCAACCAGCTCGATGCCGTGTTCGTGGCCATTGGCGGCGGCGGACTCATCTCGGGTGTGGCCAACTACATCAAGGCCGTGCGCCCCGAGATCAAGGTGATCGGGGTGCAGATGAACGACTCGGACGCCATGATCCAGTCGGTGCAGGCCCATGAGCGCGTGACGCTGGCCGATGTGGGCCTGTTCTCCGACGGCACGGCTGTGAAGCTGGTGGGCGAGGAAACCTTCCGCGTGGCGCAGGGCCTGGTGGATGACTACATCACCGTCGATACCGACGCCGTCTGCGCCGCCATCAAGGACATCTTTGTGGACACGCGCAGCATCGTCGAGCCCGCAGGAGCCTTGGCTGTGGCAGCCATCAAGCAATACGTGGCCACGCACAAGACCAAGGGCGAGACCTACGCCGCCATCCTGTGCGGCGCCAACATGAACTTCGACCGCCTGCGCTTTGTGGCCGAGCGTGCCGAAGTGGGCGAGGAGCGTGAGGCGCTGCTCGCTGTCACCATTCCGGAAGAGCGCGGCAGCTTCCGCCGCTTCTGCGAGGTGGTCGGCGGCCTGCCAGGCGGCCCGCGCAACGTGACCGAATTCAACTACCGCATCAGCGACGCCGCCCGCGCCCATGTGTTTGTCGGCCTGACCACTAACGGCAAAGGCGAATCGGAAAAGATCGCCAAGAACTTCAACCGCCACGGCTTCGAGGCGCTGGACCTGACCCACGACGAGCTGGCCAAGGAGCACCTGCGCCACCTGGTGGGCGGCCACTCGGCGCTGGCACAGGACGAGCGCCTGATGCGCTTTACCTTCCCCGAGCGGCCTGGCGCGCTGCTCAAGTTCCTGAGCCTGATGCAGCCGACCTGGAACATCAGCCTCTTCCACTACCGCAACCAGGGCGCGGACTATGGCCGCATCCTGGTGGGCATGCAGGTGCCGCCCGAGGACAAGGCAGCCTTCGACGCCTTCCTGGCCACGCTGGGCTACCCCTGTGTGGAAGAAACGCTGAACCCGGCCTACCGGCTGTTCCTGCGCTCCAAATAATGCCAAAAATGGCTGCAAGCGCTGGTTGAACAAGCCTTGACAGCTATCAAAAAAGAAGTATCGAGCCACTGAAGCCCATCATGCAAGCCCTGCGCCACTACCTGCTGGCCGTGCAGTTCTTCACCCGCATTCCGGTCACCGGGCGGCTGGCGAACTGGGTGGGCTACAGCCCCGCCATGCTGCGGGCCAGCGCGGCGCACTTTCCGGGCATTGGCTGGCTGGCGGCGCTGCTGTCCACAGCCGTGTATGCCGCGCTGCACTGGGCACTGGCACCCAACCCGCTGGCCCCGGCTGTGGCGGCGGTGTTCTGCACCATCGCCACGGTGCTGATGACCGGTGGTTTTCATGAAGACGGTCTGGCCGACGTGGCCGACGGCCTGGGCGGCAGCTACGACCGCGAGCGTGCGCTGGACATCATGAAGGACTCGCGCATTGGCGCCTTCGGGGCCATGGCGCTGGTGCTGGCGTTGCTGGCCAAGCTCAGCCTGTTGGCGCTGCTGGGGGCGCACAGCCTGCCGGTGGCACTCGCGGCCCTGGTCGGCGCGCACGTGTTGTCGCGCTTTTGGCCCCTGCTCATCGTGCGCAGCCTGCCGCATGTGGGTGATACGGCGCGCTCCAAAAGCAAGCCGCTGGCCGACCAGATCTCCGGCCAGGCACTGGTTGCGGCGTTTTTATGGTGTTTTCCGCCCCTTGCGCTAGTCGGATATGCCCAATCAGCTCTCTTTTTGGTAGCACCCATCGCTCTCAGCGCGCTCTGCGCGGGCTGGATGGCGCGCTGGTTCGCCCGAAGGCTGCAAGGCTTCACCGGCGACTGCCTGGGCGCCACGCAGCAGGTGAGCGAAATCGGTTTCTACCTGGGCGTGGCCATCGCACTGCGATGGCTATGACGCCCCCCCCTGCTGCCACCAGCAGCCGCCTGTGGCTGGTGCGCCATGCAGCCCCGATGGTTGCCCCGGGCACCTGCTACGGCGCTTTGGACGTGCCGGCCGACGCGCAGGCCACCCGCGCTGCGGCAGAGCGCCTGGCAACAGCCCTGCCCGCTGGAGCCCTCGCGGCGCATTCCACGCTACAAAGATGTGAGCTGCTGGCGCTTGATTTAAAAGCGCTCAGACCCGATTTGACCTTGACCCCCGACGCCCGGCTGCGCGAGATGGACTTTGGCCGCTGGGAAGGGCTAACCTGGGACGCCATCGGCAAAAGTGCCATCGACACCTGGGTGGCCGGGTTCGCCACCCACGCACCCGGCGGGGGCGAAAGCCTGGCCCACATGCTGCACCGCGTGGCAGCAGCCCTGCAGACCGCCCAGGCGTGGCGCACCGAACAGGGCGCGGGGGATGTGGTGTGGATCACCCACGCCGGCGTGGCACGCTGCGTGGCCTGGTTACAGGAGCGGGGTGAGAGCGCCCTGCCCCGCTCAGACGACTGGCCGGTGGCGGCGCCGGGCTGGGGGGATTGGGAAATCAGGCAGTTGGCCTGAAGCTGTAGGCTGACAGGTGCTCAGTTCTTGAGCGGCATGTCCAGCGTCACCGTGGCGGGCCCACCCATGCTGGTCCCCAGTTGCGCCTGGCGGGGGCCCAGGGCCTGCAACACCAGGCCTTCGTCCACCGCAGCGCCCACGCGGAAGGGCTTGGCGGGCTTGCCGTCCACGGCAATCAGTGCCGCACCGCCGCCACTGCTGCGCCCCGACAGCACCCCGATCAGCGTGAACCGGCTCGCGGTGGGTGCCACCGGCGCTGCCACACCAGGGGCTGCAGGCGCCGCGCCCAGCAAACGCGCCAGGGCCTGCGCATCCATGGCCACGGGGCCCGGAGCCACGGCCGGGGCCGTGGACACTGCCGAGGGCGCCGATAGGCGCAGCCCCCAATAGACCACACTGGCACCGGCTGCTGCCCAGAGCACCAGAGTCCCCAGGCGGACGCCCCATTTGCTGTACGTATTGGTCACCATGCGGGGATTATGATTCACGCGATTCGACCATCCGAGAGACCGCCAGCAGTGAACACTTCTTTCTCCCTCCTCGTGCGTTCCGCCCCCCGCCGCGTTGCCAAGTCCGTGGCCCGTGGTTTCACCCTCATCGAGCTGATGGTGGTTCTGGTGATCATCGGCGTGCTGGCCGCGCTGATCGTGCCCAACGTGCTCGAACGTGCCGACGATGCCCGCGTGACGGCCGCCCGCACCGACATCACCAACATCATGCAGGCGCTCAAGCTCTACCGCCTGGACAACCAGCGCTACCCCACGGCCGAGCAGGGCCTGCAGTCGCTGGTCATCAAGCCCACTGCGGGCCCCGTACCCGGCAACTGGAAGCTGTACCTGGAAAAGCTGCCCAACGACCCCTGGGGCCGCCCTTACCAATACCTCAACCCCGGCATTAAGGGCGAGATCGACGTGATGTCGTTTGGCGCCGATGGTCAGTCGGGCGGCGAAGGCAAGGACGCCGATATTGGCAGCTGGCAGTAAAGAGATGTGGTCCCCACGGTCGTGCGCTGGCGTGTCACTCCCTGCCCCCCGCAGCAGGCTCGCCCTGCGCTTCGCTGGTGCATGGGGCCGGGCCTTGCTTGGGGCGGCCCGGCGCTGCGGCCGTATGCCGTGTGGATACACCGCGATCGTTGCAACCTCACATCGCGCAAGTCCATGAATCGCTCGCGCGGATTCACCCTCCTGGAACTGCTGGTGGTCATCAGCATCATGGCGCTGGCCACGGCGGGCGTGGGGCTGGCGATGCGCGACGGCGGACAGACGCAGCTGGAGCGGGAAGCCGCACGGCTGGCGGCGCTGCTCGAATCCGCGCGTGCCCAGTCGCGCGCCGGGGGCATCCCGGTGCGCTGGCGCGCGCTGCCGGGGGGCTTCCGTTTTGAGGGGCTGCCGCGCAGCGCGCAGGCCGCTCTGCCCAACCAGTGGCTGGACCCCGGCACCGTGGTGCGCGGGCCGGCAGTGCTGCTACTGGGCCCCGAGCCCTTGATCGGCCCGCAGCAGGTGCTGATCACCCACCAGTCCTCCCCCGACCGCTCCCTGCGCATTGCCACCGACGGTGTGCGCCCGTTTTCCGTGGATGCGGTGCAGTGAGGATGCACCGCCCTCTCATCGGCCACCGGGGTTTCACGCTGGTGGAAGTGCTGGTGGCGCTGGCCATTGTGGCCATCGCCCTCATGGCGGGGCTGCAGGCCACGACGGCGCTCACGCGCAACGCCCTGCGGCAGTCCGACATCGTGCTCGCGCAGCTTTGCGCGGAGAACGAGCTGGTCAAGGCCCGGCTCTCGCGCCAGATGCCCAGTGTGGGTGACAGCAACCTGACCTGCGAGCAGGCCGGGCGCCAGCTGCAGGTGGTGACCATCGTGCGGCCCACGCCCAACCCGAGTTTTCGGCGCATCGATGCGCAGGTGCTGGACGGAGACAACTCCATCCTGCGCCTCTCCACCATCATTGGAAGGTATTAATGCCCCCCCTGAGTCGCTTCGCGCCTTCCCCCCGTGAGGGGGACGCACCCGGTGGCCTGGCAGAGCCAGTTCCACGGGTGCGCTGGCCTCGCGTCGCGCCAGTTTCGAAGGTCCCGCGCGGCTTCACGCTCATTGAGCTGCTAGTCGCCATCAGCGTGATGGCGTTGATTGCCATCCTGAGCTGGCGCGGGCTTGATGGCATGGTGCGGGCGCAGGAGTCCACACGCCAGCGGGCGGACGAGATGCTGGTGCTGCAGGCCGCGCTGGGCCAGTGGGGTACGGACCTGGACGCCCTGATGCCCGTTGCCAACACCACACCCCTGGACTGGGACGGCCAGGTGCTGCGCCTCACCCGCCGCAGCAGCGCCGTGCCCGACGAGGGTGCGCTGGTGGTGGCCTGGACCCGCCGCAATAACAACCAGGGCGTGGGCCAGTGGCTGCGCTGGCAGTCGCCGCCGGTGCGCACCCGCGCCGACTGGCGGCAGGCCTGGGAGCAGGCCGCCCAGTGGGCGCGTACGCCGGGCGACGCCGAGCGGCGCTACGAGGTGACGCTGCTGCCGCTCGACAGCTGGCAGATCTTCTACTACCGGGGCGGCGCGTGGTCCAACCCGCAGTCGAGCACGGGCACCCCGTCGGGCGACAGCACCTCGGCCATTCCGGACGGCATCCGCCTGCAGATCACCCTGCCCCCGGGCCAGGCGCTGGCAGGCCAGCTGACGCGTGACTGGGTCAACCCGGTGCTGGGCGGAGGCAGATCGTGAGTACCCCCCTGAGCGGCTGCGCCGCATCCCCCCAGGGGGACGCCACCCGTGGCCTGGCAAAGCCAGCTCCACGATGGCATTCGCTGTGGCAGCGCCCATTGCACAGGCACAGGGCGCGCGGTGCCGCGCTGCTCGCCGCCATGCTCACCGTCACGCTGGTCGCCACATTTGCCGCCGCCGCAATGTGGCAACAGTGGCGCGCGGTGGAGGTCGAGACGGCCGAGCGCGGCCGCGTGCAGTCCACCTGGATCTTGATCGGCGCACTCGACTGGTCGCGGCTGATCCTGCGCGAGGATGGGCGCTCGGGCGGGGCCGACCACTTGGCCGAGCCCTGGGCCATCCCTCTGCAGGAGGCCCGGCTGTCCACCTTCCTTGCGGCCGACAAGAACGTGACCCAGGTGGACGACGCCAGCACCGACACCACCGAGGCCTTCTTGTCGGGCCAGATCACCGACCTGCAGGGCCGCCTGAACATCACCAACCTCGCGGAGGGCGGGCAGGTGCAGGCCGTGGCGCTGCGGCAGTTCACCCGATTGTTCGAGCGCCTGGGCCTGCCCGGACAGCAGCTGAGCGTGCTGATCGACGGCCTGCGCCGGGCGCAGGCGGGTGCGGGCGCCGACAGTGGTTCCGCCCCCCTGCTACCGCCCAGCGTGACCCAGCTGGGGTGGCTGGGCCTGACCCCGGCCACGGTGGCGGCGCTCGCCCCCCATGTGACGCTGCTGCCCGTGCGCACCCCGGTCAACCTGAACACCGCCGACATCAACGTGCTCATGGCCGCCATCGACGGGCTGGACAGCGCCACGGCCCAGAAGATCGTGCAGACCCGCGAGGCGCGGCACTTCCGCACCCTCAGCGACGTGCGCGACCTGGTGGGCGCCAGCATCGACATCAACGAAAGTGCCCACGCCGTGGCCTCGTCGTACTTTGAAGTGCGGGGCCGCCTGCGGCTCGGCGATGCGATGGTGGACGAGCGCTCTTTGGTGCGCAAACAGGGCATCGACGTGACCACACTGTGGCGCGAACGCGGCGCCTTCGACCGGGAAACCACGCAACTGCTGCCCGGGGCACAGCGCTGAGGGTGTAACAACCCTCACACTGCACCCACCCACACCGCCGCTGCGTCACGCCCGCCCCCTAAAATGGCCCGCAAAACCCGCCCATGAGCACCCTGATCCTTTTCCTGCCGCCGGCCCGCCCGGGACCCGCCTCCGAGTACGCCTACACGCTCACGGCTGACGGCCATTCCGCCCTCCAGCACGCCACCGCACCCGCAGCCCTGCTGCCCGAGCCCACCCGCCCCGGCGGCGAGGTCGTGGCCGTGGTGCCCGCACGGGCGCTGTCGTGGCAGCGCGTGACCATTCCGGCCGGTGTGCCGCTGGGCGCCGGCCAGCAGACGCCCCGGCTGCGCTCGGTGCTGGAAGGCCTGCTGGAAGACCGCGTGCTGGACGATGCCAGCCAGCTGCACTTTGCGCTGCAACCCGGCGCACAAAGTCGTGCGCAGGCTGGCGAGCCGGTGTGGGTGGCCGTGTGCGACCGCGCCTGGCTGCGCGAACACCTGCAGGCGCTGGAGGCCGCAGGCCGCCGCGTGGCCCGCGTGGTGCCCGAATTTGCGCCCGGCCCCACGGCCAGCGGCCAGCCCGAGCTGTGTGCCCTGGGCACGCCCGAGGAAGCCTACGTGGTGCTGACCGGCCATGGCGCCGACCAAGGCGTGGCGGTGCTGCCGCTGACCCCCATGGCCCTGACCCTGGCACGCGCCGCCTTGCCGACCGCCGACAGCGGCGACGAACCAGCCCTCATGGTCCGCGCCGAGCCCGCCGTGGCTGCGCTGGCCGAACGCACCCTGGGCCCGCAAGGCCAACGCATTGCCCTGCACACCACCAGCCAGCGCGCGCTCGATGCCGCCCGCAGCGACTGGGACCTGGCGCAGTTCGACCTGTCCAGCACCAGCAGCACCCGCGCGCTGCGCAAAGTGGGCAGCGCGCTGAGCGCGGCGCTGTATGCCCCGCAGTGGCGTGCAGCCCGCTGGGGCGCGGGCGTGCTGGTGGTGGCGCACCTGGTGGGGCTCAATGCCTGGGCCTGGCAAGAACGGCAGGCACTGACTGCCAAGCAGGCCAGCGTACGCAACACCCTGACCCAGACCTTCCCCAAAGTGCAGGTGGTGGTCGATGCGCCGGTGCAGATGGAGCGGGAGCTCGCCCAGCTGCGGCAGGCTGCCGGCAGTGTCTCGCAGCGCGACCTGGAGCCCCTGCTGGCAGCAGCCGGTGCGGCCTTGCCCGATGGCCGCCTGCCCAGCAGCATCGAATACACGCCCGGCGAGCTGCGCCTGCGCGGCGTGACCCTGGCGCCCGATGAAGAATCTGTGGTGTCTGGCCGCCTGCAAGCCGCCGGCTACCGCGCCCGCATGGACGATGGCAGCCTGTTGCTGCGCACCGAGGTGAGCCCATGACCCAAACCTCCGCACTCCAGGACCGCTGGAAAGCCCTGGCGCCCCGCGAGCAGAACCTGGTGCTGGCCGCCGGCACGGTGGTGGCGCTGGCCCTGCTGTGGTGGGTGGCCGTCGCCCCCGCACTCGGCACCTTGCGCGCCGCGCCCGCGCGGCACGCCGCACTCGACGCCCAGCTGCAGCGCATGCAAAGCCTGCAGGCCGAGGCCCAGCAACTGCAGGCCACACCCGCCACCAGCCCCGGCGATGCCGTGGGTGCGCTGCGCACCGCCCTCACGCAGCGCCTGGGCAACACGGCACAGCTCAACGTGGCGGGCGACCGCGCCACGGTCACGCTCAAAGGCGCATCGGCCGACGCACTGGCCCAGTGGCTGGCCCAGGCCCGCAGCAATGCCCGCGCCACGCCACTGGAAGCGCGGCTGACCCGCAGCGCAGCCCCCGCGGCTACGCCCCCCCCCGGCAATGCGCCCGTCACCCTGGGCAGCCCACCCGTAGCCATGCCCCGATGGGACGGCACCGTGGTGCTGGCCCTGCCCGCCGCCCCGGCCCGCTGACCCGCGGACTCACCTGAACAACACATTCCCCCCGTGGCCCGCAACCTCCGTCCGACACGTCCTGCCCCCCGCTCCGCCCCCCGCACGGCGTGGGGCTGGGCATGGGCCGGTGCGCTGGTCGGCGTGCTGCCCGCCGTGGCGGCCTTTGCGCCCGCGCACTGGCTGGCAGGTGGCGTGGCAAGCGCTACCCAAGGGCAGGTGTTGTTGCTACAGCCACGTGGCACGGTGTGGACCGGCTCGGCCCAACTGGTGCTGACCGGCGGCCAGGCCAGCAAGGACAGCGCCGCTCTGCCTGGCCGGGTGGATTGGCAACTGCGCCCCACCTGGGACGGCCTGCGCGCCCAGCTGCAAGCGGGCTGCTGCACCCCCGAGCCCCTGCGGGCCCAGGTGCACGCACGCTGGGCAGGCCTGCAGGTCAAAGTAGCCGACGGCCAGAGTCAGTGGCCCGCCGCCCTGCTAACGGGCCTGGGCACCCCCTGGAACACGCTGCAACCGCAGGGCCAGCTGGCCCTGCAGACGCGCGACCTGGCCCTGCAATGGGCCGCTGGCCGCATGGTGCTGTCGGGCCAGGCCCAGCTGGATGCGCGGGCCATGTCCTCGCGCCTGTCCACGCTGCGCCCCATGGGCAGCTACCGGCTGGTGCTGCAGGGCGGCGAAGTGCCCACGCTCGCCCTCAGCACCCTCGACGGGGCCTTGCAACTGAGCGGCAGCGGCCAGTGGGTGGGCAACCGCCTGCGCTTTGCGGGCGAGGCCAGCGCCGTCCCCGAACGGGAAGCCGCACTGTCCAATCTTCTGAACATCATCGGACGGCGCAACGGCGCGCGCTCCATCATCACCGTGGGTTAAGTCTATGACCTCCTTGTTTTCGCCACACCTGCGATTTACTCTAAAAACAATAGCAGCAAGTGCAATATTTGCATGCGCTAGCGGCCATATCGCTGCCCAAACGGCTGTAGACACGCGTACCGGCAGCGTGCGCCCCAGCGAACCCGTCACGCTCAACTTTACCAATGCCGAGATCGAGGCCGTGGCCCGCACCATGGCCACCATCACCGGCCGCAACGTGGTGGTGGACCCACGGGTCAAAGGCCAGCTCAACCTGGTGACCGAGCGCGCCGTGACACCGGCTGCCGCGTTCCAGCAGTTCCTGGCCGCTCTGCGGCTGCAGGGCTTCACTGTGGTGGAGGCGGCCGGCCTGTACAAGGTGGTTCCCGAGGCCGACGCCAAGCTGCAGGGCGGCAGCGTGAGCGTGGTGCAGGGCAACGCGGGCAGTGCGCCCGGCGGCGGGCAGATCGTCACGCAGATCTTCAAGCTCAATTTCGAGAACGCGGCCAACCTGGTGCCGGTGCTGCGCCCGCTCATCAGCCCCAACAACACCATCAACGTGAACCCCGGCAACAACTCGCTGGTGATCACCGACTACGCCGACAACCTGCAGCGCCTGGCGCGCATCGTGGCGGCCATGGATGTCTCCAACGCCAGCGATGTGGAAGTGATTCCGCTCAAGAACGCCATTGCCAGTGACCTGGCACCGCTGGTGTCGCGCCTGATCGACGGCGGCAGCGCCAACGGTGGTGCTGCGGCAGCGGCTGCACCCGGCCAGGCCGACACGTCGTTCAAGACCACCCTCATCGCCGAGCCGCGCAGCAACTCGCTGATTCTGCGCGCCGCCAACCCGGCCCGCGTGGCCCAGGTGCGCGCGCTGGTGGCCCAGCTGGACCAGGCGCCTGCGCCCGGCAGCAGCGCCGCCAGCGGCAACATCCATGTGGTCTACCTCAAGAACGCCGACGCCACCAAGCTGGCCACCACTCTGCGCGCCGCCATGGCGGCCATGGGCGGCGGCAATGGCGGCGCGGCCAGCAGCGGTGGTGGCGCCAGCGCCCCCGCACCCAGCACGGGGCTGAGCACCGGCGGCATGCTGTCCACCAACGGCAGCTCGTCCAGCAGCAGTAGCACCGGCGGCGGCCTGGGCTCCAGCACCAGCGCCATGGGCACCAGCAGCACCAACAACAATCAGCCCTCCACCGGCGGGCAGATCCAGGCTGACCCCACCACCAACTCGCTCATCATCACGGCGCCCGAGCCGCTGTACCGCCAGCTGCGCGACGTGATCGACAAGCTCGACGGCCGCCGCGCGCAGGTGCTGGTCGAGAGCCTGATCGTCGAGGTCTCCGCCAACAAGGTGGCCGAGTTCGGCATCCAGTGGCAGGGCATTCTGGGCAAGAACGGCGATGGCACCGTGGGCGTGATCGGCACCAACTCCGGCCAGGTCGGTGCCAACATCCTGAACGTGACGGCCGCCCTGGCATCGGGCTCCACCACCTCCATCGCGTCGGCGGCCAGTTCGCTGGGCAAGGGACTGAACCTGGCGCTGGCACCGCGCATCAACGGCCAGTATTACCTGGGCGCGCTGGCCAACTTTCTGCAGAACAGCGGCGATGCCAACGTGCTCTCCACCCCCAACCTGATGACGCTGGACAACGAAGAGGCGCGCATCATCATCGGCAACAACGTGCCCTTCGTGACTGGC
Organism: Acidovorax sp. GW835-FHT14G06; assembly: GCF_058793595.1. NCBI lineage: Bacteria > Pseudomonadati > Pseudomonadota > Betaproteobacteria > Burkholderiales > Comamonadaceae > Acidovorax > Acidovorax sp. GW835-FHT14G06. Next base: position 37,041 of record NZ_JBXAGA010000005.1, read on the forward strand.
TCTTACGCCAACAGCACCGGCAGCAGCACGGTGAACCCGTTCACCACGGTGGAGCGCAAGGACGTGGGCCTGATGCTCAAGGTGCGCCCGCAGATCAGCGAGAACGGCACGGTGAAGATGGCGATCTACCAGGAGGTCTCCAAGATCGACACCGCCACGCTGAGCAACGCCAACGGCCCCACCACCAGCAAACGCTCCATCGAGTCGAACGTGGTGGTGGACGACGGCAGCATCATCGTGATCGGTGGCCTGCTGGAAGACAGCTACTCGCAGGGTCAGGACAAGGTGCCGGTGATGGGCGACATCCCGGTGCTGGGCAACCTGTTCCGCAGCGAGAACCGCACCCGCAACAAGACCAACCTGATGGTGTTCCTGCGCCCCATTGTGGTGCGTGACAACGCCACCAGCGACGCCCTGATGATGGACCGCTACGAGGCCATCCGTGCACTGCAGCAAACCACACAACCCGCACCCAGCGTGGTGATGAAGTCGGTGTCGGGCGCGCCCATCTTGCCTGCGCTGCCACAGCGCGCAGAGCCCGGCGCAGCCAACCAGCCTGCCCAGCCGCTGGCCCCGCTGCCCGCAGAGACCTCGCCACGCTGAAGGGCCGCCACGCATGCGCCACCCCCTGCCCTACGCCTTTGCCCGCACCGCCCAGCTGCTGCTGGAAGACGACGGCCACCAGCTGGTGCTGTGGCACGGCCCCAGCCCCGACGCGGGCGCGCTGTCCGAAGTGCTGCGCAAGCACCCGGTGCAGCAGTTGCTGCCGCTCGATGCCCCCGCCCTGGCGCAGCGCATCAGCGCCGCCTACTCGCACAGCGAATCGAGTGCCGCCACGGTGGTGAGCGAGGTCGAGAGCGACGCAGACCTCTCGCGCATGATGCAGGAGCTGCCTGCCGTCGAGGACTTGCTGGAGTCTGCGGGCGACGCGCCCATCATCCGCATGCTCAACGCCCTGCTCACGCAGGCCGCGCGCGACGGTGCGAGCGACATCCACATCGAGCCCTACGAGCGCCACAGCAGCGTGCGGTTTCGGGTGGACGGCACGCTGCGCGAAGTGGTGCAGCCCAACCGCGCGCTGCACGCCGCATTGATCTCGCGCCTGAAGATCATGGCCGACCTCGACATCTCCGAAAAGCGCCTGCCGCAGGACGGCCGCATCAGCCTGCGCCTGGGCACACGTGCCATCGACGTGCGCGTATCCACGCTACCCAGCGCCCATGGCGAACGCGCCGTGCTGCGCCTTTTGGACAAGAGCGAAAGCAAGCTGAGCCTGGAGGCCGTAGGCATGCAGGGCAACACCCTGCACCGCTTTGAGGGCCTGATCAGCCAACCGCACGGCATCATCCTCGTCACCGGCCCCACGGGCTCGGGCAAGACGACCACGCTGTATGCGGCGCTGGGCCGGCTCGATGCCACGCGCAACAACATCATGACGGTGGAAGACCCCATCGAGTACGAGCTGCCGGGCGTGGGGCAAACCCAGGTCAACAGCAAGATCGAGCTGACCTTTGCCAAGGCCCTGCGCGCCATTCTGCGGCAGGACCCGGACATCATCATGATTGGCGAAATCCGCGACTTCGAGACCGCGCAGATTGCCATCCAGGCCTCGCTCACGGGTCACCTGGTGCTGGCCACGCTGCACACCAACGACGCGGCCAGCGCCGTGACGCGACTGACCGACATGGGCGTGGAGCCGTTCCTGCTGTCGTCATCCTTGCTAGGCGTGCTGGCCCAGCGCCTGGTGCGCAAGTTCTGCAGCCACTGCCACGGCAGCGGTTGTGAGCACTGTGGCCAGACGGGCTACACCGGCCGCACGGGTGTGTTCGAGTTGCTGGTGACCACGGACGCGATCCGGGCACAGATCCACAACCAGGCCTCAGAGGCCGACATCCGCACCGCAGCGCTGGCGGGTGGCATGGCGCTGATGCGGGACGATGGCGAGCGCCTGATTGCCGCCGGCATCACCAGCCGCGAAGAAGTGCTGCGGGTGACGCGGGACTGATTCGCTATATATTTGATAGCTGCCAGTGCATGAAAGACTAGCGCTACTAGCCAGAAACACCTGAAATTACCGTATCTGCAACGCGGGTCGGCGCGCCACCTGGGCCACCGCAGGTGCGGCAGGCGCAGCGGGTGCAGCGGGTGCAGAGGTGCTGAACCCCGAGGATGTCATTGCGCCGTCCTGCAGCTTGAACTGGCTGACCGCGCTGTTGAGGTGGTGGGCCTGCTCGCGCAGCGACTCGGACGCTGCAGTGGACTCCTCCACCAACGCCGCGTTCTGCTGGGTCATCTGGTCGAGCTGGGTGACCGACTGGCTGATCTGGCCGATGTTGTCGCTTTGCTCGGCCGACGAAGCGGTGATCTCCGCAATGATGTCGGACACGCGCCGCACGCTGCTCACAATCTCGGTCATGGTCTGGCCGGCCTGGCTCACCAGGCGCGAGCCGTCTTCGACCCGCTCCACCGACGAACCGATCAGGCCCTTGATCTCCTTGGCCGCTTCGGCGCTGCGCTGCGCCAGGTTGCGCACCTCGCTAGCCACCACCGCAAAGCCACGGCCCTGCTCACCGGCACGGGCGGCTTCCACCGCCGCGTTGAGCGCCAGGATATTGGTCTGGAACGCAATCGAATCGATCACGCCCGTGATGTCGGCGATCTTGCGCGAGCTGGTGGTGATCTGGTCCATGGTGGTCACCACCTGCGACACCACGGCGCCGCCGCGTGCGGCCACCTCGGCGGCGGACGAGGCAAAGTCGCTGGCCTGGCGCGAGGCCTGGGCGCTTTGCTGCACCGTGCTGGTCAGCACCTCCATCGATGAAGCGGTTTCCTCCAGGTTGGCCGCTGTCTGCTCGGTGCGGTGGCTCAGGTCGTGGTTGCCGCTGGCGATCTCGGAGCTGGCGGTGGAGATGTTGCCCGCCGCGTCCTGCACCTGGCGCACCAGGTCACGCAACGAGTCCTGCATGCGACCCATGGCGCCCACCAGCTGGCCCACTTCGTCCTGGTTCATGGCCGCCACATCGCGCGACAAATCGCCACTGGCAATGCGTTCAGCCAGCTCCTGTGCCTGTCCGAGGGATTTCGTGATGGAGCGCACGCTGAAGAACGTGAGTGGAATCAACACCGCCAGCGCCAGCACCAGGCCCACGCCAATCAGTGCGGCCATGGTGGAGGTGCGCGATTCGACGCCCGCGCGGGCCTCGTCCATCTGCGCGCGCGCCGAAGCGGCAAGGCTGGAGAACAGCTTGTCGGTGGCCTCCATGTGGACCTTCAGGCGGTCGGCGTAGGCGCCGCCCCCTGCGCCGTCGAGCTGCGCGCCCTCGATTTTCTCGAAGATGGGCGAGATGCCGGTTTCGTACTGCTTGATCTCGTCCAGGGACTTGTCGATGGAGGCCACGAACTCGGCATCGCCCGACTGCACTTGCCGCACATCGGCCAGGCGCTTGCGCAGGGAGGTCAGGGTTTTGGCCCAGGACTCGCGCAGGGCCGAGACCTCGACCGAGTTGTTGAAGTTGATGATGATGTCTTTTTCGGTCCGGCGCAGGTCACCCAGGGTGGTGCGCAGCTCGGACATGTCGGTCAGCGTCTGCACGCGTTCTGAAAACAGCACTTGCAGGGTGCCACGCGTTCGGTCCAGGGCCACGTAGCCCATGGCACCGATGACGACCAGAAGGATCAGGGAAAAGACGGTTCCGAAGTAGAGACGCGTGCGGATGGAGAAGCGGCCGAGAGCATTCATGGCTCTTCCTTACATTTTTTAACAGACAGTCCAGCATAGCAAATTTGGTGCCACACACACCCCCCACCTTCTGGGCCGGGGGTGGGCGGGACTATATGCCGGGCAAGGCGGTCCATCGCACAGGGTAAGCACGGCCCCGGGGCCCTGTTTCAGGGAATCCTCGGGGCCAGTAGCTGCGCTTATTGCGCCGTTTTCACACGGGCTTGAGGGGGATGTACAACTCGCCCCCGCCCTTCTGGAACTCCGCCGCCTTGGTCTGCATGCCCTGGGCCAGGGCTTCGGCCTCAGCCACGCCCTTTTGCGCGGCGAAGTCGCGCACCTCCTGCGTGATCTTCATGGAGCAGAACTTGGGACCGCACATCGAGCAGAAATGCGCCACCTTGGCCGAGTCCTTCGGCAGCGTTTCATCGTGGTATTCCTTGGCCGTTTCGGGGTCCAGGCCCAGGTTGAACTGGTCCTGCCAGCGGAAATCGAAGCGTGCCTGGCTCAACGCATCGTCACGCGAGCGCGCGCCCGGGTGGCCCTTGGCCACATCGGCCGCGTGGGCGGCGATCTTGTACGCAATGATCCCCTGCTTCACGTCGTCGCGGTCGGGCAGTCCCAGGTGCTCCTTGGGCGTCACGTAGCACAGCATGGCCGTGCCCATCCAGCCGATCATGGCCGCGCCGATGGCCGAAGCAATGTGGTCGTAGCCGGGGGCGATGTCGATGGTCAGCGGGCCCAGTGTGTAGAACGGGGCTTCGTGGCAGGTCTTGAGCTGCTCGGTCATGTTGGCCTGGATCATGTGCATGGGCACATGGCCCGGGCCTTCGATCATGGTCTGCACGTCGTGCTTCCAGGCCACCTGGGTCAGCTCGCCCAGCGTGTGCAGCTCGGCAAACTGCGCCTCGTCGTTGGCATCGGACGCGCAGCCGGGGCGCAGGCCATCGCCCAGGCTGAACGACACGTCGTACGCCTTCATGATGTCGCAGATGTCCTCGAAATGCTCGTACAGGAAGCTCTCACGGTGGTGCGCCATGCACCACTTGGCCATGATGGAGCCGCCGCGCGAGACGATGCCCGTGCGGCGCTGCGCCGTGAGGTGGATGTAGGCCAGGCGCACGCCCGCGTGGATGGTGAAGTAGTCCACGCCCTGCTCGGCCTGCTCGATCAGCGTGTCGCGGAAGATCGCCCAGGTCAGGTCTTCGGCCACGCCGCCCACTTTCTCGAGCGCCTGGTAGATGGGCACGGTGCCAATCGGCACGGGCGAGTTGCGCACGATCCAGTCGCGCGTGGTGTGGATGTTCTTGCCGGTCGAAAGGTCCATCACGTTGTCGGCGCCCCAGCGGATGGCCCACACCAGCTTTTCCACTTCTTCTTCGATGCTCGACGTGACGGCCGAGTTACCGATGTTGGCGTTGATCTTGACCAGGAAGTTGCGGCCAATCGCCATCGGCTCCACCTCGGGGTGGTTGATGTTGGCGGGGATGATGGCGCGGCCCCGGGCCACCTCGTCGCGCACAAACTCAGGCGTGATGATGCGCGGGATGCTGGCGCCCATGGGGTTGCCCATCAGGCGCTTCTCGCGGCCTGCATCGGCCATGTACTGCTCCATCCACTCACGCTTGCCGTTTTCACGGATGGCCACGTACTCCATCTCGGGCGTGACGATGCCCTTCTTGGCGTAGTGCATCTGCGTGACGTTGGCACCGGCCTTGGCGCGCAGGGGCTTGCGCTGCAGGGCGGCGGCCTCGGCGCGCAGCTGGGCGAGGCGGGTGGCGTCTTCGCTCTTTTGGCCGTCGTCCAGCGCCAAGGGCGCGCGGCCTTCGTAGTGCTCCACATCGCCCCGGCCGGTGATCCAGCCACCGCGCACGCTGGCCAAGCCTTTGCGCACATCAATGGTCGCATTCGGGTCGGTGTAGGGGCCGGAGGTGTCGTACACGCTGACCAGTTCGCCGTTGGTCAGCGCAATGTCGCGCACCGGTACGCGCAGGTCGGTGTGCAGTTGGCCGGGGATATAGGCCTTGTGCGATGCGGGGAAGGGCTCGCGCGTGCTCGCGAGCAGCTCGGCGAACTTCTCGGGTGTGGCCAGCTTGGCAAGGGGGTCGGGGGCGTTCATGGGGCAGGTCTCCTGGTTCCGGGGCGGTGGGTTCTGCTCCGGAATGGACCTGTGCGCCCCTCAGGTGCGGCAGCGCCTGAGGCAAGGCGTGCCCACAGGGACTGCGGGCACGGGGACAAGGAGGTCGGCTCTTCTTCCGCCGGTATGAACCGGATCAAGTTCGTCGGGTTCGCAAGCTTGCCTGAATTCCTTCAGGACTCTTGCATCTCAGCGCATCAGCACACCCCGGAGCAGGCGCGAGTATAGGCCAGAGAAAAACGGGGCGGCAGAGCCCGTGCGGTCAGAAGGTGTGAATGAATCCGGCGTGCCCGAGCAGGCCGCCAAAACGCGCCCGATCTAGGCGCAAAGCGCAGCCATAGCTCGGGCTATGGCGAGCATTTGTAACGACGAACGGGTGTGTTTTGGCGGGATGAGCGGGCATGGCGGGTTCGCTCACACCTTCTCAGGCCAGTCGGCCGATGAGGAGCACCGCGAAGAAGAACACAGCAGCAATCACCGTCCACTTGAGGATGACGAGCCCCAAGCGCTTGTAGCGCGGCTGGCCCGTGCCTGCATAAAACGCAAACGACACGGCAGCCGCCAGGAGCAGCAGCATGGCCAGCCAGCGAAAGATCAACATGGCGGGCGGGCCCTACCAGGCGCGCGCAGGCTGCGCAAAACCGGTGGGTGCCTGGCGCTCGTCCTCGAACGTGACCACCTCCCAGGCGTCGCGCTGGGCCAGCAGCTCGCGCAGCAACAGGTTGTTCATGGCGTGGCCCGAACGGAACGCGCTGTACGCGGCCAGCAGCGGTTTGCCGATGAGGTACAGGTCCCCCATCGCATCGAGGATCTTGTGCTTCACGAACTCGTCGTCATAGCGCAGACCGTCGCTGTTGAGCACCTTGTAGTCGTCCATCACGATGGCGTTGTCCAGGCCGCCACCCAGCGCCAGGCCGTTGGAGCGCATCATTTCCACATCGCGGGTGAAACCGAAGGTGCGGGCGCGGGCAATGTCGCGGCTGTAGTTGCCTTGCCCCAGGTCAAACTCCACGCGCTGACCGGTGGAGTCCACGGCCGGGTGGTCAAAGTCGATTTCAAAACTGAGCTTGTAGCCGTGGTAAGGCGTAAGGCGCGCCCACTTGGCATTGGCGCCTTCGCCCTCGCGCACCTCCACCGGCCGGGTGACGCGGATGAAACGCTTTGGTGCGTTCTGCAGTTCCACCCCAGCGCTTTGCAGCAGGAACACGAACGAAGCCGAAGACCCATCGAGAATGGGGACCTCTTCGGCCGTGATGTCCACATAGAGATTGTCGATGCCCAGTCCGGCACAGGCCGACATCAGGTGCTCCACCGTGTGCACCTTGGCATTACCCACCGCAATGGTGGATGCCAGCCGCGTATCCGTCACGGCCTCGGCACGGATGGGAATGTCCACCGGCTGTGGCAGATCCACCCGCCGGAACACGATGCCTGTGTCCGGCTGTGCGGGCCGCAGAGTCAACTCGACCCGCTGGCCGCTGTGCAGACCCACGCCTACGGCGCGGGTCAGGGTCTTGAGGGTGCGTTGCTGGAGCATCCGCGTATTTTAGGTTCTGGCACACCGCCCCGCACCGGCAGAGGTTTTGCCTGCACCACAGACGGGGCGCCACACTGGGAACGTTGGCGGCCCATAGGTAGAGCTACCGCCGCGTTTTCACCTACTGCACTGACCCCACGGTTCGCCGCACAATTTGGCATCAGAGGGCTTTGAGAACACACAACATGAACAAACCGCACCCGCCCCACAGGAGACTCCCATGAGCAAGCTCAGTTTCAAGATGAAAGTCATGCTCATGATCGGCACCGCGCTCATGGCGCTGTTGATCATGGCCATCCTGTCACTCCTCCAGGAGCGGCGGCTGATCACCGAGTCCCGCAAGGACCTGCTGACCACCGCCGTACAGTCCGCCCACAGCATCGTGGTCGGGTACCAGGCCAAGGCCGCGAGCGGTGCCATGTCGGTGGAAGACGCGCAGAAGGCCGCCAAGGATGCCCTGCGCATTGCCCGCTACGGCGGCCCCGAGGGCAAGACCGAATATTTCTACATCTGGACCACCGAGGGCGTGGGCGTGATGCACCCCTTCAAGACCGAGTGGGACGGGCAGGACATGCTCGGCAAGGTCAAGGATGGTTCGGGCGTGGACATCATCGGCCTGCTGGTCAACGGCATGCGCAGCAGCAAGGACGGCAAGGCCTTTGTACCCACCATGTTTGCGCGCCCCGGCCAGCAGACACCCGTGCCCAAGCTGCAGTACATCGTCAAGGTGGATGGCTGGAACTGGATGGTCGGCTCCGGGTTGTATACCGATGACGTGGATGCCATGCTGCGCAAGGCCCTGTGGTCAAGCCTGGCGCTGGTGGTGGCGGTGTTTGTGGTGGTGGGGGTGATCGGCCTGCTCGTGTCGCGCTCGGTGCTGCGCCAGATTGGTGGCGAACCCACCCATGCCATTGCGATCATGTCCGAGGTGGCCGAAGGCAACCTGGATGCCCAGATTCCGGCGGCCCCACCCGGCTCCATGCTCGATGGCCTGGCACACATGGTGGCCTCGCTGCGCAAGCTGGTGACCGAGGTACGGTCGGCCACGGACAGCATTGCTACGGCGTCGGGGGAAATTGCCCAGGGCAACAACGACCTGGCCCATCGCACTGAAGACACGGCCAGCAACCTGCAAACCACCGCCAGCAGCATGGAAGAGCTGACCAGCACCGTCAAGCAGACATCGGACTCCGCGCAAACCGCCAACCAGATGGCAACTTCAGCGGCTGCCGTGGCGGCGCGCGGAGGGGAAGTGGTGTCCCGCGTGGTATCCACCATGCAGGACATCAACGCCAGCAGCAACAAGATCAGCGACATCATCGGCGTGATCGACGGCATTGCGTTCCAGACCAACATCCTGGCGCTCAACGCCGCCGTCGAGGCAGCGCGCGCAGGTGAACAGGGTCGCGGTTTTGCGGTGGTCGCCAGCGAAGTGCGCAGTCTGGCACAGCGCAGCGCAGCAGCCGCCAAGGAAATCAAGACACTGATCGACGCTTCCGTGGAGAAGGTGGCATCGGGCACGCAACTGGTGGGCAATGCAGGAGCCACCATGACCGAGATCGTGGACAGCGTTCAACGCGTGACAGACATCATTGGAGAAATCCGCTCGGCCACCTCGGAGCAGAGCCAGGGCATTGCCCAGGTCAACACCGCCGTGAACCAGCTGGACCAGATGACCCAGCAGAACTCAGCGCTGGTGGAGCAGTCGGCCGCAGCAGCAGACAGTCTGCGCGAGCAGGCCATGAAGCTCACCCAGGTGGTGGCGCTGTTCCGTGTGAACGGTAGCACCTCGGCCCCCACCCCGGCCAGCCGACCCGCGCCTGCCCCTCGCGCCGTGGCCCCTGCAGTGCGCGCTACAGCGCCTCGCCCTGCCCTTGCCAAGGCGCCCACGGCCCCTCGCAAACCCGCGCCTTCACCTTCGCCTGCGGCGGCATTGCCAACCAAAGCCAGCAGCCCCAAGCCTGCGGCAGACAACAACGATGATTGGGAGTCCTTCTGATCGCTGAGATGCCTTTGGCCACACAGGCCTGAGCGCGCGCAGGGTCGCGCGGCCCCAGTCAAAAAGCCCTGCCAGCTTGCGCTGGCAGGGCTTTTTGTGTTGCGGCCCCGGTGAGGGGCCAGCACCGTGTGAACAACCGGCCTGTCAGTCGGCTTGCTTGCGCAGGAAGGCGGGGATCTCCAGGTCATCCATGCCACCGGACGACAGCGCATCCACGCGGGCTGCGGCCTGTGTGCGGTTGGTGCGCCAGACGCTGGGCACCGACATGCTGCCGTAGTCGGCCTGCGCGCTGCCTGCGTGGCCGCCTTGCACGCCCACGGCACCACCCAGCGTACCCACACCGGCGACGGGCATCTGGTAGGCCATGTTGTCCGTGCCGGTGCGCAGGCCACCCTGAACCACCGAGATGGGCTGGCGGCGTGCGTTGGCACGCGACAGGCCCGTGGCGACCACGGTCACGCGGATCTCGTCGCCCAGGGTTTCGTCATAGGCAGCGCCGAAGATCACGTGCGCGTCGGTCGATGCGTAGGCGTTGATGGTGTTCATGGCCTGGCGTGACTCGGACAGCTTGAGGCTGCCCTTGCTGGCCGTGACCAACACCAGCACGCCCTTGGCGCCCGACAGGTCGATACCTTCGAGCAGCGGGCAGGCGATGGCCTGCTCGGCAGCAATGCGTGCGCGGTCTGGCCCGCTGGCCGTCGCAGTGCCCATCATGGCCTTGCCGGGCTCGCCCATCACGGTGCGCACGTCTTCAAAGTCCACGTTCACCTGGCCGTACTCGTTGATGATTTCAGCGATACCGCCCACGGCGTTCTTGAGCACATCGTTGGCGTGTGCGAAGGCTTCGTCCTGGGTGATGTCGTCGCCCAGCACATCCAGCAGCTTTTCGTTGAGCACCACGATCAGCGAATCCACGTTGGCTTCCAGCTCGGCCAGGCCATCGTCGGCGTTCTTCATGCGGCGACCGCCTTCCCAGTCGAAGGGCTTGGTGACCACGCCCACCGTCAGGATGCCCATCTCCTTGGCCACGCGCGCGATCACAGGTGCTGCGCCCGTGCCCGTACCGCCGCCCATGCCCGCCGTGATGAACAGCATGTGGGCGCCAGAAATGGCTTCACGGATATCCGCCACCGCCGCCTCAGCCGCATCGCGGGCCTTCTCAGGCTTGCCGCCAGCACCCAGCCCGCTGTTGCCCAGCTGGATGACGCGGTGCGCCGAGCTGCGCGTGAGCGCCTGTGCGTCGGTGTTGGCGCTGACAAACTCCACGCCCTGCACGCTACGGGCAATCATGTGCTCGACGGCATTGCTGCCGCCGCCGCCCACACCGATCACCTTGATCTGGGTGCCCTGGTTGAATTCTTCGGCTTCGATCATTTCGATGGTCATCTTGGAGCTCCTGGTTCTAAATTCGTATGCAATTGCCAAATGGGAAATGGGGTACTGGTAACTGGAGGGCGTGGCGGGCCTGTGCATCGCCATCGCTCTCGCGGTCTTCGGTGTGGACTACCACGCGCGAGCCAGAGGGGATATTTCATGGTCAGAAATTCCCCACGATGAAATCTTTGAAGCGCCCGAATGCGGTCTTCATGGACCCGCTCTTCTGAGCCACCTTGAAGCCGCGCAGGCGTGCCAGGCGCGCTTCTTCCAGCAGCCCCATCACGGTGGCGGCACGGGGCTGGGCCACCATGTCTGCCAGGGCGCTGGAATACTTCGGGATACCGCGCCGCACGGGCTTGAGGAAGATGTCTTCGCCCAACTCGATCATGCCGGGCATGACTGAACTGCCGCCCGTGAGCACGATGCCCGAGGACAGCACTTCTTCGTAGCCCGACTCTCGCACCACCTGCTGCACGAGCGAGAAGATCTCCTCGACGCGCGGCTCGATCACACCGGCCAGCGCCTGCTTGCTCAGCATGCGCGGGCTGCGGTCGCCCAAGCCGGGGACTTCGACCTGCGCCTCGGGGTCGGCCAACAGTTGCTTGGCGTAGCCGCTTTCGACCTTGATGTCCTCGGCGTCCTTCGTGGGCGTGCGCAGCGCCATCGCAATGTCGCTGGTGATGAGATCGCCCGCAATCGGAATCACTGCCGTGTGGCGGATCGCGCCGCCAGTGAAGATGGCGACATCGGTCGTGCCCGCACCAATGTCCACCACCACCACACCCAGTTCGCGCTCGTCGTCGGTGAGCACGGCCTGGCTGCTGGCCAGCGGGTTCAGCATGAGCTGCTCCACTTCCAGGCCGCAGCGGCGCACGCATTTGATGATGTTTTCTGCGGCGCTTTGCGCACCGGTCACTATGTGGATCTTGGCCTCCAGGCGGATGCCGCTCATGCCGATGGGCTCTTTCACATCCTGCCCGTCGATCACAAACTCTTGTGGCTCCACCAGAAGCAGGCGCTGGTCGCTGCTGATGTTGATGGCCTTGGCCGTCTCGACCACGCGCGCCACGTCGGCAGAGGTGACTTCCTTGTCCTTCACGGCCACCATGCCGCTGGAGTTGAGACCGCGAATGTGGCTGCCCGTGATGCCGGTGTACACGCGCTGGATCTTGCAGTCGGCCATCAGCTCGGCCTCTTTCAAGGCTTGCTGAATGCTCTGCACGGTGGCGTCGATATTGACCACCACCCCGCGCTTCAGACCGTTGCTCGGGGCCACGCCCAGGCCTGCGAGCTTGAGCTCGCCATTGGGCAGAACCTCGGCCACCACGGCCATGACCTTGGCGGTGCCAATGTCCAGCCCCACGACGACGTCTTTGTATTCTCTTGCCATATCAGTCTCTGCCCTTCTCGGTTCTGTCCCGCTGTCCCACCAACCCCTCGCACCGCCCTCTTGGGGCCCGTAGCACGCTGCGTCCTGTCCTGTCTTGCCTCATGCCACTACCTCTTGCGCACGGCCGTCGCGCCGGTTGCGTCTGCAGTCACTGTGGTCACACCCCGCAAGCGCAGGGCGTAGCCCCCGGCATGGCGCAGGTCCGCGGACTCCAGCGCGTCCACACGGCGGCCATACTGCGCGGCCACCTGGGTCAGGGTGCGTACAAAACGCTGCGTGCGCTGCACCACTTCCTGCGGCGTGCCGCCTCCCAGCTCCACCACGGCCTCGCTGTCGAGGGTGGCGCGCCAGCCGCCTCGCCCGGTCAGCTGGAGCTCTTCCACGTCCAGACCCAGCGGCTGGAACACCGGCTCCAGCAGCCCATACATCTGCAGCACTTCGGCCGAACTGCCGGTGGGCCCCTGCAGGCGCGGCAGGCCCTCCTGCTCCACATCGCCCACATTGGCCTCGAAGACTTCGCCCTGGCTGTTGACCAGCGCTGAGCCGGTGTCCGGCCCCCAGTAAGCCACCGCGTCATGCTCCTGCAACTCCACACGCAGGCTGCCGGGGTACACCCGCCGCACTTGCGCGCGGCGCACCCAGGGCACCTGCTCGAAGGCCTCGCGGGCGGCACGCAGGTCCACGGTGAAGAAGTTGCCCACTAGGTGCGGCGCCACATTGGCCCGCAGGGTCACCGCGTTGTTGTGCACCAGCTCGCCCTGGACCACGATGCGTGCGATGGCAAAGCCGGGGTAGCGAAGGGCCCACCAAGCTCCCGCCGCCAGCACAGCCATGGCGCAGCCCACGAACAGGACCGAAGCGGTCAGGTTCATGAGCTTGACGTCCAGGGGTGCGGGCAGCGTCTGGGTCATCAGTCAGCCTTTGGCTTTGCGGGCGTGTCCAGTGCCGCATCCGCGAGAATGCGCAGACACAGCTCCTCGTAGCTGATGCCCGAGGCCCGGGCCGACATGGGCACCAGCGAATGCCCCGTCATGCCGGGGGATGTATTCATCTCCAGCAAGAAGGGCTTGCGGTCGCTCGCGCGGATCATCAGGTCGGCACGGCCCCAGCCACGGCAGCCCAGGGTGCGGTAGGCCTCCAGCACGATGCGCTGTATCTCGCGCTCTTCGGCCTCGGGCAGGCCGCTCGGGCACTGGTACTTCACGTCGTCGGTGAAATACTTGTTCTGGTAGTCGTAAGCACCATCGGGGGCCACGATGCGGATCACCGGCAGTGCACGGGCGCTGGCGCCCTGGCCCAGCACGGGGCAGGTCACCTCCTCGCCCTCGATGAACTCTTCGCACAGCACATCGGGGTCGTACTGGGCAGACAGCTGCACAGCCTCCTGCATGTCCGAATAGCCGCGCACCTTGGTCACGCCGATGGACGAGCCTTCGCGCGGAGGCTTGACGATGAGGGGCAGGCCCAGCTCGTCGGGCACGGTGCGCACCACCTCGCGCTGCTGGCGGTCGGGTGCCAGCCAGACGTAGCGTGGCGTAGGCAGGCCTTCAGCCAGCCACACGCGCTTGGTCATGACCTTGTCCATCGCAATGGCCGAAGCCATCACGCCGGGGCCGGTGTACGGGATGCGCAGCAGCTCCAGCGCACCCTGCACCGTGCCGTCCTCGCCATGTCGGCCGTGCAGCGCGATAAAGCAGCGCGCGTAGCCGTCGCGCTGCAGATCGCTCAGCGGGTTGTGTGCAGGGTCGAACGCATGCGCGTCCACGCCGCGCGCCCGCAAGGCCTGCAGCACGCCGCTGCCCGACATCAGCGACACTTCGCGCTCGGCCGAGTCCCCACCCATCAAGACGGCGACCTTGCCCAGCGATTTCACATCGATAAGGGATTCTGGAAGGGTCATAGTGCGCTCCCTTCATGCGCTTTAAGCTCATTATTTTGTAGCATCTCAACCACCTTGCCGGGCACAGCGCCAATGGAGCCTGCACCCATGCACATCACCACATCACCAGCGCGTGCGTTGTCGGCAATGGCTTGGGGCAGATCAGCCACGTTGTCCACAAACACCGGCTCCACACGGCCGGCCACACGCAAGGCACGGGCCAGCGAGCGGCCATCGGCGGCCACGACCGGCGCTTCACCAGCGGCGTACACCTCGGTGAGCAGCACTGCGTCGGCGTTGCCAATGACCTTGACGAAATCCTCAAAGCAATCGCGCGTGCGGCTGTAGCGGTGCGGCTGGAAGGCCAGCACCAGACGGCGGCCGCGGAATGCGCCACGCGCGGCTGCCAGCGTGGCGGCCATCTCCACAGGGTGGTGGCCGTAGTCATCGATGACAGTGAACAAACCGCCATCTTTCGCGGGCAGGTCGCCATAGCGCTGGAAGCGCCGGCCCACGCCCTTGAAGCCTGCGAGCGCACGCTGCACGGCTTCGTCCGGGATGTTGAGCTCCACGGCCACGGCAATCGCAGACAGCGCGTTGAGCACGTTGTGCTCGCCCGCGAGGTTGAGCACGACCTCCATGTCAGGCAGCGTGACGCCGTTGCGCCGCTGCACGGTGAAGCGCATCTGGCCAGCCTCGGCCTGCACGTTGATGGCGCGCACCTGCGCGTCTTCCGAGAAGCCGTAGCTGGTGATGGGGCAGGTCACGCTTTGCAGGATGTCGCGCACGGCCGGGCTGTCCACACACAGGATGGCCGTGCCGTAGAAGGGCATGCGGTGCAGAAAATCGACAAATGCGCCCTTGAGCCGGCCAAAGTCGTGTCCGTAGGTCTCCATGTGGTCGGCGTCGATGTTGGTCACGACGGCCATCACGGGCAGCAGGTTCAGGAAGGACGCGTCGGACTCGTCGGCCTCGACCACGATGTAGTCGCCGCTGCCCAGCTTGGCATTGGCACCGGCGCTGTTGAGCTTGCCGCCGATGACGAAGGTCGGATCCAGCCCCGCCTCGGCCAGCACGCTGGTCACCAGGCTGGTGGTGGTGGTCTTGCCGTGCGTGCCGGCAATGGCAATGCCCTGCTTGAGGCGCATCAGCTCGGCCAGCATGAGCGCGCGGGGCACCACGGGGATCTTCTTCTCCCGCGCGGCCAACACCTCGGGGTTGTCGGCCGTGACGGCGGTGGACGTGACCACGGCGTCTGCGCCGTCGATGTGCGCAGCGGCGTGGCCCAGGCAGGTCTTGATACCCAGCCCCTGCAGGCGGCGCAGCGTGGCGCTGTCGGCCAGGTCCGAGCCCGTGATGCGGTAGCCCAAATTGAACAGTACCTCAGCGATGCCGCTCATGCCGGCGCCGCCCAGGCCCACAAAATGGATATGGCGAATCGCGTGTTTCATGATTGAGCCAACTCCTCGCAGGCAGTCACCACTTCGCGGGTGGCGTTAATTTTTTGCATGTTTTTGGCCTTGAGCGCTACATCCACAAGCGTGGAACGCTCTAAATTTAATAGCATTTTTGACAACCCCTCGGCCGTCAGGTCGCGCTGCTGCACCAGCCAGCCGCCCCCTGCATTCACGAGGAACTGCGCGTTGGTGGTCTGGTGGTCATCCACCGCCGACGGGAAGGGCACAAAGATGGACGCGGCGCCCACCGCGGCGATCTCCGTGACGGTGCTGGCCCCCGCACGGCAGACGATGACGTCGGCCGCCGCAAAAGCGCTGGCGGTGTCGTCGATGAAAGGCGTCAGCTCTGCCTCGACCCCAGCGGCAGCATAGTTGGCGCGCAGTGCATCGATCTGCGTCGCTCCGCTCTGGTGGACCACAGTGGGGCGCTGTACAGCTGGCATCAGGGCAATGGCCTGAGGCACGATTTCGTTGAGGGCACGCGCGCCCAAGCTGCCGCCCACCACCAGCAGACGCAGCGGACCGCTGCGGCCCGCAAACCGCTCAGTCGGACCGGGCTGCTGCGTGAAGGCGGTGCGCAGCGGATTGCCCACCCACTGGCCCTTCTTGAACACGTTGGGGAAGGCGGTGAACACCCGGTCGGCCACACCGGCCAGCACCTTGTTGGCCATGCCCGCCACCGAGTTCTGCTCGTGCAGCACCAGGGGTTTGCCTGCCAGCACGCCCATCATGCCGCCCGGAAAGGTGATGTAGCCTCCAAGGCCCACCACCACATCGGGCTTGACGCGCCGCACCACCTGCAGGGCCTGCCAGAACGCGCGCAGCAAACGCAGCGGCAGCAAGGCCAGCGTGACCAGCCCCTTGCCACGCACGCCCGAGAAGTCGATCAACTCCAGCGCAAAGCCGTGCTGCGGCACGATGCGCGACTCCATGCTGCCGGGCGCGCCCAGCCAGTGCACACGCCAGCCGCGCGTGCGCAGCTCCTCGGCCACGGCCAGGCCCGGAAAGATATGGCCGCCGGTACCACCCGCCATGATGAGGGCCGTCTTCTGCGTCATGTGCGGCCTCCGCGCATCAGGCACTGCGTGCCTGGCATTGCTTGCGCAATGCACAGCTTGTTTTGGTAAAACAAACTTCTCATACGCGGCCTCCGCGCATGAGCAGCTTGTTTTCGTAATCCACCCTGAGCACCACGGCCAGCGCCACCAGGTTCATCAAGATCGCCGACCCCCCAAAGCTCATCAACGGCAGCGTGAGCCCCTTGGTTGGCAGCGCGCCCAGGTTCACACCCATGTTGATGAAGGCCTGAAAACCGATCCAGATCGCCACACCTTGCGCCACCAGCCCCGCGAACACGCGGTCCAGCGCAATGGCCTGGCGGCCGATGTGCATGATGCGGCGGGTCATCCACAAGAACAGCACGATGAGCGTGACCACGCCCACCAGGCCAAACTCCTCGCCGATTACGGCGAGCAAAAAGTCGGTGTGCGCCTCGGGCAGCCAGTGCAGCTTCTCCACACTGCCACCCAGCCCCACGCCAAACACCTCGCCGCGGCCGATGGCGATCAGCGAGTGCGAGAGCTGATAGCCCTTGCCCAGCGCGTGCTGTTCGCTGAAAGGGTCAAGGTACGCAAACACCCGCTCGCGGCGCCAGGGCGAACTGGCAATCATCAGTGCGAAGGCTCCCACCAGCACCCCGGCGATCAGGAAGAACATGCGGGCGTTCACGCCGCCCAGGAACAGGATGCCCATGGCGATCACGGCCACCACCATGAAGGCGCCCATGTCGGGCTCGGCCAGCAGCAGCACACCGACGATGGCCACCGCAGCGCCCATGGGCAGCACGGCGCGGAAGAAGCGTTCCTTCACCTCCATCTTGCGCACCATGTAGTCGGCGGCATAGATCAGCACCGCAAACTTCGCGACCTCGGACGGCTGAAAGCCCACCGGCCCGATGGACAGCCAGCGGCGTGCGCCATTGACGACCTTGCCCACGCCGGGGATCAACACCGCCACCAGCATGAGCAGCGCCACGATGAACAACCAGGGTGCCACCCGCTCCCACAGCGCCATGGGCACCTGAAAAGCCAGCAGCGCCGCCACAAAGCCCACCACCAGGTACATCATGTGGCGGGTCAGGAAATGGGTGGACGCATAGTTGGCAAAGCGCGGGTTGTCCGGCATGGCAATCGACGCCGAATACACCATCACCAACCCCCACGCCAGCAGTGCCACCACCACCCAGAGCAAGGCCTGGTCAAAGCCCAGCACGCTCGCGGGCGTGCTGGACGACTGCCGGTACTCGGTGCCGCCCACGCGCACGGGCAACACGTCGGCCGCCTTGCCAGGCAGGCCACCGAACCAGCCGGTCACGCGTTGCAACAGGGTGCTGGCGGGTGCCGTCATTGCATGCCCTCCGCCGACTGGCCCGCATCGTCGGCCATCGCCCGCACGGTCTCGCAAAAGACCTGGGCGCGGTGCTCATAGTCCTTGAACATGTCGAAACTGGCGCAGGCGGGCGACATCAGCACCGCATCGCCAGAATGGGCGCGCTGCGCGGCCAGTGCAACGGCCTCAGGCAAAGTGTCCGCATCGAGCAACGGCACGCCAGCGTCCTGGAGCGCAGCGCGGATCAGCGGTGCGTCGCGGCCAATCAGCACCACCGCACGTGCACAACGTGCGACGGGGGCTGCCAGGGGCGCAAAGTCCTGCCCCTTGCCTTCTCCGCCCAGAATGACCACCAAACGCCGCTCCGCGCCCAGCCCCACCAGCGCAGCCGCCGTGGCGCCCACGTTGGTGCCCTTGCTGTCGTCAAAATATTCCACGCCGTGGATGATGGCCACAGGCTCCACACGATGCGGCTCGCCCCGATACTCGCGCAAGCCGTAGAGCATGGGCGCCAGCGGGCAACCCGCCGCTGTGGCCAGCGCCAACGCCGCCAATGCATTGGTGGCGTTGTGGCGCCCCCGGATGCGCAGTGCATCCGCCGGCATGAGCCGCTGGATGTGCAGGTCTTCCTCGACCTCGTTACGGCCGCGCTTGCGGGTTTCGTCCGCGTCCATGGCGCGCACCAGCCAGGGCATGCCGCTCACCACCTCAATGCCAAAGTCGCCCGGACGCCGGGGCATATCGCCACCAAACGTGATGTGAGTGCGCACTTGCGGCTTTTGCAGCTTGACCTTGACGGGTGGCGGAAGCATCGCCATCACGCCCGGGTCTTCGCGGTTCAGGATCATCAAGCCCGCCTGCCCGAAGATGTGCGCCTTGGCAGCGGCGTAGGCTTCGATGCTGCCGTGCCAGTCCAGATGGTCCTGCGTGATGTTGAGCACCGTGGCGGCCGTGGGCTCAAAGCCCATGACGCCATCGAGCTGAAAGCTCGACAGCTCCAGCACCCACACGTCGGGCAAGGTGTCTGCATCCAGGTGTTCTGCCAGCGTGTCGAGCAGGGTCGGACCGATGTTGCCGGCCACGGCCACGCGTTTGCCTGAGCGCTCCACCAGCTGGCCAGTGAGCGAGGTCACGGTGGTCTTGCCGTTGGTCCCGGTGATGGCCAGCACGGCCGGGGCATACGCGTGCGAACTGCGCAACGCTGCCAGGGCTATGGCATACAGGCTCAACTCGCCACCAGCGCAAATGTTGTTTGCACGAGCCGCTACCAAAACAGGAGCAACTGCCTCGGGGCTCAGTCCTGGCGAACGATAGACCGCCTGCAGGTTCTGCCCTTGCACCAGGCTGGCATCGAATGCGCCCGACACAAACCGCACCTGGGGCAGCTCCTGCTGCAATGCGGGCAGTTGCGGCGGCGCGGCGCGTGTATCGGCCACGGTGACCTGCGCGCCGCAGCGCACGCACCAGCGTGCCATCGCCATGCCTGAGGCACCCAGGCCCAGGATCAGGATGTTCTGGTCTTGCAGCAGGTTCACGACGCCGTCGCGCGCCGGACCTGCAGGTATGTCGGGGGTCACGGACTCGTCGGCCTCTGCGGTGTCAGTAATGTCCGCACTGTCAGCAGGTCCTGAATCGGGTGCGGCCACCTCGGCAAAGATCTGCGCCACAAAGTCTGCCGCAGCCTTGGCGGCGGAGACGGCGGGCACCGCCTCGGGGTTCCAGGCGGTACTGGTGCTTTTAGCTGCAGGCGCGCCTGGTGCTCCCTCAGTGCCCTCCGCTGCCGACATGACTTCTGGCACTTCGCTGCCTGATGCCGCAACGTCTTGCGCCGGATTCACTTCAGGCGCCAGAGGCGCAGCATCCTGCGCTTCAGGAGGGACCTCTGGAGCACCGTCAGCATCCACCCCAGCCCCTGCCAACGGGGGCATGACCTCGGGCGTACCGAGGGGGTCAGGGACAAGAGGATCGTTCGGGTTCATCGCAGTTTCAGCGTGGACAGGCCAATCAGGCACAGCAGCATGGTGATGATCCAGAAGCGGACAACCACCTGCGTTTCTTTCCAGCCGCTCTTTTCAAAGTGGTGGTGCAGGGGCGCCATCTTGAGCAGGCGACGGCCTTCTCCGTAGCGCTTCTTGGTGTACTTGAACCAGGTGACCTGCAGCATCACCGACAGAGCCTCGACCACAAAGATGCCGCCCATGATGGCCAACACAATCTCCTGGCGCACGATGATGGCGATGGTGCCCAGGGCTCCGCCCAGCGCGAGCGCGCCCACGTCGCCCATGAAGACCTGGGCGGGGTGCGCGTTGAACCAGAGGAAAGCCAGGCCCGCGCCCGCCATGGCTGCGCAGAAGATCAGCAACTCGCCCGAGCCCGGAATGTGCGGGAAGAACAGGTACTTGGAATACACCGAGCTGCCGGTGACGTAGGCAAACACGCCCAGGGCCGAGCCCACCATCACCACGGGCATGATGGCCAGGCCGTCCAGGCCATCGGTCAGGTTCACCGCATTGCTGGAGCCCACGATCACCAGATAAGTCAGGATCACGAAGCCCAGGACACCCAGCGGGTAGCTCACTTCCTTGAAGAAGGGCAACTGCAACCCCGCCTTGGGTGGCAGGTCGAGCGAGAAGCCCGACTGGACCCAGCCCACAAACAGCTCCCACACCTTGGCGTTGGAGCTTTCGGAAATGCTGAACACCAGGTACAGCGCGGCCATGAGGCCGATCACCGACTGCCAGAAATACTTCTCGCGCGAGCGCATGCCCTCGGGGTCCTTATGGACCACCTTGCGCCAGTCATCCACCCAGCCGATGGCGCCAAAGCCCAGCGTGACGATCAACACGATCCACACAAAGCGGTTGGACAGGTCGAACCACAGCAATGTGGAAATGGCGATCGACAACAGGATCAACACACCGCCCATGGTGGGCGTGCCACTCTTGGACAGGTGCGACTGCATCGCATAGCCCCGGATGGGCTGGCCGATCTTGAGCGAGGTGAGCACGCGGATCACCTTGGGGCCGGCCACCAGTCCGATGAGCAGCGCCGTCATGGCGGCCATCACCGCGCGGAACGTGAGGTACTGGAACACCCGAAAGAAGCCGAACTCGGGCGACAGGCCCTGCAGCCATTGCGACAGCATCAGCAGCATGTGGCACCTCCGGCGTGGGCAGGCACCGCGCGGTCGATTTCAATGCGTTGCGCCATGGTGTCCCTCCCGTGGATTGATCGGCTTTTGTTGTTGTTCTGGGGGCAGTGCGGCGGCCGCAATGGCCTCGACCACCTGTTCCGTCTTCATGAATCGCGATCCCTTGACCAGCACGCTGCCCACCGTGGGCAATGCGCTGCGCACAGCATCCAGCAGCGCTGCCATCTCGTTGAAATGCAGGGCCCCTTCGCCATAGGCCGACGCGGCGTGCACCGACTGCGCTCCGAGCGCAAACAGCCTGGGGATACCGGCAGCACGCGCCAGCGCACCGGCTTCAGCGTGGAACTGAGGCCCTTGATCACCGACCTCGCCCATATCGCCCATGACCAGCAACTGCGGCCCCGGCAACTCGGCCAGAACCTGGATGGCGGCATGCATGGAGTCAGGGTTGGCGTTGTACGTATCGTCCACCACCGTGACCTCGCGGCCTGCCACCGACACGCTGAACGCACGCGAGCGCCCCTTGACCGGCATGAAATCGCGCAGGCCCTGGGCAATGGCGGCCAGAGGCGCACCCGCTGCCAGCGTGCAGGCCGTGGCCGCCAGTGCGTTGGTGACGTTGTGGCGGCCTGCGATGTGCAGGCGGGTCGTGATCTCGCCGCGTGGTGTGGCCAGGGTGACCGCCCAGGCGCCGCGCTCCCACGTGGCCTGCGCACAGCGAACATCGCCGCCATCACCAAAGGTCACCGTGCGGCGGTCGGGCCGCTCCATGGCCCGCGACTGCCACAGGCCCGTATAGGTATCCCCTGCCGGGAACACGGCCACGCCATCGGCGGGCAGGCTGTCAAACACCGAACCGTTTTCGCGGGCAACAGCCTCGACGGTGTGCATGAACTCCAGATGCTCGCGCTGCGCGTTGTTGACCAAGGCCACCGTGGGCTGGGCCATGGCAGCCAGCGTGGCGATCTCGCCGGGGTGATTCATGCCCATCTCGATCACGGCGGCGCGGTGGCTGGCGCGCAGGCGCATCAGCATCAGCGGCACACCGATGTCGTTGTTGAAATTGCCCTGCGTGGCAAACGCAGCCTCGCCCTGCCAGGCACGCAGGATGGACGCGATCATCTGCGTCACCGTGGTCTTGCCATTACTACCCGTCACGCCGATCAGCGGCAGGTGGAACTGCGCGCGCCAGCCGGTGGCCAGTGCGCCCAGCGCAGCCAGACTGTCAGGCACTTCGATGCCGGGCGAACCGGCTGCCTCCAGGCCTCCGTGTGCAATGGCCGCCGCAGCTCCGCCTGCGCGGGCGTCCGCAAGGAAGGCATTGGCGTCAAAACGCTCGCCTTTGAGCGCCACAAACAGATCGCCCGGCTGCAGGGTGCGCGTGTCGGTGTGCACACGCGCCAGCGGGGTGGCGCCATCACCCACCAGGCGGGCGGCGGGAATACGCGGCTGCAGAAGCGCCCAGGCTTGCTGCAGCGTCATGACGGGTGCAATGGTGTTCATGCCCATGTGTGGGCTCCTCGTGCCTGCAGCGCAGCTTGCGCGTGGGCCATGTCGGAGAACGGCACGCGCACGCCTGCCGTCTCCTGGGTGTCTTCGTGGCCCTTGCCCGCAATCAGCACCACGTCGGCGGGCGCTGCTTCGGCAATGGCCTGGGCGATGGCGGCCGCACGGTCGGGCTCGGCGCGCACCGTGCCGCCGGCAATCGTGCCCTGCAGGATCTGGTGCAGGATGGCTGCGGGGTCTTCGCTGCGGGGGTTGTCGCTGGTCACCAGCACTTGGTCGGCCTGCTGCTGGGCCACCGCGCCCATCAGCGGGCGCTTGCCCGCGTCGCGGTCGCCGCCGCAGCCAAACACGCACCACAGCCGCCCGCCGCGCTCGGCAGCCAGGGGGCGCAGGGCTTGCAAGGCCTTGTCCAAAGCGTCGGGGGTGTGGGCGTAGTCCACGGCCACCAGGGGTTGACCCGCCGACACCAACCGCTGCATGCGGCCCGGCACGGGCTGCAGGCTGGCGCAAGCGCGCACGGCGCGGTCCAGCGGCACGCCCAGGCTGCGCAGCGTGGCCAGCACCCCCAGCAGGTTCAGCACGTTGTACTGGCCGATCACGCGGGTTTGCAGCAGATGGCGATCAGCGCCCTCGACCACAGTGAAACGCAGGCCCTGGTCACCCAGGGCGATGTCCTGTGCAGCCAGGCGCGCAGGCCCCCGGGCCGAGACGCTCCACAGATCCAGCGCACCGCCCTTCAGCTCGCCATGCAATTGGGCGCCTGCAGGGTCGTCCACATTGATGATGGCAGCCTGCAGGCCCGGCCAGTCGAACAGCGCCCGCTTGGCTAGCCAGTAATCGGCCATGCTGCCGTGGTAGTCCAGGTGGTCCTGCGTGAAGTTGGTGAAGATGGCCGCGTGGATGTGCGTGCCGTCGAGCCGGGCCTCGGCCAATCCAATCGACGAGGCCTCGATGGCGCAGGCACCGAGGCCCTGCGCCGCAAACTGGGCAAACGCACGCTGCAGGCGCACCGGGTCGGGCGTGGTCATGCCGGTGGAGGCCAGCGCCGGAGGCACTCCCATACCCAAAGTGCCCACCAGCGCACATTGATCTTGCCCTGATGGCTCCTCATTCGATAGCAAATTCAGAGCGCCTGCGAGCCACCATGCCGTGCTGGTCTTGCCGTTGGTTCCCGTCACCGCCAGCACCTTCAGCTGCTGCGTGGGCTGCGCAAACCATTCCGCCGCGATGGGCCCGGTGGCTGCCTTGAGGCCCTGCAGCGCGGCCATGTGGTCGCCCGCAAAAGCGAAGGCCTCGACCCCCGCCTGCTCCACAAGGCAGGCCGTGGCGCCGCGCACCATGGCGTCGGCCACATGTGCGCGGCCGTCAGTGGCAGCACCGGGCCAGGCGATGAAGCCATCGCCGGGCGTGATCTGGCGGCTGTCGGTGTGCAGGGTGCCGGTCACACGCGAGCGCAGCCATTGCACCGCGTCGCTGGCGGACTGCAGGGTGTGGAGGGGCGAATGCGTCACAGCGACTCCTCCACCGCATTGGCCACGATTTGCGGCTTGACGGCCATGTCGGGCTGCACGCCCATCATGCGCAGCGTCTGCTGCACCACCTCGCTGAACACGGGTGCGGCCACGGCACCGCCGTAGAACACGCCGTTGCTGGGCTCGTCGATCATCACGGCCACGATGATGCGGGGCTTGTCGATGGGCGCCATGCCAGTGAACCACGCGCGGTACTTGCCCGAAGCGTAGTTCTTTCCCACCTGCTTGCGCGCCGTGCCCGACTTGCCACCCACCGAGTAACCCACGGTCTGCGCCTTCTGGCCCGTGCCGCCAGGGCCTGCAGCCATCTGCAGCATCTTGCGCACCTGGTCGGCCGTGCGCTCCGAAAACACGGGCACGCCCACGGCGGGCTCGGCCGTCTTGAGCATGGTGGCGGGAATCACCCGGCCGCCATTTGCAAACACCGTGTACGAGCGCGCCATCTGGAACAGGCTGGCCGACAGGCCGTAGCCATACGACATGGTGGCCTGCTCCACCGGGCGCCAGCTCTTGTAGGGGCGCAGGCGGCCCGTCACCACGCCCGGGAAGTGCAATTGGGGCTTCTGACCAAAACCGGCGGC
Source organism: Acidovorax sp. GW835-FHT14G06 (assembly GCF_058793595.1). NCBI lineage: Bacteria > Pseudomonadati > Pseudomonadota > Betaproteobacteria > Burkholderiales > Comamonadaceae > Acidovorax > Acidovorax sp. GW835-FHT14G06. The sequence goes on from NZ_JBXAGA010000005.1 coordinate 61,693, forward strand.
CGAGAAGGTCTCCCACATCTCGCGCGCGGGCATCTGCATGGCCAGCTTGGTGGTGCCCACGTTGCTGGACTTCTGGATCACGCCTTCGACCGTGAGCACGCCGTAGTTGTGCGTGTCCGAGATCGTGGAGCCGGTGATGGTGATGCGTCCGGGGTTGGTATCCACCACGGTCTCGGGGCGCACACGGCCCGTCTCCAGCGCCAGGCCAATGGTGAACGGCTTCATGGTCGAGCCGGGCTCGAAAACGTCGGTGAGCGCGCGGTTGCGCAGTTGCTCGCCAGTCAGGTTCTGGCGCTTGTCGGGCACGTAGCTCGGGTAGTTGGCCAGCGCCAGCAGTTCACCCGTGTGGGCATCGAGCACCACCACGCTGCCTGCCTTGGCCTTGTGCGCGGCGACCTGGTCGCGCAGCTTCTGGTAGGCAAAAAACTGCACCTTGCTGTCGATGGACAACTGCATGTCCTTGCCATCGACCGGGGGCACGGTTTCGCCCACGCTTTCCACCACGCGGCCCAGCCGGTCCTTGATCACGCGGCGCGATCCAGGTTTGCCCGCCAGCTCCTTGTCGAACGCCAGCTCCATGCCTTCCTGGCCATGGTCTTCCACATTGGTAAAGCCCACCACGTGTGCTGCGGCCTCGCCCTCGGGGTACTGGCGCTTGTATTCCTTGCGCTGGTAGATGCCCTTGATGTCCAGGGCCGCAATCTGCTGGCCCACATCCCAGTCCAGCTGGCGCTTGATCCAGACAAAGGTCTTGTCCTCATCCGCCAGCTTCTTCAGCAGGTCGGCCTGCGGCATGTCCAGCAGTTTGGCCAGTTGCTTGAGCTTGGCACGCACTTCGGGCTTGTCCTGGTCCACGTCCTCAGGGATGGCCCAGATGCTCGCAGCCGGCACGCTGGACGCGAGGATCAGTCCGTTGCGGTCCACGATCTTGCCGCGGTTGGCGGGCAGCTCCAGCGTGCGCGCAAACCGCACCTCGCCCTGACGCTGGAAGAACGCATTGCCAAACACCTGCACATAGGCAGCACGCCCGGCCAGCCCCAGGAAGCCCAGCCCAATCACCGCCACGATGAACTTGCTGCGCCAGACCGGCGTCTTGCTGGCCAGCAGAGGGCTGGAGGTGTAGAGCACGCTGCGGCTCATGGCTGCTCCCCTGCCGGTTGAGACGCAGTCGCAGCCGCGGTCGCCGCAGCAGCGACGCCCCGTGGGTCGGACACATACTGCGTGATGGCTGGCGTGGCAGTGCGCATGTTCAGCTGCGCCCGCGCAATCTTCTCCACACGCAGCGGCGTGGCCTGGGCGCGCTTTTCTACCTGCAGTCGCTGGTGCTCCGTTTCCAGGCGGCGGGCCTCGGCTACGGCGCGGTCCAGCTCGGTGAACAGGCGGCGCGATTCGTACTGGGTGTGCACCAGATAGATCGCGCTGGCCAGCACTGCCAGCAACAGGACCACGTTGAGCCGAGTCATGTCAGACGACCGCCGTGCGCTCGGCCACGCGCATGATGGCGCTGCGCGAGCGCGGGTTGGCCTCGACCTCGGCCGCACTGGGCTTGATGCGGTCGAGCGCAACGAGTCTCATGGCCTGCGGCGCGGCAAACGGTGCGCGGCGGTCGTACACCTCCTTGGAGTGTTTGGCGATGAACTGCTTGACGATGCGGTCTTCGAGCGAATGGAAGCTGATGACCACCAGCCGCCCACCGGGCTGCAGCACCGAGAGGCTGGCCTCTAGCGCCTGTTGCAGCTCTTCAAGCTCGGCGTTGATGAAAATCCGAAGAGCTTGAAATGTGCGCGTTGCAGGGTTCTGGCCCGGCTCGCGGGTTTTGACCGCGCCAGCCACGAGGTCGGCCAATTCTGCGGTGGTTGCAAGAGGACCCCGTTCTTCGCGCCGAGCAACAATCGCCTTTGCAATGGGGCCAGCAAACCGTTCTTCACCGTAGTCACGTATCACCTCCGCAATCTGACCGACTTCGGCCGTGGCCAACCAATCGGCCACGCTTTCGCCGCGCGTGGTATCCATGCGCATGTCCAGCGGACCGTCAAAACGGAAACTGAAGCCCCGCTCGGGGCTGTCGATCTGGGGCGAGCTCACGCCCAGGTCCATCAACACGCCCGCAGCGCTGGCGGGCGGCAGCTCGGCCAGATGGCGAAAACCTTCGTGCCGAATGGAAAAACGCGCATCGGTGATGCGCGTTGCTTCGGCGATGGCTTCGGGGTCCTTGTCAAAGGCCACCAGGCGCCCCTGGGGGCCCAGCCGGAGCAGGATGAGGCGGGAGTGCCCACCGCGCCCGAAGGTCGCATCGATCCAGGTGCCGGAAGGCTCCGGGCCTGCGCCGCCGAGGAGAGAGTCCACGGCCTCGTTCAGCAGGACGGTGGTGTGTTGCAAGGGGGATGTCACAGCGCGCCTTAAAAGGAGAAGTCCTTGAAGACATCCGGCATCTCGCCCTGCATGGCCTTGGCTTCCTGCTCGTCGTAGGTGGCCTTGTCCCAGAGTTCGAAATGGTTGCCCATGCCCAGCAGCATGGTGTCTTTGGAAATACCGGCGGCTTCGCGCAGCTCGGGGGAGATCAGCACACGGCCGGTGGCGTCCATGTCCACATCCATGGCATTGCCCAGGAAGATGCGCTTCCACCACTGGGCGGACATGGGCAGCTGGGCAATGCGCTCGCGGAACTTCTCCCATTCAGGACGGGGAAAGACCATGAGGCAGCCGTGCGGGTGCTTGGTGATAGTGAGCTGACCGGATGCCGTGGCCGCGAGGACGTCACGATGCCGGGTCGGCACGGACAGCCGACCCTTCGCATCGAGACTCAGCGACGAGGCACCTTGAAACACGGACAGATTCCCAGTTCGGTTTTGCGCCTCGCAAGCCCAGAAACGGACTTTGAGGGCACTTTTCACCACTTAATTGCACTTTTTTGCACTGTAGCAGGAAAAGCACACCGAACAAGGGGGTTGTCCCACAAACTTTTCAATGAAATCAACGACTTAGATGCGTTTTTTCAGACGCCAGAATGCCAAAAGTCGTTGAAAAAGAAGCACTTAGAGATGCCTATGAAAGTGACCTCTCAAGGCCTGACCGAGTGGTCACAGGATGTAGCGCGACAGGTCCTCGTCCTGGCTCAGGGTCTGCAGGCGGGTATCGACGTAGGCGGCGTCGATGGTGATGGTCTGGCCGGCCAGGCGGGTGGCGTCAAAGCTCACCTCGTCCAGCAGGCGCTCCATCACCGTGGACAGGCGGCGCGCGCCGATGTTCTCGGTGCGTTCGTTCACCTCGAAGGCGATGTGCGCGAGGCGTGTGATGCCGTCAGGCGCGAATTCCAGCGTGACACCCTCAGTCGCCAGTAGCGCCTGGTACTGCTTGACCAGCGACGCATGGGTCTGCGTGAGGATGGCTTCAAAGTCCTTGACCGACAGCGAATCCAGCTCCACCCGGATGGGGAAACGCCCCTGCAGCTCCGGGATCAGGTCGCTGGGCTTGGACAGGTGGAACGCCCCCGAGGCGATGAACAGGATGTGGTCCGTCTTGATCATGCCGTACTTGGTGGACACGGTGGTGCCCTCCACCAGCGGCAGCAGGTCGCGCTGCACGCCTTGGCGCGACACGTCGGCGCCACTGCTTTCCTGCCGCGCGGCCACCTTGTCGATCTCGTCGATGAAGACGATGCCGTTCTGCTCGGCGTTGGCCACTGCGCGGGTCTTGATTTCCTCTTCGTTGACCAGCTTGGCCGCCTCTTCATCGGCGATGAGCTTCAGGGCCTCGGCGATCTTGAGCTTGCGGGTCTTGCGCTTGTCCTGCCCCAGCTGGCTGAACATGCCGCGCAACTGCTCGGTCATTTCCTCCATTCCCTGGGGGCCCATGATTTCGAGCTGAGGGCGGCCTTCAGCCACGTCGATCTCGATCTCCTTGTCATCCAGTGCACCTTCGCGCAGCTTCTTGCGAAAGACCTGGCGGGCCGTGTTGTCAGCGGCGGGTTCGCTGCCTGCCGCTGCGCGGGCCGGGGGGATCAGCACGTCCAGGATGCGTTCCTCGGCGGCATCTTCGGCGCGGGTGCGCACCTTCTTCATCTCGGCCTCGCGCGTCTGCTTCACAGCCATCTCGGCCAGGTCGCGGATGATGGAATCCACGTCCTTGCCCACGTAGCCCACTTCGGTGAACTTGGTGGCCTCGACCTTGATGAAGGGTGCATCGGCCAGCTTGGCCAGACGGCGTGCAATCTCGGTCTTGCCCACGCCGGTGGGGCCGATCATGAGGATGTTCTTGGGCGTGATCTCCTGGCGCAGGCTGCCTTCCACCTGCTGGCGGCGCCAGCGGTTGCGCAGAGCGATGGCCACGGCACGCTTGGCGCTGGCCTGGCCCACGATGTGGTGGTCCAGCTCGGAGACGATTTCCTGGGGGGTCATGGACGACATACAGGTCTTCCTGGTATCAAATGGGGCTGAAGCGCCAGTGCATCATGCACTAGCAGCTATAAAAATCAGAGCATTCAACCCTCCATGCGCTGACCGTGAGGCCAGCGCGGGGCCTGCTCCACCGTCGTACGCTCAGAGCGTCTCGATGGTGTGGTTCATGTTGGTGTAGATGCAGAGTTCGCCCGCAATTTCGAGCGACTTTTTCACGATCTCTTGGGCAGACAACTCGGTGTTCACCAGCAGCGCCTTGGCCGCCGAGTGCGCATAGGCGCCCCCCGAGCCAATCGCCACGATGCCTTGCTCGGGCTCCAGCACGTCACCATTGCCGGTGATGATGAGCGACGCGCTGGCGTCGGCCACGGCCAGCATGGCTTCGAGGCGGCGCAGCACCCGGTCGGTGCGCCAGTCCTTGGTGAGTTCGATGGCGGCGCGGGTCAGGTGGCCCTGGTGCTTTTCCAGCTTGGCCTCGAAGCGCTCGAACAGCGTGAAAGCGTCGGCCGTGGCCCCGGCAAAGCCTGCCAGCACCTTGCCATGGTAGAGCTTGCGCACCTTGCGCGCCGTGCCCTTGACCACGATGTTGCCCAGCGTGACCTGCCCGTCGCCGCCGATGGCGACCTGGATGCCGGAAGGCGTCTGGCGACGCACGCTAAGGATGGTGGTGCCGTGGAACACCGGATGGTTGTCTTGTGATGAGTCCATAGCTGCGGCAGATGGGGATCGTCACCCATTTTGCAAGCCAGCCCTCATGAAGGACAGCACTCGCCCCAAGGTCGCTCTGGGCAATAGAGAGGAGCGGCAGCTTGGCTGGAAAGCCCAGAGGGACCAAGAGAGAGGGCCATACAGCAGCCCATGACGAGGGAAGCCCGCGCTAGTTCTTCCGGGGCACCACCCAGGCGTGCTCGTTGATGCCGATCACGTTGAAGAAGATCGCCACCAGCCGCTGCAGGTTATGGAACTGGATCACATGGCCATGACCCTGCTGCTCGGCCGCCCAGTTCAGCACGGAGCCTGCGGCTGCAAAGTCCACCCGGATCAGCTTGTCGCAGGCAATGGTCAGTGGCACGCCGGGCTTGAAGTGCGCCTGGAACGGCTGCAGCAGGGGCGTGGCATCGCCATCGATATAACCACTCAGTTCTGCCACCGGCCCCATCTCCAAGGGCGCTGGAGCCGACAGCTCACCAAGATCGGAGGCCGCAAAGTCATTGTCAGCCGCCAGAGGCGCAGAGCCTGAAGACACACCCTCGTTGTCCGAGTATCCGCAACGTGGCGACACCCACGAGGGCGGAGAGACTTCGTAGGTCACGCAGTAGTCCAGCGCCACCAGCTCAAACTCGTCAGGCTTGCCCATGAGGCGCATGGCGGCCATGCGCAAACGCCACCACTCGGGGCTGTTCGAGCGGTCGCCCGACTGGGTCTTGGCGTCGAGCAAGGCATGGAGCTTTTCCACGCCCGAAAACACGATCTGGACATCGCGGTCGGCCCACAGGCTGAATTGGTCGGCCAACAGGGGCACTGCAGCCTCATCCATGGAGACAAGGCGCGACCAGGACAGTGTCCAAGGCGATGCAGCACGGGCCAGCGAGGCCTGCAGGGCCGCCACCGAAGAAACGGCCACGGCGGGCGGGGCGTTCCAGCTGAAATCGCGGCGCATGACAGCGGCCGGCTCAGCAGAAGGCGCCACCTCCACAGCCAGGCCCAATTGCGCCGGGATGGAAAACCACAGCGGCGCCGAGCGGCCATATTGCGCGGCAAAGTCGATGGCCAGGGTGTCAAAACGGTCGTGCTGCCCGGTGGCACGGTACAGGTCGAACAGCGTCATCCAGATTTCCAGCTGCTGCGCTGGATCGTCCTGCTGGTGCTGGGCCAGCACCTCCAGCAGGCCGGACTCAGCACCTGCATGGTCACCATTGGCAAACCGGATAGCGGCTTCTTCAAGATCGGGTTCGTGCACGAATTCCTCCGGTTCGAATGCGGGCGCGGGCGCAGCCGTGGGAGCCGCAGGGCTGAAGGATGCTTCGACGGGTGGGGGACTGCCTGGCAGCATGGTGGCATCTGTGCCACCAAAGCGGCCAATGGCCATGCTGTCATCAGCGAACAGGGGCTGAACGGCGGGTTTGGTGTCCAGCGGGGCAGACAGGCTCCCGGGCACCGTGGGCGCATAGGCACGGGCTTGTTCTTCCGCAGACGCCTCCGTGCTGGAGTCAGGCATGACCCCCGGCTGGGTGGGGGCGTCGGCGCCCTGCTTACTCTTCCACCACTGCTGGGACATCTGCGCTTCGATCTCGTCGATCTTCTTGAGCGTGACGGCCCGCTCGTCGGGCGATGCCATGCTGCTCTGGAAGAACGAAGGGCGCCCTGCGGCGTCTTCCACCCGCTGCCCGTGCAAGACCTCGCGCTGGCGCAGCTTGCGCAGCTGATCGAACTCGCGGCGGCGCACAAAATCGTTGCGGCGCTTGCGCTCGATCATCTCCTTGAGCATCTGCTTGCTGTACTGGCTCTCCCGGTCGTCCTGGAGGGAGTCCAGCTCCGTCCAGTTGACGGTCGGATTCTTCACGAACCGCACCACCTTCGATAGCAGGCCGCCGGGGGTGGATTCTTCCTTGCTCATGGCTCAGGGTGCAGAGTGCGCGCGTTGATCAACAGGCCGCTGCCTGCTCAATCCCCAAACATCTTCTGCTTGAGTTCGCGGCGCTGCTGTGCTTCGAGCGACAGCGTGGCGGTGGGACGTGCGATCAGGCGGCCCACGCCAATGGGTTCACCGGTTTCGTCGCAGTAGCCGTAGTCGCCAGCATCGATGCGGGCAATGGATTGTTCGATCTTCTTGAGCAGCTTGCGCTCGCGGTCGCGGGTGCGCAGCTCCAGTGCGTGCTCTTCTTCAATGGTGGCGCGGTCTGCCGGGTCAGGCACCACCACGGTGTCCTCACGCAGGTGTTCGGTGGTTTCGCCGGCACTGTTGTGGATGTCCTGTTTGAGCTGAACGAGCTTGAGGCGGAAGAACGCCATCTGCTTTTCGTTCATGTACTCGCTGTCGGGCATTGCCATGACTTCAGCATCGGTCAGCTCAGCGGCGGACTTGGCTTTCCAGTTGTTCGCCAGCTTGGGGTCTTTTTTGGCAGCCATGTAAGTGGGCTGCGCTTGCGCGGTCGTGGGCATGGTGTGTTGATAACTGGCTTTGGCAGCTGTTGAAGCTACCGTCTGTGCCATGGATGGTACGGTCAATTGAGCCAATCGGGAAGAAGGCCGGGTTGTTCGCACGGGTACCTGCGAGCCCGCTTGCAGTGCGGGCGCCGGAGCGGGTGCCGCCACGGCAGGGGGCGGGGCCACCTTGGGTGCCGCAGCAGCCTTGGCAGTGGCCTTCGCAGCAACTTTGGGTGCCGCTGGGGCGGCGGCGCTTTTCGCCGCGGCAGGGGTTGCCTTGATGGCCCCCTTGGATTTGCTGGTGTCGGCTTTCACTTCCTGGTCTCCTCGCAGTACGGGCGGGCCCTAGCTGCATTCGCAGCCAAGGGCGTGTGGCAAGCCTTCCGGGGTCTAGAACCTGTTCACAGGTTCTTGCCGGGGCGCGATTGTATCGACCTGGGCTGACGCAAACGGAAACGTTGCGGATACAACACAAATCGGGCTCCATCGCCCCTACGGAACCGGCAAACAGGTCAGACCAGGCTCTGCTCCAGCCCCTGCAGGAAGATGTCCTTGGGCAGGTCAATGCCGATAAAGACCATCTTGCTCGTGCGCGGCTCGCCCTCGGCCCACTGGGGGCCCAGGTCGCTGCCCATGAGCTGGTGCACGCCCTGGAATATGACCTTGCGCTCAGTCCCTTTCATATTCAGCACCCCTTTGTAACGCAGCATGCGCGGGCCGTAAATATTGACGATGGCGCCGAGGAAGTCTTCGAGCTTGGCCGGGTCGAACGGGAGGTCCGAGCGGTACACAAAACTCTTTACATCGTCATCGTGGTGATGGTGATGACCATGGCCGTGCTCATGCTGGTGCGAGGGGTGGCTGCAGTGCTCGCCGTGTTCGTGGTCATGATCATGGTGGTCATGCCCATCCCCTTCTTCCTTGAGGAAGTCCGGGTCGATGTCCAGCTTGGCATTGAGGTTGAAGCCCCGCAGGTCCAGCACCTCCTTGAGGGGTACCTCGCCAAAATGCACGGCCTTGATGGGCGCGCGCGGGTTCATGTGCTTCAGGCGATGGATCAGCGCCTCGGTCTCTTCCTCGGATACCAGATCGGTCTTGGACAGGAAGATCTGGTCTGCAAAGCCTACCTGGCGACGCGCCTCCTGGCGGTCATTGAGCTGCTGCGGCGCATGTTTGGCGTCCACCAGCGTGATGATCGAGTCGATGAGGTAGGTCTCGGCAATCTCTTCGTCCATGAAGAAGGTCTGCGCCACCGGGCCCGGGTCGGCCACGCCGGTGGTCTCGATCACGATGCGGTCAAAGTCGAGCAGACCCTTGCGCTTCTTGGCAGCCAGCAATTGCAGGGTTTCGCGCAGGTCTTCGCGGATGGTGCAGCAGATACAGCCATTGCTCATCTGCACGATCTGCTCCTTGGACTCGGTCACGAGGATGTCGTTGTCGATGTTCTCTTCGCCGAACTCGTTCTCGATCACGGCGATCTTCTGGCCATGGGCTTCGGAGAGCAGGCGCTTGAGCAACGTCGTTTTGCCCGAGCCCAGGAAGCCGGTGAGGATGGTGACGGGAATCAGTGCCATAAATCTGTCTTTCAAGGGAATCAATACTTGCGCTGCGGCCCGGCGTCGCTCTACGCAACGTCCCAGCCGAGGGACTCATTTTTCAGTGTACCGAGGCTGTCAAGCCCTTGCAGGGTGCGGATAGCTCACGCCTTGCGCATCACCACCAGTCCCTTGAGGTATTCGCCTTCGGGAAACTCCAAGGTCATCGGGTGGTCGGGCGCGCCGCCCAGGCGTTCCAGGATGTAGCCATCCACGCCCGCATCGGCCCCCGCCGACGCAACGATCTTGTGGAACAGGTCGGCGCTGATGCCACCCGAACACGAAAAGGTGAACAGCACGCCGCCGGGAGTGAGCAACTGCAGCGCGAGGCGGTTGATGTCCTTGTAGGCGCGCGCGGCGCGCTCGGCATGGGCCGCCGTGGGGGCGAATTTCGGTGGATCCAGAATGATGGCGTCAAAGCGCTGGCCCTCCTTGAGGAACTGGCGCAGCGAGGCGTTCACGTCAGCATCGAGGAAGGTCGCCCGGTTGGGATCAAAACCGTTGAGCGCCACATGGGAGCGAGCGCGCTCCAAGGCCGGGCCCGACGAATCGATGGACGTCACATGCCCATCTGCCAAGGCGCCTGCTGCGCGCATGCCCGCCAGCGCCGCCACACTGAAGCCGCCGGTGTAGCAAAAGCAATTGAGCACATGCTTGAAGCCCAGGCGCTGTGTGTAGTCGGCAAAGCGCTTGCGGCTGTCGCGCTGGTCCAGGTAAAAGCCGGTCTTATGGCCCTCGGCGATGTTCAGCGTCAGGCTCCACTGGTGCTCGCGGATAGTGAGTTCGAGCGGTGGCCCTTCGCCATCGCCTGCCGCGCCCGTGGGCCCGCCTCGTAGCCAGCCGGTAGCGGGCTCTAGCCCCTCCAGGGCACGCACGCTGGCGTCCGAGCGCTCATAGAGCTTGGTCAGACCCGTCTCGCGCAGCAGCGCATCGGCAATCACGCCCTTCCAGCGCTCGGTGCCTGCGCTGGTGAACTGGGCCACCAGCGTGTCGCCATAGCGGTCCACGATGAGCCCAGGCAGGCCGTCGGACTCGCCATGCACCAGGCGCACGCCATCGCTTTGCACATCAAAACGGGCTCTAGCGATTATGGAACGTGCGCAAGCAGCTATCAAAAACGGAGCATCAATACGCTGTGCCTCATCAAAGCTCCACACCCGGGCACGAATGCGTGAGCTGGGGCTGTAGGCGGCCCAGGCCAGAAACTGGCCTTCGTGCGATTCCACGCGCACGGTCTCGCCGCTATCGCCGCCGCCCTTGGCAATGGCCGATTCAAAGATCCAGGGGTGGCGGCGCAACAGCGAGCGCTCTTTGCCTGCGCGAAGTCGAAGGGTTTTCATGACCCGGATTGTGCGGGCTTGAGGGGGCTGCCGAACTCCCTGACGACGGAAAAACGCATGTAGCAACACCGCCGCGCCCGGCAATGCCCGCCCCGCGCTCGGTCATCTCCCAACACCGCCAGACCCGTTCGAGCGCCCCAAGCCAGCAGGCGGCATGTCGTCTCAAAATCTCATATTTGACAAATATGATTGTCAATCGATAAAATTACGGAAATTGTCATTTTTATCACAAACATTCCTATGAGCCCCCCCGCCACGCTACCCAGCATCACCCGCCGGGCCCCCGCGCCAGGAACGACCCAGGCCGTGATGACCGACTTGCGCGAATTTCTGACCTTTCAGGTCGGCAACGAAGAATACGGGGTTGACATCCTGCGCGTACAGGAGATCCGGTCGTACGAGAAGCCCACCACCATCGCCAATGCGACGGGCGAGTTGCTGGGTGTGATGAACCTGCGCGGCGTGATCGTGCCCATCCTCGACCTGCGCCTGAAGCTGGGGCAGATCGCCGTGCACTACGACCACCTCAAAGTGGTGATCGTGCTGCACATCGGGCAGCGCACGGTGGGCGTGGTGGTGGACGGCGTGTCCGACGTGCTCACGCTGGAGCGCGAGCAACTGCGCCCCGTGCCCGCTCTGCGCGGCAACGTCAAGCCAGAGCACTTGCTGGCCATCGGTTCGGTCGGCAAACGCATGCTGATCCTGCTCGACATCGAGCAATTTCTTTCCAACGCTGTGACGGGCGAAGCACAGGCCACCAGTCACTGAGCAACCACATACACCACTAAAAAAACTGGCCCCACCATGAACTTCAACGACCTGAAGATTTCGACCCGGCTCACGCTGGGCTTTGGCTTGATGGCCCTGCTCATCGGCATCATGGGCTCACTGTCCATGGTGCTGGCGCACAGCGCCGATACGGCGTTTCACTCCATCATCGACGACCGCTTTCCCAAGGTGCTCAACCTGCATGTCGCAAAGGAAGACGTTACCGCAGTGGAGTTGGCCCTCACCCAGATGCTGCTGGACACCAGCGCTGAAAACATCCAGCGGCACCAAGCCACCATCAACAACAAACGACAACAGATCACACAGCTGTTTGACACCCTCGGGCAAAAGATCACCTCGCCCCAAGGCAAGGCTGCGCTGGCCGAGACACTGCGAGCACGCAGCGAATACGCCGCGCAGCTGTTGCGCTACTCAGAACTGGCCAGCGCCGGCCGGATGGACGAAGCACGGGCCATCCTGACGGGCCCCATGGTGGCGCCGCGCAAGGCGTATTTCGATGCACTGGACGGGCTGATCGCCTACCAGGAATCGCTGGCCAAGACGGCCCAGGCCGATGCTGTAGCTGCTGTGTCTACGATGAATGTGTCTGTGCTGTCGCTCACAGGGCTGGCCTTGGTGGCTGGTGTGGTGATTGGCCGTCGCATCGTGCGCACCACCACCGAGCCCCTGCGCTGCGCTGTAGACGCTGCACGCGCTGTGGCGGCAGGGGACCTTAGCCTGCCCATCACCTACCGTGGCACCAACGAAACCGCACAACTGCTCAAGGCATTGCGCGAGATGCAGCAATCATTGGTGCATCTGGTAGGCCAGGTGCGGACCAACAGCGACAGCGTCTCCTACGCATCGGCTGAAATTGCACAAGGCAACAACGACCTCTCGGCCCGCACCGAACAACAGGCCAGCGCGCTCCAAGAAACCGCAGCGTCGATGGAGCAACTCAACGCCACCGTGCGCCAGAACGCCGAGAACTCCCGCCAAGCCAACCAGCTGGCCCAGACCGCCACATCAATCGCAGTGCAGGGCGGAGAGGTGGTGGCGGATGTGGTGCGCACCATGAAAGACATCAACGACAGCAGCAGCAAGATCTCCGAGATCATCGGCGTGATCGACTCCATTGCGTTCCAGACCAACATCCTGGCGCTGAATGCTGCCGTAGAGGCTGCCCGTGCAGGCGACCAGGGCCGCGGCTTTGCCGTGGTGGCTACCGAGGTGCGTGTACTGGCCAGCCGCTCGGCAGAAGCCTCGCGCGAGATCAAGGGTCTGATCAGCACCAGCGTGGAACGCGTGGAAGCGGGCACTGCACTGGTGGACCGTGCAGGTCAAACCATGAGCGAAGTCGTCACCTCCATTCGACGTGTCACCGACATCATGGGTGAGATCAGTGCAGCCAGCACTGAACAAAGCCAGGGGGTCGACCAGATCAACGATGCCGTGACGCAGATGGACCATGCCACACAGCAAAATGCCGCCCTGGTCGAGGAAATGGCCGCAGCCGCTGCCAGCCTGAACCAGCAGGCGGGCGATCTGGTCCACACGGTATCCACCTTCAAGCTGCCTCAAGCACAGGCCCAGGTCCCATCCCAGGAGCTGCGTGCTGTCGTGCAGCACCAGACAACACACCGCCCCTTGCTCGGGCGCGCCCATCTGCCGATGGCAGCCGCCTGACCCGTCCAACCGGGCGGCTCTGCATTTGCTGGACCAGGCTACAGTGCCTTGCCAAAGCGCTCCAGGCGCGGCGCCCAGTGGCCCAGCACATCGGCAGACAGCAACACACGGTGCGCCTGACCGATGAGCAGATGGCGCGGCACCAGGCCGATGTAGCGCGAATCGGCGCTGTTGTCACGGTTGTCCCCCAGCACCAGGTATTCGCCCTCGGGCACCTGCACAGGATCGAAACTGCTGCGCGCAGTCACGCCCTGCAGCCACTGCACGCGGCGCTCATGCCCCAGCAGGCGCTCCGTCCAGCGGGTGGCGGTGAGCGTCTGGCCCGGCAGCACCAGCTCCTGCACCGAGTCAGGCCTCTCATATTCGGCAGCCTGGCCGTTGATGTAGAGCACCTCGTTGCGCATCTCCACCGTGTCTCCGGGCAAGGCAGCAATGCGCTTGATCAGGCGGGTGCCGTCCAGCGGGGACGAGAAGGTGACCACATCGCCGCGCTGCGGATCATCGATGTGCGCCAGGATCATGTCCGTGAGCGGCAGCTTGAGGTCGTAGGCCAGGCGGTTGACCAGCACCACGTCCCCCTCCAGGAGCGTGGGCCGCATCGAGCCCGAGGGGATGGGATTCCAGTCGGCCACGGCGGTGCGAAAAACGCCAAAACACAACAGCAACACGATGAACCACCGGTTCGATTGGATCCAGTTCAGCAGCATGACAACAGCTCCCAGGCGCTCCACAGCGGGCGCGACGTTGTTCGGAGGCGCCTGGTTGTCACTTGGTTCCGCCAGGCTGACGGAAGGGGCGCAGTCACGGCCATAGCCCCATACGCAGCGGCTCAGGGGGACTTCTTCCTCGCACGCGGATGGGCCGCGTCATAAACCTTCGCCAGGTGCTGGAAATCGAGCCGTGTATAGACCTGCGTGGTGGTGATGTTGGCGTGGCCCAGCAGCTCCTGCACCGCGCGCAGGTCACCGCTGCTTTGCAGCAGGTGGCTGGCAAACGAGTGGCGCAGCATGTGCGGGTGCACCGGTGTGGTCAGCCCCGCTTGCTGGCTGCGCTGGCGCAGGCGCAACCAGATCGACTGGGCCGTGAGCCGCGCGCCGCGTTGGCCCACAAACAAGGCGGTATCGAGCCGCGCAGAACCATCCCCACCGAAAGGCGCGGCCCGCAGCGCCAGCCAGGTCTGCAGCGCTGCGGTGGCGGCACGGCCCACTGGCACGCTGCGGCGCTTGCTGCCCTTGCCGAACACATGGGCTTCGCCCGCTTGCAGGTCCACCCAACCACGGCCCTGGCGCTGCGTATAGGCGTTGGGGATGGCATCGAGCCCCGCCAGTTCGCCCACGCGCAGGCCGCAGCCGTACAGCAGCTCCACCATGGCCGCATCGCGCGCCTCCAGCCAGGGGTCGGCGCCAGTGTTGTCGAATTCGGCCAGCCGCACGGCGTCGTCCACCCCTAGCGCCTTGGGCAAGGGCTTCGGCGCCTTGGGCGCGCGCACGTCCTGCACCGGGTTGTGCGGAATCAGCCCCTGCCGCCCCGCCCAGATGAAAAATCCGCGCCACCCCGACAGGATGAGGGCAATACCCCGCCCGCTGCGGCCGCCGCTGTGCATCTGCGCGACAAAGCGGCGAATGTGAGCGGTCTGCAACTGCAGCATCGGCACATTCACGCTGGCCGCAAACTGCGCCAGTTTTTCGAGGTCGAGGGTGTAGAGCGTGAGCGTGCGCGCGGCCAGCCGCTTTTCGACGCGCACATGTTCCAGATAACGCAGGACGTGGGGGTCGAGCGTGGTGGGTGCCGCGGGCGTTTCAGGCATGGGGGCCGTGGCTGAGACGCCGCTGGGTTGGCAATGGCGGCGGGGCTTGCGACTGCTTACTGCAGCCGCAGAAGGGCGGCGCTGGCCAGCTCTGCCATGCGCGACAAAAAGTCGGTGCCCATCGTGGCATCAAAACGCTGCGGATCGTGCGAGCCCAGCACCAGCAGGCCAAACGCAGGCGTGGCGCTGTCGATGGCGCCTGCGCGCAGCGGCAGCAGGGCCAGCGACTGGGCAGGCTCACCGGCCTCTTGCGCCAGCCAGCCCGCAGGCTCAAAACCCAGGTTGGGCCCGCAGAACGGCATGGTCAGCGACGAGGCAAATGCCCGCGCGTCCTCGCTCGCGCCCTGGGTGAAGTCGGCGTCGATGTAGGGCGCTGCCACCTCCCACACACGCACCGCCGCCTGGGGCACGTCGAAGACGGTGCGCACGCCATCGACCACGGCCTGGGGCAGGTCGAACGGGTCGCGCACCTGCAGCAGGCTGCCCGTCCACTGGTGCACCTTGTGGGCAATGGCGGCGTTTTCGGTGCTGTTGCGCACCATTTCCATGATGCGATGTTCCAGACCCTTGATCTTCTCGCGCAGCATCTCGGCCTGGCGCTCCTGCAGGCTCACCGCACGCGCACCGTGTGGGCTGGTGATCTGCACGCTGGCAAGCACCTCTGCATGGCGCTCGAAGAAACCCGGCGTGTTGGTGAGAAACTGAGCGATGTCGTCTTCGGTGATCGGAGGGATGTGGGTAGTCATACGAGCGTGTCGGGAATGTCGATCTGGCCCTCGAACACCGTGGTGGCGGGGCCGGTCATGAAAACGGAATCGGTGTCGGCGCCGCTCCACGCAATGGTGAGGCGGCCGCCGCGCGTGTCCACATGCACCTCGGGGTCCAGCAGGCCCAGGCGGATGCCGCTGGCTACTGCCGCACAGGCGCCGGTGCCACAGGCCAGGGTTTCGCCTGCGCCGCGCTCGAACACACGCAGGCGCACATGGGAGCGGTCCACGATCTGCAGGTAGCCTGCGTTAACCCGCTGGGGGAAGCGCACATGGCGCTCGATCAGCGACCCCGTCTGCGCGACCGGAGCGGTGTCCACGTTGTCCACCAGCTGCACCGCATGCGGGTTGCCCATGGAGGCAACAGCTATCAAAACAGAAGCACCCTGGGCATATTCTTCTATCGCCAGCGGCCATTTTTGCCCCGAACCCTGCTGCACGGGCGTGAGACCAGTGGCATCAAACGGCACCTTGGCGGGATCGAACTCGGGCCGCCCCATGTCCACCGTGACGCGGCCGTCACCCGTGAGGCGGGGCGCGATCACGCCGCTTTTGGTCTGCACGCGGATGGTGTCCTTGTCCGACAGGCCCCGGTCATGCACAAAGCGCGCAAAGCAGCGCGCGCCGTTGCCACACTGCTCCACCTCGCCGCCATCGGCGTTGTGGATCACGTATTCAAAATCGATGCCGTCACCAGGAGAAGGCCGCACGGTGAGGATCTGGTCGGCCCCGACTCCGAAGTGTCGATCTGCCAGGAAGCGGTATTGGGCCGTGCTCAACCCCAGGCGGCCCTGGGTTTCGTCGAGCACCACAAAATCGTTGCCCGCGCCTTGCATTTTGGTGAAGCGAATCTGCATGGGATGGGATTATGGCCTCGGGCCTGCGCCAACCGGCGAGGCGGCGTAGGCTTGATGCCTTTTCCCTGTCTGCACTACTGCCACCTCCACAACCCCGGCCCCGCGCCACACCCACCAAGCCTCCGCCATGACTGATTTGTCTGCCTTCGCCATCACTCACAAATGGCACGCCCAGCACCCGGACCGCCTGCAGCTGTATTCGCTGCCCACGCCGAATGGCGTGAAGGTGTCGATCGCGCTCGAAGAACTGGGCCTGCCGTACGAGCCACACCTGGTGAGCTTTGAGACCAACGACCAGACCTCGCCCGAGTTCCTGTCGCTCAACCCCAACAACAAGATCCCGGCCATCCTCGACCCCCATGGCCCGGGCGGCCAGCCGCTCGCCCTGTTCGAGTCCGGCGCCATCCTGCTGTACCTTGCCGACAAGACCGGCCAGCTGATCCCGCAGGATGCCGCTGCGCGCTACGAAACCATCCAGTGGGTGATGTGGCAAATGGGCGGCGTGGGCCCCATGTTTGGCCAGCTCGGGTTCTTCCACAAGTTTGCGGGCAAGGACTACGAAGACAAACGCCCGCGCGACCGCTACGTGGCCGAATCCAAGCGCCTGCTGGGCGTGCTGAACCAGCGCCTGGCGGGCCGCCCATGGGTGATGGGCGACCAGTACACCATCGCCGACATTGCCATCCTGCCCTGGGTGCGCAACCTCATCGGCTTCTATGGCGCGGGCGACCTGGTGGAGTTTGGCCAGTTCGCCGAAGTGCAGCGCGTGCTCGATGCGTTTGTGGCGCGCCCGGCGGTGGCCAGGGGTCTGGCGATTCCGGCACGCGGCTGACGGCGGGCGCCAGGGCGCCTGGGTTTCTCATCGGCCGTTGATCTTGATCATGCCGCGCAGCCCGGCACCCGGCCGCCACGCACCTACCATGGGCCTCCTCAAAAAAACAGGGAGTGCCGCATGGGATTGACCGTTGATGTTCTTCAGGATCTGGACCTGCACGACCTCCAGGCTGCCGCCCGTGCAGCGCTGCAGGAAACGAACGCCATCGCCTTGATCGAGTTGCTGGAAATGCTGTGGAGCTGCGATGTGGAGGGCGCCAACGCCGTCATCGACGCCGTGCTGCAGCGCCTGCAGCAACTGCGCGCCCTGCGCTGACGGCGAGCCTGCAAGGCAGGCCTGCTCAGCCCAGACGCTCCTGCAAAAAATCCAGAAAACACGCAATGCGCGCAGCCAGCTGGGTGTTGCGGTAGTACACCGCGCTGATGGGCTGGCGCACGTCCACTGTGTCCTTGGCCAGTAGCTGCACTAGGTCGCCGCGCGCACGGTCACCGGCGGTCATGAAATCGGACAGGCACACGATGCCCACCCCCTGCAGCGCAAGCTGGCGCAACGTTTCGCCGTTCGACGCGGTGAGGCTGGGCACGATGGGCCAGGCATCGCCATGCTCGCCCCGCAGCGGCCACTGGTTCAGCGACTCGGGCTGGTTGAAGCCCAGCAGCGAGTGCCGCGCCAGGTCCGCCACGCTCTTGGGCTTGCCCGTCTGCGCCAGGTAGTCGGGACTGGCCAGCAGCCGCAAGCGGCTGGTGCACAAGGGGCGCGCGTGCAGGGTCGAGTCCTGCAGTTGTCCGATGCGGATGGCCACGTCGGTGCGCCGCTCCAGCAGATCAATGTACGTCTCGTCCGTGTCCAGTTGCAGGGTGATCTGCGGATACGCCTTGCGAAACGCCGGCACCAGCGGCACCACGGCGTGCAGCATGAAGGGCGTGGCCGCATTCACCCGCAGGCGGCCCGCGGGCTGCTGGCGGCGCGCAGCCATGTGCTCCTCGGCGTCGTCGATGGAGGCCAGGATGGCGCGCGTGCGCTGCAAAAAGGCCTGCCCCTCCTCGGTCAGCTCAGTGCGGCGCGTCGTGCGGCGAAGCAGCGTGGTGTCCAGCTTTTTCTCCAGCCGCGCCAGTGCCCGGCTGATGCCAGAGACAGTCTGGCCCAGTGCGTCGGCTGCAGCCGTGATCGAACCGCCATCCACCACAGCCACAAAGGCCTGCAGTTCTTCCAGCGTGGTTTTCATGGGTGCTCCTGGCGCTTTGATTGTTGATTTTCAGTCAATTATCAATGGCACTTCATCCTCTTTTTCTGCAAGACCCAAACACCCACACTCCAGGGCCCGAAAGTTTGAAAACTGGAGTTTGCCCATGCCCATTGCCTTGCTCGCGCTGACGCTCAGCGCTTTTGCCATCGGCACGACCGAGTTCGTGATCGTTGGCCTGCTGCCCACCGTGACGGCAGACCTTTCCATCAGCATCCCCTCGGCGGGCCTGCTGGTCAGCCTGTATGCCCTGGGTGTCGCCGTCGGCGCCCCGGTACTCACCGCACTCACCGGCAAGCTGCCGCGCAAGGCACTGCTGCTGGCGCTGATGGCGCTGTTCACCGCCGGCAACCTGCTGGCCTGGCAGGCACCCAGCTACGAGACACTGGTGGCCGCGCGCATCCTCACCGGGCTGGCGCACGGCGTGTTCTTCTCAATCGGCTCGACCATCGCCACCGGCCTGGTGCCGCGCGAAAAGGCCGCGAGTGCGATTGCCATCATGTTCACCGGCCTTACGGTGGCCCTGGTCACGGGCGTGCCGCTGGGTACCTTCATCGGCCAGCACTTTGGCTGGCGCGAGACCTTCCTGGCCGTGTCAACCCTGAGCGCGGCAGCCTTCATCGGCAGCGCCCTCTTCGTGCCGCGCAATCTGGCGCATACCCCGCCCGCCTCGCTGCTGCAGCAGGCCAAGGTGCTGGCCAAGCCGCGCCTGCTGCTGGTGTATGCCAAGACGGCCATCGGCTACGGCGGCACGTTCATCCCGTTCACCTTTCTCGCGCCCATCCTCACCGACATCTCGGGTTTCAGCGCCAGCGCCGTGGGCTGGGTGATGCTGGTGTACGGCGTGTCGGTGGCCGTGGGCAACCTCTGGGGCGGCAAGCTGGCCGACCGGCTGGGCCCCATCCCGGCGTTGCGCATCATCTTTGCGCTGCTGGCGGCCGTGTTGCTGCTGCTGCAGTTCACCGCGCCCCACCCCTGGCTGGCTGTGGGCACCGTGCTGCTGTGGGGCGCCGTGGCGTTCGGCAATGTGCCGGGGCTGCAGGTGTATGTGGTCAAGCAGGCCGAACGCTTCACGCCGCAGGCGGTGGACGTGGCATCGGGCCTGAACATCGCAGCGTTCAACCTGGGCATCGCTGGCGCCGCGTGGGCCGGAGGCCTGATCGTCACGCACCTGGGCCTGCAGCACACGCCGTGGATCGGTGCGCTGGTGGTGCTGGTGTCGCTGGCCCTCACGCAGTGGAGCGGTGTGCTGGACCGGCGCAGCGGCATCCCCGTGCGTGCCGCTGGTGTGGTGCCTGTGGGGCACTGAGCCCACCTCAGCCCGCCATCACCCGCACGAAAGCCGGCACCACGCCCAGCAGGTCGTCGCGCCGCTGCACCGCATGCACATCGGCGCGCGGCGCTTTGGCGCCCAGGGGCTTGAACACCACGCGCGGCCCGAACAGCATGCCCAGGGACGAAGGCACCAGGGCCACGCCCAGCCCGGCCGCCACCAGGCTCAGCACGGCGGCCAGCTCCACCGTGGTCTGCGCCACCCGGGGCGCAAAGCCGGCCTGCACGCAGCACTGCACCATGTGCTCGGCATGGGCCGACGAGTCGCGGCGCAGCATCACGAAGGCCTCGCTGCGCAGGTCCTTCAAGGCCAGTGCCTTGCGCGCCGCCAGCGGGTGGCCGGGCGGCAAAGCCGCCACCACAGGGTCGGGCCACAGCAGGGTGCTGGCGAGCTGGTCGTCGTTGACGGCCGTGCGCGAGATGCCCACATCGATGCGTTTGTCGCGCAGGGCCGCCTGCTGCAGCGAAGGCTGCATCTCGTGCAGCACCACATCCACGCCCGGATGGCTTTGTCGGTAGCGCGCCAGCGCCGCCGGAAACGGCCCGAGGAAATGCGAGCCCGACAGCCCCACTTCAATGCGCCCGGCCTGCCCCTGGCCGATGGCCGCCACACGCTGGCGCGCCGTGTCCAGCCGCTCCAGCACAGCGCGTGCATCCACCAGATAGGCCTGGCCTGCCAGCGTCAGCTCCACGCGCCGGCTGGTGCGCACGAAGAGCTGGGCGCCCAGTTCTTGCTCCAGCTGGGCGATCTGCAGACTCAGCGGCGGCTGCGAGACATGCAGGCGCTGCGCGGCGCGTGTGAAGCTCAGCTCTTCCGCCAGGGCGACGAAGTAACGCAGATGGCGCAGTTCCATTGATACTTTTCAGGTCTTGATCAAGACCAACAATATATTGGACTGCGGATTCGCTTGTTTCCACAATACCCTGACTACAACATCTGGTGGAGACGAACATGACGATCAAGCACAGCCTGCTGGCTGCCACGCTGGCCCTCTCGGGCCTGGCCATGGCGCAAGACAACTACCCCAGCAAGGCCATCACGCTCACCGTGCCCAACCCGCCCGGCGGCGTGGTGGACACCTCGGCCCGCCTGCTCAACGAGCCGTTGGCGCGCGTGATCGGCCAGCCGGTGGTGATCGACAACAAGGCGGGCGGCAGCGGCAACGTGGCCTACGGCGCCGTGGCCCGCGCAAAACCCGATGGCTACAACCTGCTGATCTCGTACTCGGCCTACCACGTGGGCAACCCGGCCCTCACCCCCAACCTGCCCTGGGAGGCCAAGGACTTCGCCCCCGTCGCGCTGCTCACCGTGGCCACCAACGTGATTGCCGCTCACCCCTCGGTGCCAGCCAACAACCTCAAGGAATTCATCGCCTACCTCAAGGCCAACCCGGGCAAGGTGAACTACGCCTCGCAGGGCAACGGCTCACTGTCGCACATCGGCACCGAGATCTTCAAGCAGCAAAGCGGCACCTTCATGACCCACATCCCCTACCGTGGCTCGGGCCCAGCGGTGGCCGATGTTCTGGCAGGCCAGGTGCAGGTGTTCATCACCACGCCACCGTCGGTCATGCAGCATGTGGTCAGCGGCAAGCTCAAGGCCTTTGCCGTCACCGGCACCAAGCGCCACCCGGGCCTGCCCAACGTGCCCACCGTGGCCGAGGCCGGCATGCCCGACTTCAAGCTCGAAGCCTGGGTGGGCCTGTTCGCCCCGGCCGCCACGCCACCCGCCGTGGTGGCCAAGCTCACGGCCGATGTGAAGAAGGCGCTGGACATGCCCGAGACGCGCCAGCGCGCCGACGCGGCGGGCATCGAACTGCGCTACCTGCCGCCCGACGCCCTCGGTGAGCTGGTGAAGACCGAAACCGCCTACTGGGCCAAGACCATCAAGGCCGCCGGTATCAAGGCCGACTGACAGGCCCACAGACATCCCCTGCGCGATCCCATTTCCGGCGCTCCGCGCGCCGGGCGGGCAGCGCTTTGCCCATTGACTCCTGAAAGACCACCATGCAACGCACCTACCGCATCGGGCAGATCGTGCCCAGCTCCAACACCACCATGGAGACCGAGATCCCGGCCATGTTGCGCGCCCGCGAGCAGATCCTGCCCGAGCGCTTCAGCTTCCACGCCAGCCGCATGCGCATGCAAAAGGTCACCAAGGAAGAGCTGGCCGCGATGGACCGCGACTCCGACCGCTGCGCGCTGGAGCTGTCGGACGGCAAGATGGACGTGATGGGCTATGCCTGCCTCGTGGCCATCATGAGCATGGGCCTGGGCTACCACCGCGCATCCGAAAAGCGGCTGCATGAGGTCACCGTGGCCAATGGCAAGCCCGCGCCCGTGGTGTCCAGCGCAGGCGCGCTGGTCGAAGGGCTCAAGGCCATGGGCGCGAAGAAGGTGTCGGTGCTCACGCCCTATATGAAGCCGCTGACCCAACTGGTGGTGGACTACATCGAGCACGAGGGCATTGCCGTGCACGACAGCCTGTCGCTGGAAATTGCCGACAACCTGCAGGTGGGCGCGCAGGACCCCACCGCCCCGGCCCAGCTGGTGCAACGGCTGGACACGCGCGGCGTGGACGTGGTGGTGATCTCGGCCTGCGTCCAGATGCCCTCGCTGGCGTCCGTGCAGATGGCACAGGACCAGTTGGGCATTCCTGTCGTGTCCGCTGCAGCCTGCACCACCTGGGCGATGCTCAAGCGCCTGGGGCTGGAAACGCGGGTACCCAACGCAGGGGCCCTGCTCTCTGGCGCCTACTGACCTCCCGAGGGGCGCCAGGCCTCCCCGTCGACGAAAGCAGTTGGCCGGCAGGCTGCAGGGCAACGCCGGATAATGGCCCGATGCCCCGCTCCAGCCAACAACTCCATCCCCACCGAGAACCGGTAGCCACCCGCCCCGCTGCCACCGTGCTGCTGCTGCGCGATGTGCCTGACGGCGTCGGGCTCGAAGTCCTCATGACCCGGCGCTCGGCCACGGCCAGTTTTGCGCCTGGCGCGTATGTGTTCCCCGGCGGTGGCATTGATGCGCTGGACGCAGCACCCGCGACGCACGCCGCCGCCGACCGCCGCCCCACCCAAAGCGAGCAGCACCTAACCCAGGCGATTGCCGCCATCCGCGAGAGTTTTGAAGAGCTGGGCGTATTGCTGGCGCGCCATGCAGAAGGCCCCCGCCAAGGGCAGATGGCCGATGCGCAGGACATTGCCGCCATCGACCGCCACCAGCCGTTTGCCGCACAGTGCGCCGCACGCGGACTGCGCCTGGCGGCCGATGGGGTGTACCTGCTGGCCCACTGGACGGCCGACCGTGACCTGGCGCGCCGCTTTGAAGTGCCCTTTCTGGTGGCCCGCATGCCCGAGGGCCAGGAGCCCGTGGCGGACGAGGCGGAGCAGTTCGAGCCCGTGTGGGTGCGCCCTGCCGACGCGCTGGCGCGGCACGAGGCGGGGCAGTTTTTCATGATCTTCCCGACCATTCGCACGCTGCAGCGCCTGGCCCAATTTGCCAGCACCCAGGCGGTGCTGGACGCCGTGGCGCACGAGCAGCCCCTGTGGGTCAGCTGCCCGCGCGCGGGCCTGCTGGGAGGCAAGGAAGCGCGCTACATGGAAGACGAAATGCCGTTTGGCGAGCTGGCGCTGGTGTGCCCCGACGGCCAGATCGTGCACCCGCTGGACTGGCAAACCGAGCGCCCCGTGCCGCTGCTGCGCAATGTCATGCGCCTGACGGCCCCCAACCCCGGCGTGATGACCGGCCCCGGCACCAACAGCTACCTGGTGGGCGACCCGGCCACGGGCTTCATCGCCATCGATCCCGGCCCGGCCGATACCGAGCACCTGGACAAGCTCTGGCGCGCAGCGGGCGGCGACATTCGCATGATTGTGTGCACCCACTCGCACGCCGACCACTCGCCCGGCGCCGCACCGTTGCAGGCGATGTGTGAGCAGGCCGGCAAGGCACGCCCGCCCGTTCTGGGCCTGCCCTCCGCCCCCACGGCGCGTGCCGCCAGCCTGTTCACACCCGATCGATCGCTACAAAATAGTGAGCTACTCGTGCTGGAAGGACTAGCGCCTGAAGGCAAAATCACCCATACCCTGCAGGTCATCCACACCCCGGGCCATGCGGCCAACCATCTGTGCCTGCTGCTGGTGGAAGACGCGCTGCTGTTCAGCGGCGATCACATACTGAACGGCAGCACCACGGTGATCGACCCGCCGGACGGCAACATGGCCGACTACCTGGATTCGCTGGACCGGCTCGATGCGATCTGCGCCGAGCATGGCGTGGACTTCATCCTGCCCGCCCACGGCTACGTGCTGGGAGGCCCGTTCTACGCGGCCCGCAGCGCCATCGCCAGGCTCAAGGCCCACCGCCTGGCACGCGAGGCCAAGGTGCTGGCTGCCATGCAGGCCCTGCCGCAGGGCAGCATGGAAGACTGGGTGCGCCACGCGTACGAAGACGTGCCGCCGCGCATGTGGCCCGTGGCCCAGCGCTCGCTGCTGGCGCACGTGGAGCGCATCCGCTCTCTGCAGCCCGGCAATGACTGAACCACAAGAACACCAAGATCGCTTTGATTCAATGACCGACAAGAACCCTGACCCCACCCACATCCGCCTGGCCAAACGCGTGGCCGAACAGCTGAGTTGCTCGCGCAGCACGGCCGAGCAATTCATCGAGGGCGGCTTTGTGAGCGTGGACGGCCAGATCGAGGAAGCCCCCGGGGCGCGCGTGCGCCCCGATCAGGCAGTGACGGTCGCACCCGATGCCAGCCTGCTGGAGCTGACCCCAGTGACCTTGCTGCTGCACAAGCCAGCGGGGTTTGAAGCGGGTCTGGGCCTGCCGGCCGGGCAGGCGGCCCACGCCAGCCGCAGTCAGGGTGCGCAACAGGCGCTCACGCTGCTCAGCGCCGCGTCCCACCTGCCGGAAGACGCCTCGGGCATCCGCGTGCTGCAGCGCCACTTCAAGCAGCTCGAATGCTTCACCCCGCTGCCCACCGAGGCCAGCGGCCTCGTGGTGTACACGCAAGACAAGCGCATCGCACGCAAGTTGGCCGAAGACATCGAGTCGCTGGAGCAGGAGTGCATCGTCGAGGTCAAGGGCGACATCGCGCCCAATGGCCTGCAGCGCCTGTGCCATGGCCTCACGTTCAATGGCCGCCCCCTGCCCCCCATCAAGGTGAGCTGGCAGAACGAAACCAAGCTGCGCTTTGCGCTCAAGGGCATCCGCCCCGGCCAGATCCCGGCCATGTGCGAAGCGGTGGGCCTGACGGTGGTGGGCATGAAGCGCATCCGCATCGGCCGCGTGCCGCTGGCCAAGGTGCCCGAGGGGCAGTGGCGCTACCTGCAGCCGTGGGAGAAGTTCTGAGGCTCCTTCCACCGCGCAGCGCCCCATACGCCCGTTCAGGGCAGGCGGGGCACATATGCTCCTGAAAACATAGCTGTCAGCGCTTTGAAAACAAGCGCTTCAAGCCTTTTTCATTTGAATTCCTTCGATCCACACCGCTGCTACACTGCGCAGCACTCTGGAGGGAGTTCATGAACACAAACCAATCGTCTGGCGGCGCTGCGGGGCCGATGTCCACCTTCATGCCAATGAACATCGATGCCCACCCGCTCGAGTTCACGGGCAGCGGGGGCGAGTATTTCCGGGTCTGGATCGTCAACGTGCTGCTGTCCATCGTCACGCTGGGCATCTACACCCCCTGGGCGCGCCGCCGCACCGCCCAGTATTTCTACAGCCACACGCTGGTGGCCGGCAGCCCCCTCGAATTCACCGCGCAGCAGCGCAAGATGGTGATGGGCTTTGTGCTGCTGATGCTTCTGACCATTGCCTACAACCTGGCTGCCAACACCGGGCAGGACACGGCGGTGGGCCTGTTCCTGCTGGCGGGCGCGGCGCTGGCGCCCTTCATCTGGGCCAGCGCCATGCGGTTTCGCCTGGGGGCCACCCGGTGGCGCGGGCTGCGACTGCAGTTCACTGCCAGCTGGAAAGAGGTCTACATCGCCAGCTGGCCTGTGTTTGCGCTGGCGCTGGTGTGGTTTGGCGTGTTCTATGGTCTGCAGCTGCTGTCGCCCGACCTGGCCCAGGCGCTGGAGGCCATCGAAGAAGAGGGCAAGAAACAACCCATGCCCCGCTTCACGCCCGCCATGGGCGGCCTGGTACTGCTGGGCCTGGTGCTGTCGGTGCTGTGCGTGATCCGCATGGAGTACAACTTCAAGAGCCTCTTGGTGCTCAAGGCCCAGGTGGGCGCCGAAAAAGGCCGCTGGAAGCCGGTCTACATGGACTTCGTCAAGGTGTGGCTGGCCACCGTGGCCGTATTCATCCTGTGCGTGGTGGGGTTCTCGGCGCTGATCGGCATCCTGGCGGGCAGCTCCATCGCCCTGGTAGCCAGCCAGAGCGACCGCCTGGGTCTGTGGATGTTTGTGGTGATCATCGTGTCCGTCATCGCGGGCATCTTCATGCTGATCCTGGCGTCGGCCCCCGCCCGCGCATACCGCGAGGCGCGCATGTTCCAGCTGATGTGGAACAACATCGGCGTGAGCCACGTGGCACGCTTCAAGTGCCACCTGCCCAGCAGCCGCTACGTGTGGCTGCGCATCAAGAACATGCTGCTCACCCTGCTGACGCTGGGGCTGTACCGCCCGTTTGCGCGGGTCAGCGAATACCGCATGAAAGTCGAGTCCGTCACCCTGCACGTCAAAGGCGGCGTGGAACAGGTGGCGGGCGCCATGGTGCGCCAGCAGCAGGGCGGCCTGGGCGATGCGCTGGCAGATGCTGCCGGTCTGGACCTTATCGGTTGACCATGCCCGCACCCGATCACCCCGCCCTGGTCCCCGGGCGCTGGTTTGACGGCCAGAGCAGCAAGGCCCGGCCCGTGGTAGTGGGCCTGCGGCCCACACCGGAGGGTCCGTCGATGGTGCTGCACCCGCTCTCACAGCCAGGAGCCGAGCCGGTCGTGTTTGCCTGGCGGGATGTAGGCTGGCCCGAGGCCTGGAACGAGCGCAAGCCGCAGCCCCGTGTGGTTGTCGATCTGCGCGACCATGGCAGCGTAGAGATCGACGCCGTGACCGAGTGGCGCGCCGCACTGGCTGCTGCAGGCGAGCGCCCGGGCATCGCACAACGCATGCAGACCCACTGGCCCGTGCTGCTGGGCGTGACGGCCGCCGCCGTCATCGGCCTTACGCTGTTCTACCGCTACGGTACGCCTTGGGCGGCCACGCAGCTCACGCGGTTTGTGCCCATCAGCTGGGAAACCAGCGTGGCCGAGAACGTGCTCCAGCAGATGGACAACGGCACCTTGAAGCCCAGCAAGCTGCCCAAGGAGCGGCAAGACCAGCTCAAGGCGCGTTTTGATGCCCTGGTGCAGCAAACGCCCCCTGGCCTGCAGCGTTACTCCGGCTACCGTCCCCCCTTGTCGCTGGAGTTCCGGTCCGGCATGGGTGCCAACGCCTTTGCACTGCCCGGCGGCAAGATCGTGATGACCGACGGCATCGTGAAGGCAGCGGCCGACAAGGGCCTGGACGACAACGCATTGGTGGGCGTGCTGGCCCACGAGGTTGGCCACGTGGTGCAGCGCCACACCACACGCATGGTGGTTCAGCAGGGGGTGCTCAACATGGGGCTGGGGCTGGCGCTGGGCGATGTGTCTGGCATCGTCTCTACGGGTGCATCCTTGCTGACCGGCCTGGCCTACAGCCGCAGCCACGAGCGCGAGGCTGACTGCTATGCCATCGCCGTCATGCGCCACGCCGCACTGCCCACAGCGCCCATGGGCCAGTTGCTGCTGGCGATTGCGCGCGATGAGGACAACGAAGACACCCAGAAAAAAGACCAGGGCAAGGGCCCGACCGCCGCGGCATCGGCGCCCTCCTCCGAGGCCAGCACACCCGAGGCAGCACGCCAGCGCAAGGTGGCTCAGGAGATCGGCTCGCACCCTGTCTGGTCGCTGCTGAGCAGCCACCCCGACACGGTGGAGCGTGCGACAGAGCTGGAGCGGGGGCAAGCACCCCATTGCGCAAAAAACTGAACACAGCCGCGCCACAGGGGCGGCGTGCTCACAACACGACCCTTGGCGATTCGGGGTGGAAATAAAGTGTGAAGCGCGCCGATAAGCCGGATTCTGTGCACCACGGTTGCCCGCAGTGTGACCGCCATTAATCTGGGCCGGGTGTCGCCACCACGGCTCGGTGCTACCTACCCGCCAGCTCTGCGGAACCACATCAACGCTGGCCTACTTGGTATTGCTGCGCGTAGAGATTGCCCGTTTCACCCCCGGTGGTTTGCCTTGCGGCACTCCCCCGGGACTCGTCTCTGTTGCTCTGATCCTCACCTCACGGTGGGCAGCCGTTAGCTGCTACGCTGTCCTGTGCAGTCCGGACGTTCCTCCAGTGCCTGGTTTCCCAGATTGCACCAGCGGCGGTCTGGCGCGCTTCACAGGGGGGATTATCGCCCAGCGACAGCGACGCGGTCCCAGTCCAGCCCAAACCGCGCCAGGTACTTGCGCAACCGGTCTGCGTCATTAACCACCGTGCGCTGCGTGCGCGAGGCCTGGAACAGCTGGCGCCCCGCGTCCGACAAGGTGCGCGCCTGGCGGCACACCTGCAGCACGGCCGCCAATTGCAGCTGATCGAACAGATCCATGGCTTCCACCGCTTCGTCGCCCAGCAAAGCCGCAAGATCGTCGCGGCTCAGCGCACCGGGTGTGGATGCCAAACCGTTGCGGGCGTCGCTGGCAGGCTGCCACAGCCAGCGCAGGCGTGCGATCTCAGCCTCGACCAGAGGCAAACCGATACGGCCGCTGTCGGCCAGCGTGGCGAGGCGCGTTACGCTGGCGGAAAGGTCACGAAAGTTGCCGGTCCACAGCGCTTGCGGCGACTGGGCGTATCGCAGGTAGGCCACACGCGCCTCGTTGGAAAAGCGCACGTTGCGCCCCAGCTCGGCGCCTGCGCGGGCCAGCTGGTGGTCCACGTTGGGTTCGATGTCTTCGGGCCGCTGCGCCAGGCCGGGCAGCACATAGCTCCAGAGGTTGATGCGCGCAAACAGGTCTTCGCGAAAGCGCCCAGCCGCCACCTCGGTGCGCAGGTCGCGGTTGGTGCCAGCAATCAGCTCGAAGTCGCTGACCACCTCGCGGTCGCTGCCCATGGGGTAGAAGCGCTTTTCTTCCACCGCCTTGAGCAGCATGGCCTGCTCGTCCGGGCCCAGTTCACCGATCTCGTCGAGGAACAGCACGCCCTTGTGCGCCGTGCGCAGCAGGCCCGCACGGTCGGCCGCAGCGCCGGTGAACGCACCTTTCTTGTGGCCGAACAGCGTGGACGCCGCACCGTCGCCATGCAGCGTGGCGCAGTTCACTTCCACGAACTCGCCCTCCACCTGGTGGCGCGATTTTTTCAGCTCGAACATGCGCCTAGCCAAATGCGATTTGCCTGCGCCCGTAGGCCCGGTGAACAGGATGGGCGCACGCGAGCGCACCGCCACCCGCTCCACCTCGTCGATCAGCGCGTTGAAGCGCGCGTTGCGCGTGGCAATGCCGCTCTTGAGGAAGTCCACCGCATCGCGCTGCTCGGCGCCAAAGCGCTGCGCGATCACGTCGTAGCGCGACAGGTCCAGGTCGATCAGCGTGTAGCTACCCGGGTCGCCCGCCCGCTGGCGCTTGGGCGGCGAGGTCTGCGCCAGCACACCCGGAATGCGGCGCGACTCCACCAGCAAGAACAGGCAAATCTGCGCCACATGCGTGCCGGTGGTGATGTGGGTCCAGTATTCCTCGCGCTCGGTGTCAAAGCGGTAGGTCTGGGTCCAGTCAAACAGCTTGGCATACACCTCGCCAAAGTCCCAGGGGTCGGCAATGGGCAGGAGCACCAGGTTCACCATGGTCTCGGGGGACGCGATCACCATATCCGCGCGCACCTGTTGGGCCAAGTCCTGGTGGGGCGGCGTGTAGAGCAGCTCCAGCCGCTCGATCACCACGTCCTCATGCTGCACCAGCGATACGGTGGGGCGCCACTTCTCCCACCGTCCTGCGCCTCGGCCGGAGTCGAGCTGGGTGCCGAGGAAACCGATCACAACCTTGTTTTTGCGCATGCATTCCATCTATTTAACTAGCCTTCATTCTAGTTAGTTTCAACACCAAAGCAGAGCCTCATTCAATGCCTCAGAGAATTTTTCTATACAAATCAACGACTTGAAAAATTTCTAGCCGCAAACCACGAGCTGGCACGCATCTGGCAATAGATAAGGCGTCCAGCGCAAGCGGTGACCGCTCACAGGCCGGGGTTAGGACCAACGTCCGCCCCGCCGGTGCAGGAAATCCGGGCTTTAAAAGCCTTGTCGATTCCCCGCATGCCGCACACCGCAAACGCTGGGTAACGGCAAGGTCGTGGTGACGCCTCGCAAGAGGACGTGCCGGGTTCGACTCCCGGCTTGCCACCACTGGTAGCTCAGTCTGGTAGAGCCCCCCGAAAGGGGTTGTCGCAGGTTCGATTCCTGCCCATGGCCGCAAGACCAGCACTTGGAAGTAACGGTCGAAAGACCACCCGCCGAACGCGGGGAGTCGCCCCAGGGTTGTGTTGTCAGAACGCACTCAGAAGGCAAGGCCCCGTCAGCCGGTGACGGTTTGTGCCAGCACCCGGCACAGCCTGCGCCCGCAGCCAGCCACGCTGCCGCTCTGCTTGCAGGGCAGCAACCACGGCGCACTGCAGTGCCCTAGCTGTGCCCGCTGGCACCCTGCCATCGCTGTAACGGCACCCTGATTGCCATGACGACAACGACAAAGCAACGACAACGAAAGAACGAGGAGAAGAAAAATGATGAAGTTGATCCAACGCACCACCGTCAAGAAGAATGAACGCGCCCTGCTGCTGCGCAACGGCAGCTTTGACCGCGTGCTGCAAAGCGGCACCTACTGGCTGTTTGCGGGCTTGGACCAGCTGCGCGTGGAGACCTTCGCCCTCGAACAACCTGCGTTCACCCACGGCCTGGCCGACTACCTGATGGCACAGGAACCTGCCGTGGTGGCCGCTGAATTCGTGCAGGTGAACCTGTCGGAGCAGCAAGTGGGCCTGCGCAGCGAAAACGGCGTGCTGGTCGAGATCCTGCCGCCCGGCACCCGCCGCCTTTATTGGAAAGGCTTGGTGGAGGTGAGCGTGCAAGTGGTGGACCTGCAAGCGGGCGCCGAGTTACCTGCCGCACTGGTGGCGCGATTGACGCAGACCCAGCTGCGCCAGCGCAGCGTGACCGGATTGGCCGGTGTGCTGCAGGTGCAGGTGCCCGAGGGCCAGTGCGCGCTGTTGACGGTGGACGGCAAGGTCGAGCGCCTGCTCACGGCTGGCACCTACGCCTTCTGGAAGTACGGCCGCACCGTGGCCGTGGAGATGGTGGATTTGCGCCTGCAAGCCGTGGAAGTATCGGGCCAGGACATCATGACCCGCGACAAGGTAAGCCTGCGCCTGAACCTGTGCGCCACCTACCGCTACACCGATGTGCTGCGCGCTTTTGCCCAATTGCAAAAGCCTGCCGACCACCTGTACCGCGAGCTGCAGTTTGCGCTGCGCGCCGCCGTGGGCACCCGCACGCTCGATGAGCTGCTGGAGAACAAGACGGTGATCGACGACGTGGTAACCGCACACATGGTCACCAAGCTCATGCCTTTTGGCATGTTGGTGGAAAGCGTGGGCGTGAAGGACATCGTGCTGCCCGGCGAGATGAAAACCATCCTGACCCAGGTGGTGCAGGCCCAGAAGCAGGCCGAGGCCAACGTGATCCGCCGCCGCGAGGAAACCGCCGCCACGCGCTCGCTGCTCAACACGGCGAAAGTGATGGAGGACAACCCTGTCGCCCTGCGCATGAAGGAGCTGGAGACGCTGGAGCGCGTGGCTGAACGCATCGACAAGATCTCCGTCTTTGGCGGTCTGGACCAGGTGTTGAATGGATTGGTGAAGATGCGCTGAAGTGAGCAAAGCGCGACGAGGAATGCGATGAAGAACAAAAAACTGACGCCCCGCGAAAAGCGCCAGCGGCGGGACAACGCTGCGGTCACCTGCGAATCCATTGGCCTCGACCCAGTGGTCTACAACGCGGCCCTGCGTTACCTGTTCGATCGCCCCGTACCCGACAAGAGCGGTCAGGAGTGGTACTGGGACATCGAAGAGCCCGCGTTCGAAGCCACGCCGCTGCAATGGACGCACATCCAGACCGTGTTGTTCGCCAACGTAGGAACCGACCTGGCGCCCTACAGCGACGATCAGGTCGGCATGGGGCTGAACCACGTGATGAGCAACAACGCGGGTGACATCCCGCACATGGTAAACGACCCGTCCGTGCCGCTGGCCGACGCGATGCGCATGATGCGGGCCTTGTCCACCCTGTGGCGCGATTGCCTGGGGCCGCGCCTGAGCACCGAGCAGAGCGCGATTGGCAGCCGAAGCGACCGCCTCTACTTCGTGAGCTACATGTGGTTTGACGTATGGCCTACGTTCTGGAACGCCAAGGACATTCCTGAATGGCGCGACGCCATGTGGCATGTGTTCTGCGAGATGCTGGCAATGCCGTGGCGCGAAGCGCAGGTGTCGGCACTGCACGGGATCGGGCACGAAGGGTCACGCCTGAACAGACCCAAGGAATTGAAGGCGCACATGGATGCCTTCATACGCAACGTGAAGAACGACGACGAACTCAAGAACTACGCGCAGGCTGCGGCACGCGGAATGGTTCAATGAACGACAAAGAAGAAAGAAAGTATGAGCAACTATGAACAACTCGAAGTCCCCAACGGCGTCGCCGTGAAAATGTGGACGAACGGCGTGCCCGTGGAAGAAGAAGCCCGTAACCAACTGCGCAACATCGCGCGCCTGCCCATCGTGTTCAAACACGTGGCGGTGATGCCCGACGTGCACCTGGGGATCGGCGCCACCATCGGCTCCGTCGTGCCCACCCTCAAGGCCATCATCCCCGCCGCAGTGGGTGTGGACCTGGGGTGCGGAATGATGGCGTGCAAGACCACGCTCACGGCCAGCGACCTACCCGACAACCTGTCTGGCGTGCGCGCCGCCATCGAACGCGCGGTGCCTGTGGGTATGACGCCCAAACGCATGGGCCGCGACAAAGGCAGCTGGGACACCCCGCCCGCCGAGACCGACCGCGCCTGGGCCGGTCTGGTGGATGAGTTCGAGGAAATTTGCGAGGCGCACCCGCGCATCAAGAACACCAACAACTACAAGCACCTGGGGACGCTGGGAACGGGTAACCACTTCATCGAGATCTGCCTGGACGAACACCAGTCCGTGTGGGTGATGCTGCACTCGGGCTCGCGTGGGGTAGGTAACGCCATCGGCACCCACTTCATCGAGCTGGCCAAGAAGGACGCCGAGATGAACCAACGCAACCTGCCGGACAAGGACCTGGCGTACTTCGAGGAAGGCGCACAGTACTTTGGCGACTACGTGAAGGCCGTGGGGTGGGCGCAAAAATTCGCCGCCGCCAACCGCGAGGTGATGATGGGCCGCGTGATTGCCGCGCTGCGAAAAGTCATCACCAAGCCGTTCGAGACCCACGTGGAAGCGGTGAACTGTCACCACAACTACGTGCAGCGCGAGACGCACTTCGGGCAAGAGGTCTTCGTGACACGCAAGGGCGCGGTGAGTGCCGAGCAAGGCAAGCTGGGGATCATCCCGGGGAGCATGGGGGCCAAGAGTTTCATCGTGCGCGGAAAAGGCAACCCCGAGAGCTTCAACAGCTGCAGCCACGGCGCAGGCCGCACCATGAGCCGCACCAAGGCCAAGAAGATGTACACCGTCGAAGACCAGATCAAGGCGACCGAGGGCGTGGAATGCCGCAAGGACGCCGACGTGATCGACGAGATTCCGATGGCGTACAAGGACATCGATGCGGTGATGGCGGCGCAGCAGGACCTGGTGGAGGTTGTCTACACGCTGAAGCAAGTGGTTTGCGTAAAGGGATGAATGTGGAGCAACTGGACTTAGACGGCTCCACCGGAGAAGGAGGTGGCCAGATCCTGCGCACCGGCCTGGCCCTCTCCATGGTCACCGGCCGGCCGCTGCACATCACGCGCATCCGCGCAGGTCGGCCCAAGCCGGGGCTGATGCGGCAGCACTTGGCCTGCGTGCAGGCGGCCGTGGCCGTATGCAACGGTCAGGCCGAGGGAGCGGAGCTGAACTCGCAAACGCTGCTTTTCACGCCCGGTGCGGTTTGCTCGGGCGACTACCGTTTTCACATCGCCACCGCAGGCAGCTGCCTGCTGGTACTGCAGACGGTGCTGCCCGCCCTGATGTTGGCCGATGGGCCGAGCAAGGTCGAGCTGGCGGGCGGCACGCACAACCCCATGGCACCGCCGTCTGACTTTCTGGAGCGGGCGTTTGCGCCCCTGGTGCGGCGGCTGGGCGTGGGGCTGGAGCTGCAACTGCAGCGGCGCGGCTTTTACCCCGCCGGGGGTGGCGAGCTGGTGGCGCACATCAGGCCCGCAACCGCCTCCACGCAGTCACTGGCGCCGGTGGATGTGCTGGAGCGAGGCACATTGCAAAACGGCTGGGCGGAGGCACTGGCACCAGGCCTGGCGCGCCACATTGCCACGCGGGAGCTGGAGACGCTGGGCCAGCGCATGGGCTGGACTTATGAAGCCAGCCAGCTACGCCATCCACCCACGCGCCAGAACGAGGGTCCGGGCAATGCGCTGATCGCCACGCTGGAGTACGAGCACATCACCGAAGTGTTCTGCCAACTGGGCGAGCGCAGTCTGTCGGCCGAGCAGGTGGCCAGGCGGCTGGTGGACGAGGTGCGCGCCTACCAGCGCAGCGCAGGCGCGTTGGGCCCGCACCTGGCCGACCAGTGGATGCTGCCCCTGGCCCTGGCGGTGTGGCGCAGCGGGCAGGCCGCGCGCTACACCTGCACCAAGGTAACGCAGCACACGGCCACCAATGCGCAGACCATTGCGCTGGGTTTGCCTGTTCGGGTACAGATCACATCCGCAGAGGGTGCGATGCGGGTAGAGATATCGCCCGCGCCCTGAAAGGACTGCAGCGGCATGGCCCCGTACCCTGGGTATATCCATATGGCCAAGGCCGTAGAACAACTGGTTCAGAATGCGCACCAAACCCCTTCCCCTTTGACCCATCCGACACTTCACAGGAGACGCCATGAAAGTTGACAACATTCTGCAGACCATTGGCAACACGCCCCACGTGCGCATCAACCGCCTGTTCGGCCCTGGCGCGAACGTGTGGGTGAAGTCGGAGCGCAGCAACCCCGGCGGCTCCATCAAGGACCGCATTGCGCTGGCCATGGTGGAGGACGCTGAAAAGTCCGGTGCACTCAAGCCCGGCGGCACCATCATCGAGCCCACCTCGGGCAACACCGGCATTGGCCTGGCGCTGGTGGCGGCCGTCAAGGGCTACAAGCTCGTACTCGTGATGCCCGACAGCATGAGCATCGAACGCCGCCGCCTGATGCTGGCCTATGGCGCGCAGTTTGACCTGACGCCGCGTGAAAAGGGCATGAAGGGCGCGATTGCCCGCGCCCAGGAGCTGCAGGCGCAGACGCCCGGATCGTGGATTCCGCAGCAGTTTGAAAACCCCGCCAACATCGACATCCATGTGCGCACCACCGCACAAGAAATCCTGGCCGACTTCCCTGACGGGCTGGACGCCATCATCACCGGTGTGGGCACCGGGGGGCACCTCACGGGCACGGCGCGCGTGCTCAAAGCAAAATTCCCGCAGCTCAAGGTGTTTGCCGTGGAGCCCACGGCATCGCCTGTGATCTCGGGCGGCGCACCGTCGCCCCACCCCATCCAGGGCATCGGTGCGGGCTTCATCCCCAAGAACCTAGACACCAGCGTGCTCGACGGCGTGATCCAGGTCGATGCCGAACCGGCCCGTGAATACGCACGCCGCTCTGCGCGCGAAGAGGGCTTGCTGGTGGGTATCTCGTCGGGCGCCACGCTGGCCGCCATTGCGCAAAAGCTGCCAGAGCTGCCCGCAGGCGCCAAAGTGCTGGGCTTCAACTACGACACGGGCGAGCGTTACCTGTCGGTGGAAGGCTTTCTGCCGGCCTGATGGCCACGGCCACACGCACCACGCAAGTTCCAGGGGCCCTTCGGGGCCCCTTTTTTTGGCCCACGCAGCACAAAGCCACGGCCAGCCGTCCTACAGCGGCAACGCTTACGGGCCAGAACAATCGGGATTCGCCCCGGCCCACCTTTGCAGTGACTTCGCCGGAGCCCCTTCCAACGATTGCAACTGCCCATGGCCCCGAACTCCGCGACAGACCCCCAGCCTATTGCGTTCAAGGTGCTCACCGTGAACGTGCACAAGGGCTTTACCACCTTCAACCGGCGCTTCATGCTGCACGAGCTGCGCGAGGCCGTGCGCGACGTGGCGGCCGACCTGGTGTTCTTGCAGGAAGTGCTGGGCACGCACCACCGGCACGCCAGCCGGTTCGCCAACTTTCCGCAGGTGCCGCACTACGAGTTTCTGGCCGACACCATCTGGTCGCAATACGCCTATGGCCGCAATGCGGTGTATGACAACGGCGACCACGGCAATGCGCTGTTGTCCAAGTTTCCGATCACGCATTACGAGAACCACGACATCTCGGTGAGCGGGCCCGAACGGCGCGGCATGCTGCACTGCGTGCTGCAGCCTCCCGGGCACCACCTGCCGGTGCATGCCGTGTGTGTGCACCTGGGCCTGCAGGAGTCGCACCGGCAGCACCAGCTGCGCCGCGTGTGCGATCTGGTCAACAGTTTTCCCGCCCACGAGCCCGTGGTGCTGGCGGGCGACTTCAACGACTGGCGCCACCGCGCCCACCGGGTGCTACAGCACGAGGCGGGATTGCAGGAAGTGTTTGTGCAGGCCTTTGGCCGGGCGGTGCGCACGTTTCCGGCGGCGATGCCGCTGCTGGCGCTGGACCGCATCTACGTGCGCAACGCAACCGTGCACTCGCCACTGGCACTGCCCAAGAAACCCTGGGACAAGCTCTCGGACCATGCGCCCCTGGCTGCGGAGATCCTGCTATGAAACGCCCTACCTTCCGCGCGCCACGCTCGTCCCGCTGGGTGCCCGGCAACCATTTCGAGTTGCTCGAAAACGGCGAGGAGTTCTTTCCCCGCGTGTTCCAGGCCATTGCCGAAGCCCGGCGCGAGGTCATGCTGGAAACCTTCATCCTGTTCGAGGACAAGATCGGCCAACAGCTGCACGCCGCGCTGCTGGCGGCCGCCCGGCGGGGCGTGGAGGTGCATGTGCTGGTGGACGGCTTTGGCTCGCCCGACCTGTCGGACCAGTTTGTGGGCAGCTTGGTGGAGGCAGGCGTGCACTTTCGCATCTTTGACCCGGGCCGCCGTTTCCTGGGCCAGCGGCTGAACCTGCTGCGCCGTATGCACCGCAAGATCGTGGTGGTGGACGGGCACCTGGGGTTCATCGGAGGCATCAACTATTCGGCCGACCATGTGGCCGACTTTGGCCCCGAAGCCAAGCAGGACTATGCCGTGCAGGTGCGCGGCCCCATCGTGGCGCAGATGCACCATTTCGCGCGCGAAGCGGTGCTGAGCCCCCATGACCGCAAGCGAAGTCAGATCGCAGGCGTTACCGGGCGCCCCCATGCGGGCACGGCCCATGCCATGTTTGTGACACGCGACAACCAGCAGCACACCAACGACATCGAGCGCCACTACCGCGTAGCCCTGCGCGCAGCCCGTAGCCGGGTGGTGATTGCCAACGCCTACTTCTTCCCGGGCTACCGGTTCATCCGCGAGATGCGACGTGCCGCCAAGCGCGGGGTGGATGTACGCATCATCCTGCAGGGCCAGCCCGACATGCCCATCGTGAAGACAGCGGCCAGCCTGCTGTACGACCATCTGCAACGCGCGGGCGTACGGGTGTACGAATACTGCGACCGCCCGCTGCACGGCAAGGTGGCTCTGGTGGACGAAGACTGGTCCACCGTGGGCTCCAGCAACCTCGACCCACTGAGCCTGTCGCTCAACCTGGAGGCCAACGTGATCATCCAGGACCGCGCCTTCAATGCCAACCTGCACCGCCGCCTGTCGCACCTGATGGAGCACAGCTGCAAGCAAGTGCAAGCCGTGCCCCCCAGCCGCGGGGAAGGCCTGCGCCTGCTGCGCAGCTACGCGGTGTTCCACCTGATGCGCTGGTTCCCAGCATGGGCGGGCTGGCTGCCCAGGCACGAGCCCACGATCACGCTGGCCAACCCGGGCACAGCTCCCGCAGAGGCTGCCAGCAGCCCGGCCACCTGACCCTTCAGGCGCCCCACCATGGCCACATCCACGTTGCGCGCGGACACCCAGGCGGGCACTGCCAACGCCGCAGAGACACCAGGGCGCGGCGGCAGCAGTCGCAGTCCAGCCAGCGGCTGGCGCCTCTGGCCGCAGCAGGCCTGGTGGCCGTGGGTCACCCGGGGGGGCGTCACTGCTTTTTTTGTGGTGGTGGCCGGGCTGATCTTTCGGCAGGCGCGCACGGTGGACTGGCCCGCCGTGCTGCAGGCGCTGCGCGACCTGCCCACCACCGCACTGGCGCTGGGCGGCGCGCTGGCGCTGCTGAGCCACTTCACCTATGGCAGCTTTGACTGGGTGGGGCGCCATTGCAGCGGCCACCGCCTGACGCGCGGCACCACACTGGCGATTGCCATGACGAGCTATCCGTTCACGCTCAACCTGGGCTCGCTGATTGGCGGCCTGGGCGTGCGCTACCGCTTGTATGCGCGGCGCGGCGTGGACCCGGGCACCATCGGCCAGGTGGTGGGCACCAGCATCGTCACCAACTGGGTGGGTTACCTGTTGCTTGCGGCGGTGCTGGCCTGGCTGTGGCAGCCGCCTGAAGTGGCCGGGTGGGCAGTGACGCCCTGGCAGTGGCACCTGGGCGGCACAGTGCTCGGCTGCCTGCCGCTGGCCTACCTGGCACTGTGCGCGGTGCGCAGGGGCCGCGCGCTCACGCTGCGGGGCCACGCTTTCCCGATGCCCCACTGGCTCGTGGCGCTGTGGCAAGTGGCCGTGTCGGCCGCCAACTGGATGCTGATGGGCGCCGCGCTGTGGACAGTGCTGCAACACCAGGTGAGCTACCCCGCCGCGCTGGGCACCGTGTTGCTGGGGGCGGTGGCTGGGCTGGTGCTGCGCGTGCCCGCAGGCCTGGGCGTGCTGGAGGCCGTGGGCGTGGCGCTGCTGGCCACCGACGCATTGGGGCAAGAACAGGTGCTGGCGGCACTGCTGGCCTACCGGGCGCTGTACTACTTTGGGCCGTTGGTTTTTGCGGCCGTGGCGCTGGGTGTGGCCGAGCTGCGTTGGCGCCAGGGGCCTGCGCAAGGCATGCAGCGCACTCCGTAGTCAGAATTTCAGCCAAAAATACCAGATGCGCTAGTGCATATTGGCTTTATTGCTATCATTTTTACATTGCCTTGCCGCCCGATACCCCGGTAACTCGGTCCGACAGGGGTTCCGCCCGCTGCGCGGACCCCGTATCATCCCGGCCCCACGCCATTGCTTTTCGCCCGATCGACACGGGCCCGCAAGACCATGATCCGACTCTCCGAAATCCGGCTGCCCTTCACCGTGGCCGAAGCCCCCGAGGCGCCCCTGCGCGCCGCTGCCGCCCAAATCCTGGGCCTGGCTGACGCCGACATTGCCCACCTGCACGTCTTCAAGCGCAGCTTTGACGCGCGCAAGGCCGACCTGCTGGCGGTCTACATCGTGGACATCACGCTGGCCCAGCCTGAGCGCGAAGCCGCGCTGCTCGCAAAGTTTGCTGGCAACCCACACATCCAGCCCACGCCCGACATGGCCTGGCACCCCGTGGGCCAGGCGCCTGCCGAGCTGCCCTTGCGCCCGGTGGTGGTGGGCTTTGGCCCCTGCGGCATCTTTGCTGCGCTGGTGCTGGCGCAGATGGGTTTCAAGCCCATCGTGCTGGAGCGCGGCAAGACCGTGCGCGAGCGCACCAAAGACACCTGGGGCCTGTGGCGCAAGCGCGAGCTGCATGCCGAAAGCAACGTGCAGTTTGGCGAAGGTGGCGCCGGCACCTTCAGTGACGGCAAGCTCTACAGCCAGATCAAGGACCCGCGCCACCTGGGCCGCAAGGTGATGAACGAGTTCGTCAAAGCCGGGGCACCCGAAGAAATCCTGTATGTCGCCCACCCGCACATCGGTACCTTCAAGCTGGTGAAGGTGGTGGAAAACCTGCGCGAGCAGATCATTGCACTGGGTGGCGAGATCCGCTTTGAGCAACGTGTGACGGACGTGATCATCGAAGGCCAGGGCGAGCAGCGCCACCTGCGCGGCCTGAAGGTGCTGAACCAGGCCACGGGCGAGACCACCGAGCTGCGCGCAGACCATGTGGTGATGGCGCTGGGCCACAGCTCGCGCGACACCTTTGCCATGCTGTACCAGCGTGGCGTGGCCATGGAGGCCAAGCCGTTTTCCATCGGTTTCCGCATCGAGCACCCGCAGGGCGTGATCGACCGCGCCCGCTGGGGCCGCCATGCGGGCCACCCGCTGCTGGGCGCGGCCGACTACAAGCTGGTGCACCACGCACAAAACGGGCGTGCGGTGTACAGCTTTTGCATGTGCCCCGGCGGCACCGTGGTGGCCGCCACCAGCGAGCCCCACCGCGTGGTGACCAACGGCATGAGCCAGTACTCGCGCAATGAGCGCAATGCCAACGCGGGCATGGTGGTGGGCATCGACCCACGCGACTACCCGCAGGATGCGCAGGCGTTTGAAAC
Source organism: Acidovorax sp. GW835-FHT14G06 (assembly GCF_058793595.1). NCBI lineage: Bacteria > Pseudomonadati > Pseudomonadota > Betaproteobacteria > Burkholderiales > Comamonadaceae > Acidovorax > Acidovorax sp. GW835-FHT14G06. Next base: position 102,191 of record NZ_JBXAGA010000005.1, read on the forward strand.
CCACCTGGGCCAAACCTACGGCGTCGAGGCCCTGCCCGCCGGGCAGTTCCACCCCCTGTCGGGCAGCGTGCTGCAGCGCCAGCTGGAATCGAATGCCTTTGTGCTGGGCGGGCGCGACTACAGCGCACCGGGCCAACTGGTGGGCGAGTTCATTGCGGGCAAGCCTTCGACCCAACTGGGCAGCGTGGAGCCCTCGTACAAGCCCGGCGTGGCCCTGGGCGACCTGCACGCAGCCCTGCCCGGCTACGCCATCGAGGCGCTGCGCGAGGCACTGCCCGTGTTCGGCCGCAAGATCAAGGGCTTTGACATGCACGACGCGGTGCTGACCGGCGTGGAGACACGCACCTCATCACCGCTCAAGATCGGGCGCGGCGACAACTTGCAAAGCCTGAACACGCCGGGCCTGTACCCGGCGGGCGAAGGCGCCAGCTACGCGGGCGGCATTCTGTCCGCCGGCGTGGATGGCATCAAGGTCGGCGAGGCCGTCGCCCGAAGCCTGCTGGGCGCAGCGGGCTGACCTGCCTCCTGGCGGTGCCGGCCCGGGGCACCGCTTACTTGCGCTGCAAAAAGTCCACGGCCAGCGCCGCCAGCGAGCGGGCACCCACGGGCAACTGGTCTTCGTCGATGTCGAACAGCGCAGAGTGGTTGGGCGGGGCCTTGGCAAAATCCTTGCCCTTGGGTGGCGCACCCAGGAAGTAGAAGAAGCCCGGCACGACCTTCTGGAACTCCGAGAAGTCCTCCGACCCTGCCACCTTCGGGATCACCATGGTCTTGCCGCCCATGGCCAGGTTCAGCGCGGGCAGCGAGGCCTGCGTGAGCGGCGCGGGGTTGGTGGTCACGGGGTAGGCCACGGGGCCAAAACGCACGCTGGCCTTGGCACCGCTGGCGGCGGCAATCGACTCGGCCGTGGTGGTGATGCGCTTGAGCGCTTCCTGGCGCATGTCTTCGTCAAAGGTGCGCAGCGTGCCCATCATCTCCACCTTGTCGGGGATGATGTTGTAGCGGGTGCCGCCCTGGATCTGGCCGATGGTGACCACGGCGGGCTCTTGGCTGATGTTGAGCTGGCGGCTCACCACGGTCTGCAGGCCCATCACCACCTGGCTGGCGGCCACGATGGGGTCGATGGTGGCCCAGGGCGACGAGCCATGGCCGCCACGCCCTTCCACATGGATGGTGATGTTGTCAGACCCGGCCATCAGCGGGCCGCTGCGGTAGCCCACCACGCCGCCGGGCAGGTTGGAGGTGATGTGCAGGCCGTAGATGGCCTGCACGTCCTTGAGCGCACCGGCCTCGATCATGGCCTTGGCGCCAAAGCTGGGCACCTTGCCGTTGGCATCGGCCTCCACGGGCGCGCCCTCTTCGGCGGGCTGGAAGATGAACTTGATCGTGCCGGGCAACTGGGCTTTCATGCCCGCCAACACTTCGGCCGCGCCCATCAGCATGGCGGTGTGGGCGTCATGGCCACAGGCATGCATCACGGGCACTTCCTTGCCCAGGTAGTTGGCCTTGGCCTTGCTGGCAAACGGCAGGCCGGTATTCTCCTGCACAGGCAGGGCGTCCATGTCGGCGCGCAGGGCCACCACCTTGCCGGGCAGGCCACCCTTGAGCGTGCCCACCACGCCGGTGCCGCCCACGCCGGTCTGCACGTCCATGCCCAGCTTCTTGAGATGCTCGGCCACCAGCTTGGCGGTGCGCACCTCCTGGCCCGAGAGTTCAGGGTGGGCATGGATGTCGCGGCGCCAGTTGACCATCTTGGGCGCCACGGCGCTCACAGCGGCATCGATGGCCTGCAGGCCGGTGGCGTCCAGGGCCTGGGCCTGGGCGGACGGTGCGAACGTCAGCCCGCTGAGAAGCAGGCCGGTGGCCAGCGAGATGGCAGAGAGGGGTTTGTGCATGAGACAGATCCGTGCAGGAAGTGAAAACAAAAAGGAAGGCAGCAAACAACGCACGTTCATGCTAAGAGCCCACCCCATGCTGCAGACAAGCGAAAATGGCCATCCACAGAGCCAATATCGCCATGCCCCGTTCTTCTGTCCCGTCTGCGACGGCGCCAGTTTTTCGCATCGACATCCCGCTGCTGCCCGAATCGGCGGTGGGCAATGCACTGCAGTTCATTGATCTCTTGCGCAGCGCCAATCTGCTGGCCGGCTTACGGGGCGGAGCTGGCTCACCCCGTTTGGCCTGGCGGCTGCTGGACGCCCAAGGCCAGCCGCTGGCGCACCAGCCGGGCCCGCTGGCGACCTACACGCAGCCCACGGCGGCACCTGCCGAGGGGCCGGCATTCGCTTGGTTCATCCCCTCGTTCCACGCGGCCGATATCCCGGCCATCCGCGATGTGGCGGCGCGCCACCGCGCCCTCTCGCGCCAGATCGGCATTGCGCTGGATGCCGGGCACAAGGTGCTCACCGTCGGCAACGGTGCCTGGCTGGTGGCGCAGAGCGGGCGCCTGCAGGGCCGCCGCTGCTGCCTGCCGTGGTTCTACCTGGCCGGGTTTGAGCGCGACTTTCCCGACATCGACCTCGATGCAGGTCACGACCTGACCGATGACGGCCCCTGGCTCAGCTGTGCGCTGCCCCACAGCCTGGGAGAAATGGCCATCGCCCTGGTGCGCCACGCACTGGGCGACGCACTGGCCCAGACCTGCGCCAGCGTGCTGCGGCCCGACCACGAACGCGCCCGGGCTGCGCTGCAGGCCAACGCGCAGCAACACATCCCCGCCACGCGCGACAGCACCCTGGCCCGCGCCATGGCCTGGATGGAGACCCATCTGGACGAGCCCTACTCGCTGGCCCGGCTGGCCGAGGCGGCGGCGGTGAGCCCGCGCACTTTGCTGAGGCACTTTCAGCTGGAGCTGTCGCAGTCGCCGCTGGACCACCTGCACGGCCTGCGCTGCGCACGCGCCAAGGTGCTGCTGGAGGTGACGCTGGAGAGCGTGCCCAGCATTGCGGTGGCCTGTGGCTATGCCGACCCGGCTGCGTTCCGGCGCATCTTTGTACGCTACACCGGCATGGCGCCGGGGGAGTACCGCAAGCGCCACGCCTTGCGCGCGCCGCGCAGGCGCTGGCGGGTGGATCTGACGTGAAAGCCCGGCGTACTCTCGCCTAGCGAGGCAGCGCGTTGCCCGACGGCAGGCGGAACGCCTCCACCAGCTCGGCCAGCTGCTGCGCCTGGACCCGCAGGCCCTGCGCGGCGGCAGAGGACTCCTCCACCAGCGCGGCGTTCTGCTGGGTCATCTGGTCGAGCTGCGAAACGGCCTCGCCCACCTGGCTCAGGCCCGTGGTTTGCTCGCGCGCGGCGGTGCTGATCTCGCCAATGATGGTGGCCACCTGCTGCACGGACTGGACGATCTCGCCCATGGTGCCGCCCGCTGCGTGGACCAGCTGTGTACCCTCGTCCACCTGCCTCACGCTGTCGCTGATCAGGCCCCCAATCTCCTTGGCCGCCGTGGCCGAGCGCTGCGCCAGGCTGCGCACCTCGCTGGCCACCACGGCAAAGCCCCTCCCTTGCTCACCGGCACGGGCCGCTTCCACGGCCGCGTTCAGCGCCAGGATGTTGGTCTGGAAGGCAATGCCATCGATCACGCTGGTGATGTCGGCAATGCGACGCGACGACAGCGCGATGCCGTCCATGGTGCCCACCACACGGTCCACCGCCTCGCGCCCGCGCTGGGCGACGCTGCTGGCGCCAGTGGCCAGGGTGCTGGCCTGCGCTGCCGCGTCGGCGCTGTGGCGCACGGTGGCCAGCAGCTCCTCCATGCTGGCGGCGATCTCTTCGAGGTTGGAGGCCGTCTGTTCGGTGCGTGCCGACAGGTCGCTGTTGCCCGCCGCGATCTCGCTGCTGGCACCGGCCACCGAAGTGCTGGCCTGGCGCATGCCCACCACCAGTTCCGCCAGCCGCGCCTGCATACCCCCCAGGCGCGCCAGCAGGGCCTGCAGTTCGTCACGGCTGCCTGCCTTTGGCTGCGGCACGGGGGATGTGAGGTCGCCTTCGGCAATGCGGTCGGTCACCTCCGACGCATGGGCAAGGGGCTGCAGGATGGAGCGCGACAGCAGCCAGGCGCAGGCCAGGCTCAGCAGCAAGCCCACCAGCGAGCCCGCTGCCAGCAGCGTGATGCCCTGGCTTTCGCTGCGGGCGGCGGCCTCGCGGGCCTCGGCCACGCGCTGGCGCTGGTACTCCGCCAGCTTGTTCACCGATGCAGCATAGGCGTCGGCCGCAGGCCGCAGCTGGTTGGCAATGGCGTCGGGTGGCAGGGCCTCGCCCGCCTTGCGGCGCTTGACAAGGTCGTCCCGCACCGTGCGAAAACCGTTGCCCGACTTGTCGATGGCATCGAACAAGGCCTGGGATTCGGGGTCTGCCGCCAGTTCGTCCAGGCGCTTGCGCACTTCGGACGAGCGGGCCGAGGTGGTCTTGCGGTCGGCATCGATGCGCGCCGCGTAGGTAGGGTTGTTGTCGATTTCCAGCAGCGTTTCGGCGCGGGCGGAGCTGAGCACCACGATGGCGTGCAGCTCGCGCGCCAGCAGCGCGCGCTCGGACGACGCACCGCCCAGGTCGTCCGCAATGTCCTGCAGCCCGGCCAGCCGCCAGATGCCCACCGCCGCCGACAGGGACATGACGAGGCAGACCACACCAAAGGCCAGGGCCAGGCGGACGGCAACACGTGCGTGGGAGATGGACATGGGGAGACTCTCGTGAGGGTGAATGGGGTAGCGCGGGGCGCCGTTGGGGGTGGCGGCTGTTGGAAATGTATCGACAAAAGGTTACAAGTCCTTGAGCCCACCCACAACAGGCCACACCCTGCCGGAGCGCCAAAGCAACAGCCGCCACGCACCCACAAAATAGGCCGCCACAGTGCAAGACTGTGGCGGCCATCGGGGCCCATCAGGCGTTGCGCCTGATGCGGTTCGGGTTATTGCTGCTGTGCGTTCTGCAGCGCAGCAATGCGCTCTTCGATGGGCGGGTGGGTGCTGAACAGCTTGCCAATGCCACCGGCGATGCCCATGGCCGCCATGCTCTTGGGCAGCTCGGCCGGGTGCATGCCACCCAGGCGGGCCAGCGCATTGATCATGGGCTGGCGGCGGCCCATCAGCTGGGCAGCGCCCGCGTCGGCACGGAACTCGCGCTGGCGGCTGAACCAGGCCACGATCATCGCGGCCACAAAGCCCAGCAGGATGTCGAGCACGATGGTGGTCACGTAGTAGCCGATGCCAGGGCCCGAGCTGTTCTCGTCGTTCTTGCGAAGGAAGCTGTCCACCGCGTAGCCGATGACGCGCGACAGGAACACCACAAAGGTGTTCATCACGCCCTGGATCAGCGTCATGGTGACCATGTCACCGTTGGCGATGTGGGCTACCTCGTGGCCGATCACGGCCTCGACCTCGTCGCGGGTCATGCCTTGCAGCAGGCCCGTGGACACCGCCACCAGGGCCGAGTTCTTGAACGCGCCCGTGGCAAACGCATTGGGGTCGCCCTCGAAGATGCCGACTTCAGGCATGCCGATCTTGGCTTCGGTGGCGAACTTGCGCACGGTCTCGACGATCCAGCGCTCGTCGGGCGAGCCGGAGCCGTCGATCACGCGCACACCCGAGGTCCACTTGGCCATGGGCTTGCTGATGAGCAGCGAGATGATCGCGCCGCCAAAGCCCATGACAAGCGCAAAGCCCAGCAGCGCGCCCAGGTTGAGCCCGTTGGCCGTGAGGTAGCGGTTGACGCCCAGCAGGCTGGCCACCACCCCCAGCACGACAACGACGGCCAGGTTGGTCATCACAAACAAAAGGATCCGCTTCATGGAATGGTTTCTCCGTGGGGTAAACAACAACGAGTGTTTGCAGGCTCAGATGGGGGCCGGGGGCGCCGCTTCAAGCGCCAGTCTCCAGGCGGCGAGGCCGTGGCAGCCCCCCATGGCCGCGATTTCATCGCGCTATGGTAGGTGCAAACCCCGGCCGGGGCCTTATCACACAAGCCTTGGCGGGAATTACGAAACGGACGCAGCCCGCAAGGGCCGGAACACCTGCGCATCGGCATAGAAGCCCGGCGCTGCATTGGCCGGCCACCAGCCGGGCACGCCCAGCACCGGCAGCGGCGTGAAGGGCTTGGTGGACCATGTCGAGGCTTCCACCTGATCGGCCAGCCAGCCATCCACACCCGCTATTGAATTGATAGCTTCCGGCGTATGAAATACGTGCGCCACCATGGGTTTTCGCGGAAAAACCAGCTTTTCGAGCAGTGCGTGCCCGAACAGCACCAGCCGGGCCTGGGCCCATAGCGGGCGCAGGTCGACAAACAGGCGCTGCCAGTCCCTCGCCCGGAGCGCATCCCACAGGGCATCCGGCGCCTGCAGCAGTGCGCCGTTTTCATCAAACACCGTGAGTGCATCGCGCAGCGGTCCGCGCACGGCCTGCACGCCATCGGCGGCGATGGCCTGGGCCTGCAGCTGGTTCAGGCGCCGCTTGGTGTGCGGAAACCGCAACCACACCAGGCCGTTGAAAAAGTCGTGCAGGTTGTCGCGCGTGGGCACGCGGCGGGTGTCCCAGATGTACTGCTCGTAGGCGGTGCCTTCGGGCAGCGCGGACTGGTGCACAAAGACCACGGGAGCACCCTGCAGCGCTGCGGTCTGCAATGCCTGGTGCACCGATGGGTCATCCTGCAGCAGTTGCTGGGCCAGGGGTTGGCCCAGGCCGCGCCACGGCGCCAGCCAGGGAGCGCTCCAGTCGATGGCGTCGAAGGGCGGACTTACACCAGCCGCCACGGCAGGGCTTCACCCGCGCGCAGGGGCTTGAGTTCGGCTTCGCCAAACGCAAAGCTGTCGGGCGGTGTCCACGACTCGCGGCGCAGGGTGATGGTGGTGGTATTGCGCGGCAGGCTGTAGAAGTCCGGGCCGTGAAAGCTGGCGAAGCCTTCGAGCTGGTCGAGCGCACCCGCGTTGTCGAACGCCTCGGCATACATCTCGATGGCCGCGTGGGCGGTGTAGCAGCCCGCGCAGCCGGTGGCGTGCTCCTTGAGGTGCGCCGGGTGCGGTGCACTGTCGGTGCCCAAAAAGAACTTGCTGCTGCCACTGGTGGCGGCCTGCACCAGGGCCACGCGATGGGTCTCGCGCTTGAGCACCGGCAGGCAGTAGTAATGGGGGCGCACACCGCCGATGAAGATGGCGTTGCGGTTGTACAGCAGGTGGTGCGCGGTGATGGTGGCGGCGGTGAAGCGGTCGGCGCTGGCCACGTAGTCGGCCGCGTCTTTGGTGGTGATGTGCTCGAAGACGATTTTGAGCTCGGGGAAGTCGCGGCGCAGCGGGATGAGCTGCTGCTCAATGAACACGGCCTCGCGGTCGAACAGGTCAATGTCGCTGCTGGTCACCTCGCCGTGCACCAGCAGCAGCATGCCGGCCTTCTGCATGGCTTCCAGCGTTTTATAGGTCTTGCGCAGGTCGGTCACGCCCGCGTCGCTGTTGGTGGTGGCGCCTGCGGGGTAGAGCTTGCAGGCCACCACGCCTGAGGCCTTGGCACGCACGATTTCTTCGGGCGGCAGGTTGTCGGTGAGGTAGAGCGTCATCAGCGGCTCAAAGCGCATGCCCGCGGGCACCGCGGCCAGGATGCGCTGCTTGTAGGCCAGGGCCTGCTCGGCCGTGGTGACCGGCGGGCGCAGGTTGGGCATGATGATCGCGCGCCCGAACTGGGCGGCGGTGTGCGGCACGACGGTGTGCAGGGGCTCGCCGTCGCGCACATGCAGGTGCCAGTCGTCGGGGCGGGTGATGGTGAGGGTTTGGGGGACTGCAGTCATGGGCGTCATTGTCCCATTGCGGGCGAGCCGCCCCAAAACGCTCTCATTTTCATAGCAATCCAGGCATAAGGCAGTAGCGCTACCGGGCGAAATGATTCACAGCGGGTGCGCTACGGGCGGGTGCACGGGCTTATTCGGCAGTAATCCCTGCGCGTTTGACGACCGCCCCAAACTTCACCATCCGGTCCGACATCATCTTTTCGAACGCAGCGGGCGGCATCTCTTCGGGCACGATCACGCCGCGCTCCTTGAGGTTGGCCACCATGGCAGGCGATGTGGCCACCTGGCGCACGGCCTTGTATAGCGTCTGCACCACTGCTTCAGGCGTGCCCGCTGGCGCGGCCAGGCCCGTCCAGGAGGTGAGGTTGAGCTCGGGGTGGCCCACCTCGGCCATGGTGGGCACATCGGGCAGCTGCGGCAGGCGCTGGTCGGCCGCCACGGCCAGGGCGCGCACCTTGCCCGCCTGGATGTGCGGCAGCATGATGACCAGGTTGTCGAGGATGAACTGCACCTCGTTGCCCAGCACGCCCGTGATCAGCGGCGTGCCCCCACGGTAGGGAATGTGCGTGGTGAACACGCCCGTGGACACCTTGAGCATTTCCACATTGAGCTGCCCCATGCTGCCCACGCCGCCGCTGCCGTAGTTGAGCTTGCCCGGGTTCTTCTTGGCGTAGTCGATGAACTCCTTGAAGGTCTTGAACGGCAGGCTGCTGTGCACCACCAGTGCGTTGGGCTGGCGGCCCAGGATGGCGATGTTCTCAAAATCCTTGACCGGGTCATAGCCGATCTTGGGCTGGGTGAGCGGGTTGGCCAGGTGGCTGCTTTGCGACGACACGACCAGGGTGTAGCCATCGGCCTTGGAGCGCGCCACATACTGCGCCCCCACCGAGCCCCCCGCGCCGGCGCGGTTTTCCACCACGATAGGCACGCCCAGCACGCGCGACAGCGGCTCGGAATACTGGCGCGCCATGATGTCCACCGACCCACCCGGCGGGAAGGGCACCACCAGCGTGATCGGGCGCGAAGGGAACTTGTCTTGCGCCATGGCGGGCAGCGCGGCGAGGCCGGCAAGGCCCAGGCCTGTGGTCAGAAGGTGGCGACGGGAAGGTGTGGTGTGCATGACGGTCAAAGAACTCAAAAATGGGGGGGAGGAGGTACAAAAATCAGGGGTGCGCCAGCACGGCCAGCGCCACGGCCTGCGCGCGTGGCACAAAGGTGGACAGCTCGCAGTACTCGCGTTCGGTGTGTGCGTGGCCGCCCACCGGGCCCGTGGCGCACAGCGTGGGCACGCCCACCGATGCGGTCAGGCCACTGTCGGCAGCGCCGCCAGTGAACTCGCCTTGCACCTTAAAGCCCAGTGACCGCGCGCCCTGCTGATACAGCGCCAGCAGGTTGTCCGGGGTGGGCTTCATGGGCAGGGTGCGGCGCGTGGTGGTGATGCGGCCCTGGGTGCGGGGCACGGACTCTTCTTCGACGATGGCACGCACGCGCTCCAGCAGTTCGTCGGGGTTGGTGTCGGAGGTAAAGCGCAGGTCCACCTCAGCGCGGGCGTGGGGGGCCACCATGTTGGGCACGATGCCCCCTTGCACCACGCCCACGTTGCAGGTGACGCCCGTGGCGGGGTCGGTCAGCGCATGCAGCGCAAGGGTCTTGCGGGCCAGGGCTTCGATGGCGCTGGCGCCAGCGGCGTGGTTGATGCCTGCATGCGCGGCCACGCCCTGCACCTCGAACTCCACCACCATCGAGCCCTTGCGGCTGGTGACCACGTTGCCGCTGACACGGCCCGGCTCGGCGTTGAACACCACACGCGCCCCCCGCACGCGGGCCATGATGAGGTCACGCGTGGCGGGCGAACCGATCTCTTCATCGCACGAGAAGAACAGGTGCAGCGGCGCCTGCAGGCCGCCGCAGCGCGCAAAGGCCTCGGCCACAAACACGTTGAGCACCAAGCCGGACTTCATGTCTGCCACGCCGGGGCCGTAGGCGCGCCCCGCTTCTTCGCGGTAGGGGCGCTTGGCCACGGTGCCATCGGGAAACACCGTGTCCATGTGCCCCATGAGGATGATGGGCGCGCCACCGGCTGCAGCGCCCTCTGCCGGGTTGACCTGCGCATGCAGCAGCACGCCATAGCCGGGCACGGGCTCAAACTGCACCGGCACACCGGCCGCCTGCAGGCGCTCGGCCAGGGCATGGGCCACGGCCGTCACGCCCGCCTCATTGCGGCTGCCGCTCTCGATATTGACCACTTTTTGCAACAGGTCTTGCATGGACTGCTGCTGTCTGGCCAGCCAGTCCAGGACCTGCGCACGCACCGGCAGCAGACCTTCGTTCAGGGTATTGAGCATCGTTGTCCTTGGGCAAGCCCCAGGTAGGGGCAAAATTTGGGCCGCAGTGTTGCACGCGACCCGGGCTTCTGCAACGTATTTTGCACGAATGAGAATTTTATGAAATCATCATTGCACGAATCCAGCGCCTTGCTGACCGAGCGGCTAGCCCGCCAGGACGCCGACCTGACCGCCAGCGAACGGGCGCTGGCCGAGGCCCTGGGGCGCGACTACCCCCACGCCCTGCTGGAGTCCGCCACCGCCCTTGCTGCGCGCACTGGCACCAGTGCATCGACCGTGGTCCGGCTGTTTGCCAAGCTCGGCTACGGCAGCTATGCCGAGGCCCAGCGCGAGGCGCGGGCCGAGGTCACCGCCCTGCTGCAAACGGCGGGGCAGCGCGCGCCGGTCACCATCGGCACCCGGCGCAGCCTGCAGCAGTGCGTGGACGACGCACTGCTGCACGACCAGCACAACCTCACCACCACGCGCGACGGGCTGGACATGGCGGCGTTCGAGGCCATGGTGGCGCGCATCGCGCAGAACAAGGGACGGATCTTTGTGCTGGCGCAGATCAACAGCGCCCCGGTGGCCGCCTGGCTGGCACTGCACCTGAACATGTGCCGACCCGGCGTGCACGAACTGGGAGCCGGCGCCGTGGACGCGACCGACCAGCTGCTGTGGATCCAGCCCGAGGATGCCTTGCTGGTCTTCAGCATCCGCCGCTACGCCAGCGGGCCGGTGAAAGTGGCGCAGCGTTTTCGCGACGCGGGCGCCCAGGTGCTGGCCATCACCGACAGCGCTGCGGCTCCACTGGCCGCGCTGTCCCACCACCGGCTGCAGGTGCGCACGTCCAACGCATCGCCGTTCGACTCGTACACCGCCGCGTTCTTCCTGTGCAATGCGCTGGTGTCGGCCGTGGCCCAGCAGCGGCACAAGGCGGTGTCCGAGGCACTGAAGCGGCGCGACGATCTCTGGACTGATTTCGAGTCGCAACTGATCGTGGAAGGCCACCCGCCAGCCGGTCGGCGGAGTAAGCGCTAGCCTGTGCGCAGCAGACGTTCAGCACTGGGTGGCCCCATGAAAAAAGCGCTCCGGAGAGCGCTTTTTTTGTAGCCCCAAACCCTTGCGGCACGGGGGGTGCAAGCACCGTTCAGTGCTGAAGGATCTTGTTGAGGAAGTCCTTCGTGCGGGGCTGGCGAGCGTCGGGGTTGTTGAAGAAGTCGTCCTTGGAGCAGTCTTCCAGGATCTTGCCGCCCACGTCCATGAAGATCACGCGGTTGCTCACCTTGCGGGCAAAACCCATTTCGTGGGTCACGCACATCATGGTCATGCCTTCGTTGGCCAGGCCCACCATCACGTCCAGCACTTCGCCGACCATTTCGGGGTCGAGTGCAGACGTGGGCTCGTCGAACAGCATCACGATGGGGTCCATGCTCAGCGCGCGCGCGATGGCCACACGCTGCTGCTGGCCGCCCGAGAGCTGGCCGGGGAACTTGTCCTTGTGGGCGATCAGGCCCACACGCTCCAGCATCTTGAGGCCCCGCTTCTTGGCGTCGTCCGCGCTGCGGCCCAGCACCTTGATCTGCGCGATGGTCAGGTTGTCCGTCACCGACAGGTGGGGGAACAGCTCGAAGTGCTGGAACACCATGCCCACGCGGCTGCGCAGCTTGGGCAGGTTGGTGCTGGGGTCGTGCAGCTTCACGCCATCGACCGTGATCTCGCCCTTCTGGAAGGGTTCGAGCGCGTTGATGGTCTTGATGAGCGTGGACTTGCCGGAGCCCGAGGGGCCGCAGACCACCACCACTTCACCCTTGTTGATGGTGGCCGAGCACTCGTTGAGCACCTGCACCGGGCCATACCACTTGGATACGTTTTTGAGTTCGATCATTTCTTTTTCCTCAATCCAATCTCTTTAGCACCAGCATCGATCAGCGGATGATCGCGATCTTCTGGTGCAGGCGCTTGACCGCCCAGGACAGCGCGTAGCACATGATGAAGTACAGAACCGCAGCGGCCAGGTACGCCTCGATCGGACGACCAAAGTTCTTGCCTGCCACTTCAAAGCCCTTGAGCATGTCGTAGGCACCAATGGCGTAGACCAGCGACGTGTCCTGGAACAGGATGATGGTCTGCGTGAGCAGCACGGGCAGCATGTTGCGGAACGCCTGTGGCAGCACCACCAGCTTCATGTTCTGGCCATACGTCATGCCCAGTGCCTGGCCGGCATACACCTGGCCGCGTGGGATGGACTGGATGCCAGCGCGCATGATTTCGCTGAAGTACGCCGCCTCAAAGGCGATGAAGGTGATGACCGCCGACACTTCCGCGCCAATGGGGCGGCCGATGATGGCTGGCACCAGCAGGAAGAACCAAAGGATCACCATCACCAGCGGAATGGAGCGCATGCCGTTGACGTAGATGGTGGCGGGCACATCCAGCCACTTCTTGCCCGACAGGCGCATGAGCGCCAGCACGGTGCCAAACAGCACGCCCCCGACGGTGGCCACCAGCGTGAGGATCAGGCTGAAGTACAGCCCCTTGAGCACGAAGTTGGAGATCAGGTCCCAGTTGTAGAAGGAGAAATCGAGATTCATATCAATGCCCCCCTCCGGCCGCGCCACTCACGACCATGCCAGGGATGCGTGCGCGCTTTTCAATGGAGGCCATGATGCGGTTGATCGCAAACGCCGAGATGATGTACAGCGTGGTCACCGCCAGATAGACCTCGATGCCGCGCGAGGTTTCTTCCTGCGCCTGCATGGCGAACATGGTGAGTTCGGCCACCGACACGGCAAACGCCACGGACGAGTTCTTGAAGATGTTCATCGTCTCGCTGGTCAGCGGCGGAATGATGATGCGGAAAGCCATGGGCAGCAGCACATAGCGGTAGGTCTGGAAGGTGGTGAAACCCATGGCCATGCCGGCATATCGCTGGCCGCGTGGCAGGGCCTGAATGCCCGAGCGCACCTGCTCGGCAATACGTGCCGAGGTGAAAAAGCCCAGCGCCAGTACCACCAGCGCAAAACCGGGCACGCCCCGCAGCACAGGGAACAGGCTGGGCAGCACGTGGTACCACAGGAAAATCTGGACCAGCAGCGGAATATTGCGAAACAGCTCGACCCAGGCATTGCCCAGGCGAACGATCATCGGGCGGTCCTGCAAGGTGCGCAGCGTACCGATGAATGAACCCAACACAAGCGCCAGCAGCAAGGCCAGCAGCGAAACGGACACCGTCCAGCCCCAGGCCGACAGCATCCAGTCCAGGTAGGTGATCTCGCCGCCTTTGCCAAAGCAGCTCTGCACAACTTCCCGGTCCATGGTGTCCTGGCAGAACACCTGCCAATCCCAACTCATAGGAGCACCCCTTTAATTTTTTGGTTTTGCGCTGGGGGCCACCCTTGGCCGACCCAACAAAAAAGCCCCTTCAAACCAGCTGGCCGAAGGGGCACAAGCGTTGCAGAGCTTACTTCTTGGCGTAGTCTTCCATGGGCTTGTCGTTAGGCGATGCCCAAGCTGCCTTGGTAGCGTCGGACATCGGCAGGCCGATCTTGGTGTTGGTCGGTGGCACGGGTTGCATGAACCACTTGTCGTACAGCTTGGCCAGCGAGCCGTCGGCGATCTGGCGCTTGATGGATTCGTCCACGGCCTTCTTGAACGCAGGGTCGTCCTTGCGCAACATGCAGGCGATGGGTTCCACCGACAGCACTTCGCCCACGATCTTGTAATCGGCAGGGTTCTTGGACTTGGAGACGTTGGCAGCCAGGATGGAGCCGTCCATCACGAACGCGTCAGCACGGCCGGTTTCCAGCATCAGGAAGCTGTCGGCGTGGTCCTTGCCAAACACTTCCTTGAAGTCGATCCCGCCAGCACGTTCGTGCTTGCGCAGGGTCTGCACGGAGGTCGTGCCGGTGGTGGTGGCCACGGTCTTGCCGTTCAGGTCCTTGATCGAGGTGATGCCCGAGTTGGCCTTCACCACGGTGCGCACTTCTTCCACATAGGTAGTCACGGCAAACGCCACGTCCTTCTGGCGGGCGGCGTTGTTGGTGGTGGAGCCGCACTCCAGGTCCACGGTGCCGTTGGTCACCAGCGGAATACGGTTTTGCGATGTCACGGGCTGGTACTTGATATCCAGCTTGGGCAAGCCCAGTTGCTTCTGGATGTCGTGCAAAACGATCTCGCCCATTTCGGTGTGGAAACCCACGTACTTGCCGTTGCCCAGCGTGTACGAAAGACCCGAAGACTCGCGCACGCCCAGCGTCACGCTGCCGGAGGCCTTGATCTTGGCCAGAGTGTCATTGGCTTGGGCAAATACGCTGCCTGCAGCCAAGGCGGTCACGGCAACCGCGAGCAAATGTTTCTTCATAGGGATCTCCTTGTGTTGAAAACGAAAAAGGGGGGGATTTTAGAGACAGGGGCCTGCCGGGGGTAACCGGTCAGAACCGCACTCCAAAAAGGGGTAGCACGCAACCAGGGATATTAGTCAGAACGGGACCTGGTCGGTAGGGTATTTCCAGAAGTCGCGCAACAAGTAACTGACCGGCAGGTTCAGCACGGTATTGTTTGGCGGAATGGCCCTGTTGAACCACTTGTCGTAAATCGGGTAAATCTCGCGGCTGGTAATCAGGCGGCGCATTTCCTCGTCCACCAGCTTTTTGAACTCGGGGTCGTTCTTGGGCAGCATGATGGCCAGTGGCTCGGTGGTCATGAAGCGGCCCACCACCTTGAGCGCCTTGGGGTCGGGCCGCCCGGCAGCCAGGCCGTACAGCAGCACGTCGTCCATCACAAATGCATCGGCCTCGCCTTTTTCGACCATCTCGACCGCCTTGGCATGGTCGGGTGCCTCCACGATGGTGATGCCCATCAGGCGCTCGCGGTTGGCTTGGTCGGCGGCCTTCAGGGGCGTAGTGCCCTTGGTGGACACCAGCTTCTTGCCATTGAGGTCTTCCACGCGGTCGATGGCGCTGGAGGATTTGACCAGCAGCCGGGCACCGGTGATGAAATGGGGAATGGTGAAGGCCACCTTCTGGCGCCGCTCGGCGTTGTTGGTGGTGGAGCCACACTCCATATCAGCCTTGCCCTGCTCGATCATGGCGATGCGATTGGCCGGCGTGACAGGCACCAGCTCGATCTCCATGTCCTTCTTGCCAGTCTTCTTGCGCACCAGCTCGGCCATGCGCAGGCACAGGTCCAGCGCGTAGCCCACGGGCTTGCCTGACTGGCTGTCGATGTACGAGAAAGGCACCGAGGATTCGCGGTAAGCGATGACCAGCTTGCCGCCGCCAGCCACGCGCTCCAGCACGCTGGCCTGCGCAGATGCACCGACCGCACAGCACAGTGCTGCGAGGCCCCAGGCCAATCCCCAATGCTGAACTTTCATACGATGCCTCTGTGACGGAATGAACCGGGTTTGCAATCTTCGTGCCACCGTGGGGCCCTGCCAAGGCACACGCTGCGTTCCACCGATCCGGCGATGGGGCAGACTGTACGTGTCGTTACGGTGAAATTCCAATGCCGTTTGCGCGCACAACTATGCAAAGTGTTTATGTCCGTATTTACCCTTAGCATGAGGCCGCTTGGGCCTGCAGGTAGGCCCACAGCGCTTGTGCCGTGCCCTTGGGGGTGTCCTTGCCGTTGGGTTTTTCGCGATAGGCACGCACGTCCATGGTCATTTGCAGGCCTTCGGCATCCGGGGGCGCGGCGCTGACCAGGCGGCGCGAGCGCAGCTCCTTCTTCACGGCACTGTGCGGCAAAAAGGCCACCCCGTGCCCCTCCAACGCCATGGCCTTGAGGCCCTCGGCCATGTCGGTTTCGTACACGCGCTCCAGGTGAATGGGCGTTTGCGACTGCTTGAGGATGAGTTCGGTCACCCGTCCCAGGTAGGCGCCGGGCGCGTAGCCCAGGTAGGGCAACGGCTGCCCCGCGCGGCCGGGCAGGCGGTGCACGGGCTGACCATCGGCGTCGGCCTTGCTATAGGGCGACAGCACCTCCTGCCCCAGGCTGACCATTTCATAGCGGTCGGCATCGAGCTGGAACGGTTGCGAAGGGTGATGGTAGGCAATCAGCAGGTCACACCCGCCTTCGACAAGGCGCATCACGGCGTCGTGCACGTTCAGCGCGATCAGGCGGCTTTTGAACGGGCCAAACTTGTCGTGCAGGCTGGAGACCCAGGCCGGAAAGAACGTGAACGCCAGCGTGTGGGGCACGGCAAACTCGATCATGTCTTTGCCCGCGCTGGTGTGCGCGCGCAGCATGGCACGCGTGTTCTGCAGCGACTGGAGCATTTCCAGGGCCTGGTCGTACAGGGTCTTGCCGGCCGGGGTCAGCCGGGTGGGGTAGGAGCTGCGGTCCACCAGGTCGGTACCGGCCCAGGCCTCCAGCGCCTGGATGCGCCGCGAGAACGCTGGCTGGGTCACATGCCGCAGCTGCGCTGACCGGCTGAAGCTGCGGGTTTCCGCGAGACTGACGAAATCTTCAAGCCACTTGGTTTCCATCGGCGCATTATCCGCGCGGCACCCGAAGCGTGCCGCACAGGGGCATGAGGGTTTACACAGTGCTGGCACGGCGCACCAATGGTGTGCATGCATAGCAACCCATCGCATAATAGAAAGTAGCGCCTACAGCGCTCCGCGTCGAGGCCCCTGGTGCACAACACTGCCGGGCAGGGCGACCCGCATGCCCCCGTGTTTGTTCTCCTCCTTCCCCCTGCCCCATGTCCTCCTCCTCCCCCCAAGGGCCTGCGACCGACGCACTGCCCGGCGCCGCGAGTCCCGAGGCCGAGCCCCGCTCGCTGCGCCTTGAAGACTGGCTCACCGTCATCGTCATGGCGGCCCTCGCCCTCATCACCTTTGCCAACGTGCTGGTGCGCTACTTCACCAACTCCTCGTTCGCCTGGACCGAAGAAATCTCCGTGTTCCTGATGATCGCGCTGGCACTCATCGCAGGCTCTGCCGCCGTGGCGCGCGACCAGCACATCCGCATCGAGTACTTTGCCGAAGGCGGCTCCGCCCTGCGCAGCAAGCGCCTGTCGATGCTGGGCGCGGCCACCGTGGCCCTGCTGTTTGGCGTGATCGCCATACTGAGTGTTCGCGTGGTGTGGGACGACTACAGTTTCGGCGAGACCTCGCCCGGCATTGGCGTGCCGCAGTGGTGGTATTCGATCTGGCTGCCCGTGTTCTCGGCGCTCATCACGGCACGCGCCATCGGACTGTTCGTCCGCCGCAGCCGCGGCACGGGCAGCGATGCCGCCCCGGCGCACGAGGATGCGCAACCATGATCGCCACGCTGCTGTTTGTGGCCTTTCTGGGCCTGATGTTTGTGGGCGTGCCCATTGGCGCTGCGCTGGGCCTGGCCGGTGCCGCCGCCATCGCGCTGGCCAATGCCGACAGCCAGTGGTTTGGCCTGCTGGCCGTGCCGCAGAACTTCTACGCAGGGCTGGGCAAGTACCCGCTGCTGGCCATCCCGATGTTCGTGTTGGTTGGCTCCATCTTCGACCGCTCGGGCGTGGCGCTGCGGCTCGTCAACTTTGCCGTTGCCATCGTCGGGCGTGGCCCGGGCATGCTGCCGCTGGTGGCCATTGCGGTGGCCATGTTCCTGGGCGGCATCTCGGGCTCGGGCCCGGCCAATGCGGCTGCTGTGGGCGGGGTGATGATCGCGGCCATGTCGCGCGCGGGCTACCCGCCCTCGTTCTCGGCCAGCGTGGTGGGGGCAGCCGCCGCCACGGACATCCTGATCCCGCCATCGGTCGCGTTCATCATCTACTCGGTGCTGGTGCCCGGCGCCTCGGTGCCCGCGCTGTTTGCGGCCGGCATGATCCCGGGCATCCTGGCAGGTGTGGCGCTCATCGCGCCCGCCGTGTGGATGGCGCGCAAGCACAAGATGGGCGCGCTCGAAGCCACCATGCCCCGCCCCCCATTCTGGAAGAGCCTGCGTGAGGCCACCTGGGGCCTGGCCGCGCCAGTGCTGATCCTGGGCGGCATGCGGGCCGGTTGGTTCACGCCGACTGAAGCCGCCGTGGTGGCGGTGTTCTACGGCCTCTTTGTGGGCATGGTGATCCACCGCACGATTGGTGTGCGCGACCTGTTCCCCATCTTGCGCGAATCGGGCGAGCTGTCCGCCGTAATCCTCATCGTGGTGTCGCTCGCGGGCATCTTTGCGTATTCGCTGTCCACGCTGGGCGTGATCGACCCGGTGGCCAACGCCATCGTGAACTCGGGCCTGGGCGAGTACGGCGTGCTGGCGCTGCTCATCGTACTGCTGATCACGGTGGGCATGTTCCTTGACGGTATTTCGATCTTCCTGATCTTTGTGCCGCTGCTCTTGCCCATCATGCAGCACTACAAGTGGGACCCGGTGTGGTTTGGCGTCATCCTCACGCTCAAGGTGGCCCTGGGTCAGTTCACGCCCCCGCTGGCCGTGAACCTGATGGTGTCTTGCCGCATTGCCGGTGTGCGCATGGAATCGACCGTGCGCTGGGTGGGCTGGATGCTGTTCGCCATGTTCCTCGTGATGGTGGCCGTGATCGCCTTCCCGCAACTGGCCCTGTGGCTGCCCGCCAAGCTGGGCTACTGACCCCTTGCCGATGATTTTCTAACCAGGAGACTGAAACAATGAAACTGCGCACCTTCCTCACTTCTGCCGTGGCCGCTGCCGCCGCCCTGGCTTTTACCGCCCCAGCCGCCATCGCGCAGACTGCGTACAAGAGCGAGTACCGCATGTCGCTGGTGCTGGGCACGGCCTTCCCCTGGGGCAAGGGCGGCGAGCTGTGGGCCAACAAGGTGCGCGAGCGCACCCAGGGCCGCATCAACATCAAGCTCTACCCCGGGGTGTCGCTGATCCAGGGCGACCAGACGCGCGAGTTCAGCGCCCTGCGCCAGGGCGTGATCGACATGGCCGTGGGCTCCACCATCAACTGGTCGCCCCAGGTCAAGCAGCTCAACCTGTTCTCGCTGCCCTTCCTGTTCCCCGACTACGCTGCCGTCGATGCAGTGACGCAAGGCGACGTGGGCAAGCAGATCTTCACCACGCTGGAGAAGGCAGGTGTCGTGCCGCTGGCCTGGGGTGAAAACGGCTACCGCGAAATCTCCAACTCCAAGCTGGCCATCAAGAGCCCCGCCGACCTCAAGGGGCTGAAGATCCGCGTGGTGGGCTCACCCCTGTTCCTCGACACCTTCACCGCCCTGGGCGCCAACCCCACACAAATGAGCTGGGCCGACGCGCAGCCCGCCTTTGCCAGCGGCGCCGTGGACGGCCAGGAGAACCCCATCGCCGTGTACCAGGCCGCCAAGCTGCATACCGTGGCGCAGAAGCACATCACCATGTGGGGCTACGTGAACGACCCGCTGGTGTTCGTGGTGAACAAGGACATCTGGGCTTCGTGGACCCCTGCGGACCGAGAGATCGTGAAGCAGGCCGCCATCGACGCCGGCAAGGAAGAAATCGCCATCGCCCGCAAGGGCATGGTCGAGGCTGACAAGCCCCTGCTCAAGGAAATCGCCGCCAACGGCGTGACCGTCACGCAGCTGTCGGCCGCCGAGCGCGACGCGTTCGTGAAGGCCACGCGCCCCGTGTACGAAAAGTGGAAGGGCCAGATCGGTGCCGACCTCGTGGGCTCTGCCGAGAAGGCCATTGCTGCACGCAAGAAATGACCCTTTTGGGTGGACTCGGCACCGGTGCGTGGCAGTCGCCCGGTGTTTGCCAAAGCCCCGCCATGGCGGGGCTTTTTGCTGGGTAGACCTGAAGACGGGCCCTGGTGCTGCATCCGCCATTTAACTATCAATTTGATAGCATCACAAGCATATTGCACTGGCGCCACCGACCACTTTCACTTCAAATCATCGGGAACTGGGTGCTTGACCGCGTTTTTGCGCAGCTTGTGCTCCACTGCCTCCGCCAGGTCCACGCCCGCGTGGTCCGCGAGCTGCAGCAGGTACAGCAGCACGTCGGCCACCTCATCGGCAATGGGCTCCTTCAGCGCCGGGTCCTCACGCACGGCGAGCGACTGTTCCGGCGTCATCCACTGAAAGATCTCCGCCAGTTCGGCCGCCTCGACCATCAGCGCCATCGCCAGGTTCTTGGGGGTGTGGAACGGCTGCCACTGCCGCTCCGCCGCAAACGCGCGCAACCGGGTCTGCAGCGCCGTCAGATCGACAGACATTCCATTGCTCCTGATTCAATAGCTAGCAGCGCATATTCCACTATCGCTACCGACCTGCACAGCCTCAAATCCGGTCACACCGGGGTGACCGGCGCCTCACCCGCCAGATGGCGCCGGGCGTTCTCCATGAACCGGTCCACCGAGGCCTGCACCGCTTCGGGCGACCAGCCCGCCACGTGGGGCGTGAGCACCACGTTGTCCAGGTCCAGCAGCTCGGCAGGGGGCGTAGGCTCGCTCTCGTACACATCCAGGCCCGCCGCAGCAATGCGGCCTTCGCGCAGCGCAGCCGCCAGGGCGGCGGTGTCGATCACGCTGCCGCGCGCAATGTTGACCACCACGCCGCGCGCGCCCAGCGCATTCAGCACGTCTGCGTTGACCAGGTGCCTGGTGCCCGCGCCGCCCGGCGTGGCGACCACGAGGAAGTCCGCCCATTCGGCCAGCGCCGTGACATCGGCAAAGTAGCGGTAAGGCACATCGGTGCGTGCACTGCGGTTGTGGTAACCCACCTCGATCTCGAAGCCCAGCGCGCGCTGGGCAATCTTCTTGCCGATGGTGCCCAGGCCGATGATGCCCAGCCGCTTGTGCGACACATTGGGCGGCAACGGCAAGGCCGTGCGCCAGATGCCGGCACGGGTGGCCTTGTCCAGCGGCAGGATGCGGCGCTGCGCCGCGATCAGCAGGCCCCAGGTGTGGTCGGCCACGCAGTCGTCGTTGGTGCCCGCGCCCGTGGCCACCACAATGCCGCGCGCCTTGGCATGGGCTACGGCCACGTTCTCATACCCTGCGCCCAGCGCGCAAATCAGCGTGAGCGCGGGCAGCGCATCGATCTGCGCCGGGCTCAGGCCCACCGCACCGATGGTGAGCACCACACGCACTTGGCTGCCGTGCTGCGCGATGGCGGTGGCGGCCTGCGATGCATCGGGGGCGTAGATCACTTCAAAGGTCTGGGCCATCTGGGCGATGTGCTCTTCAGACAAAAACATGAGGGCAAGAAGGACGGGCTTCATGGATTACAAATCGCGAAACAAATGAAAGAGAGAGGGGTGCCGCTCAGGCGGCAGCATCGCTTTGCTGGAGCGACCACATGCTGGCGTAGCGACCGCCGAGGGCCAGCAGCTGTGCATGGGTACCGCGTTCGATGATGCGGCCAGCGTCCATGACCAGGATCTCGTGGGCGTCCACCACGGTGGAGAGGCGGTGCGCAATTACCAGCGTGGTCTTGTTCTGCGCCACGCCCTGCAGCTCGGCCTGGATGGCGCGTTCGTTGGCGGAGTCCAGCGCACTGGTGGCTTCATCAAAGATCAGGATGGGTGGGTTCTTGAGCAGGGTGCGCGCAATGGCCACGCGCTGCTTTTCACCGCCCGAGAGCTTGAGCCCGCGCTCGCCCACCATGGTGGCGTAGCCCTTGGGCGTGCTGGCGATGAAGTCATGGATGCGGGCGGCGCGGGCGGCAGCCTCAATCTCATCCTGGCTGGCGCCAGTGCGGCCATAGGCGATGTTGTAGGCCACGGTGTCGTTGAACAGCACCGTGTCCTGCGGGACGATGCCAATCGCCTGGCGCACGCTCGCCTGCGTCACGCTACGGATCTCCTGCCCCGCAATGGTGATGCGCCCCTGCTGGATGTCGTAGAAGCGAAACAGCAGCCGGGCCAGTGTGGACTTGCCCGAACCCGAAGGCCCCACCACCGCCACCGTCTTGCCCGCCGGGATCTCGAAGCTGATGCCCTGCAGGATGGGTCGGCCGCTGCTGAGGTCGCTGCCTTGGCGCACGTCGTAGGAAAAGTGCACGTCCTCAAAGCGCACGGTGGGCTGGTTAAGCCCCGCCAGCGGCTGGGCGCCGGGTCCGTCGGCCACTTCGCGCTCTTTGTCCATGAGCGTGAACATCTTGTCCAGGTCGGTGAGGCTCTGCTTGATCT
The DNA here is from genome assembly GCF_058793595.1 of Acidovorax sp. GW835-FHT14G06. NCBI lineage: Bacteria > Pseudomonadati > Pseudomonadota > Betaproteobacteria > Burkholderiales > Comamonadaceae > Acidovorax > Acidovorax sp. GW835-FHT14G06. The sequence continues at coordinate 124,354 of NZ_JBXAGA010000005.1, forward strand.
CGCGGTAGATCACGCCCAGAAAGTTGAGCGGGATGTACAGCTGGATCATGAAAGCATTGACCATGACGAGGTCGCCCAGCGTCATGCGACCATCGACCACGCCCTGAGTGGCCCGCCACAGCATGGCCACCAGGCCCAAGGCAATGATGAGCTGCTGGCCGGTGTTGAGCATCGACAGCGTGGTCTGGCTTTTTAGGCGGGCCAGGCGCAACCGCTCCAGGCTTTCGTCGTAGCGGCGGGCCTCGAAGCCTTCGTTGTTGAAGTACTTGACCGTCTCGTAGTTGAGCAGCGAATCCACGGCCTTGGAGTGTGCTGCCGAGTCGAACTCGTTGGCCTCGCGGCGGAACTTGGTGCGCCACTCGGTCACCAGCACCGTGTAGGCGATGTACAGCACCAGCGCGGCCAGCGTGATCCAGGCAAACCAGGCATCGAACTTGACGGCCAGGACACTCAACACCAGGATCACCTCGATCAAGGTGGCAAACACGTTGAACAGCGAAAACGAGATCAGTGACTCGATGCCGCGCACACCGCGTTCGATGTCGCGCGTCATGCCGCCGGTCTGGCGCTCCAGGTGAAAGCGCAGGCTCAGCGCGTGCAGGTGCTCGAACGTCTGCAGCGCAATGGAGCGCGCTGCACCCTGCGTAGCCTTGGCAAACACCAGCTCGCGCAGCTCGGTGAACAACGAGGTGGACAGGCGCAGCGCCCCGTACGCCACCAGCAAGCCCACCGGCACCACCAGCAGCGCGGCGGGGTCGCCAGGCTTGAAGGCCATCGCGTCCACCAGTGTCTTGAGCAGCAGCGGCACGCTGACGTTGGCCAGCTTGGCGCCCACCATGAACACAATGGCCGCCACCACGCGCCACTTGTATTGCCACAGGTAAGGGAGGAGCCGCCTCAGCGTGACCCAGTCGGACTTGGGGGGCGCGGGCGTGCCAGGGGTGGGGGGGGCGGTTTCGCCAAGGTGGCGCATGGGGGACAATTCCGGTTGTTGTTGTTTTTACCGACCCGGCTGATGCCAAGGTGGTTTTTTTGCGGGCCAGCCGCCTTGCAAAACCCCAGGTTCCGACAAGGATTGGCTCAGCCCCAACCGAGATTGTGCCCATGTCTGCCGTTTTCAGCCCACCACCCGCCGCATTGCCCACCGACAAGGAACTGGTGCTCAAGGTCATCCCCATGCCCGCCGACACCAATGGCAATGGCGACATCTTTGGCGGCTGGGTGATGGCGCAGGTGGATTTGGCGGGCTCTGTGCTGCCGGCCCGCTACATCCAGGGCCGCATGGCCACAGTGGCGGTCAATGAATTCATCTTCAAGCAGCCCGTGCGCGTGGGCGACATCCTGTCGTTCTTCTCGGCCATCACACGGGTGGGCAACACCTCGGTCACCGTGGAGGTGGAGGTGTATGCCGAACGATTTACCGACCAGGGCCGGTATGTGAAGGTGACGGAGGCGCGCCTGACCTATGTGGCCATCGACGACCAAGGCAGGCCGCGCCCAGTGCCCAAGCACAACGCGCCGGCGTGAGCCACCGAACGGACTGACCGCGCCTATCGGGGCGCGGTTGTTAGTGCCGATCAGGCTGCCAGCGCGGCTGGCTCAGCCCTCAAGGGGGCTGCTGCCCGCTGTGTACTGCTGGACGACGATGCGGAAAAACCGGCCTCAATCTCACCCGCCAGCTGACCGCCCTCTTCCACCACCAGTTTGCCGTAGCGGATCTTGCCGTTGACCTTGCCGGTGCTGTAGATCACCAGCTTCTGGCGCACGGTGAGTGTGCCGTTGAACTCGCCATGGATCTCGGCAATGTCGATCTCGGCAGAGCCCTTGAAGGCGCCATGCTCAGCAATCTGGATCACGCGTGAATCCATCGTTGCCTCGACCGTGCCTTCGACCACGAGCGTGTCGCAGTCGGTGATCTCTACGCCCTTGAGCTTGATATTCGGGCCCACGGTGAGCTTGCTGCCCGAGCTGTCAGTGGCGCTGCCCGATTTGGGAGCAGCCGGAGCAGGCACCGGCTGCGCAGGTACGGCGCTGCTGGCCGCAGTGCCGCCCAATACGGAGCCTGAGGTGGTGCTGTTACGGGGTTGGAACGACTCGGGTTCACGCTTGCCAAAGAAAGGGTTTTGCACGGCCATCAGATCTCCTTGAAAAGAGAGTCATCGTAGGTTTCGTGCCCCGTGAAAGATGCCTTGGTTACGCAAGAACGGTAACCAAACGGTTCTCTCGTAGCATGCGCTTGCAAGGCTTGCGGGATCACACATCCGGCGCATGGCAACGCCCCTTGGCGAGGCGGCTCAGGAGCGCGTCCCAATCAAGAGACGATGTAAGCCGCAGCTCCGGCCGACATGATCTGCCCATCCGGCCCCAGAAACTCCATGCGCGTGGTTGCGACACGCGAACCCAGGCGCAGCACCTGTGCGCGCAATTCGAAGTGGCTGCCAATGCCGGGGCGCAGGTAGTCGATGCGCAGATCGATGGTGCCCAGCTTGGCAAAGCGGTGCAGGCGCTGCTCGGGTGCTTCGTCCAGGTGTTTGGCGCCAATCGCGGCCATCACCGCCAGCCCGCCCATGGCGTCGAGCCCTGCGCTGATCACGCCGCCGTGGATGCGGTTGTAGGCATAGTGGCCCACCAGGTCCGGTTTCATGTCGATGCGACCCACCACACCATCGGGTGCCAGTGACGTGATCTTCAGGCCCAGCACCTGGTTGAACACGATTTTTTCTTCAAAGATGGATTTGAGCCCGGCGATGAACTCGGGCTCAAAAGCCTGTGGCTGGGGGGAAATGGTTTTGCTCATGGTGTGCTGTGTGCGGACCTGCAGCGCACTGCGCCCACCGGTCCGATGACTCCTGTTTTTATAGCTGCTGGCGCTTGATGCACCAGCACCTGAAGGCATTTTGGCTTAAAACCTACCGTGGCGCCCTTGTCCAGCGGCAAAACGCGAGGCGCCACGCAGCGCATCGGCCAGGCATTCGCGGCCACCCGCCCACTCCTGCAGCAAGGCCTGCTGCAAAGGCAAGCCCTCTGCCGCCAGCGCGCTGGCGCGGTCTGCACGCAGGGTGGCCTGCGGGAAGGCGGCCAACTGATGGGCCAGCGCCAGGGCGGCCTCCAGCGCCTGCCCGGCAGGCACCACGCGGTTGCACAGCCCCATGCGCAGGGCTTCGTCAGATTCCACCTTGCGCCCGGTCAGGATCAGGTCGAGCGCGTGCGACAGCCCGACAAGGCGCGGCAGGCGCACGGTGCCGCCATCGATCAGCGGCACGCCAAAACGGCGGCAGAACACGCCCATGTAGGCGTCCTCCGCCATCACGCGCAGGTCGCACCACAGCGCCAGCTCCATGCCGCCGGCCACAGCGGCGCCTTCGATCGCCGCGACCACCGGCTTGGACAGATGCAGGCGGCTCGGCCCCATGGGCCCTGGAGGGTGGACCTTATCGGCCGTGAAGTCCAGCGTCTCTGCGAGCGCCTCGGGCGCGACGCCGTCTGCCAGCAGACGCGCGCCCGACTGCAGATCCCAGCCCGCACAAAAATGCCCGCCAGCGCCCTGGAACACCGCCACATTGGCGCTGTCGTCTTGCTCAAAGGCCACAAAGGCTGCGTGCAGCGCGTGGGCGGTCGCGGCATCCACCGCGTTGCGCACACCAGGCCGGCGCAATGTCACCAGCGTGACACCACCTTGCGTTTCCACCTCTACGGACATGCGGCTCTCCTGTGGTCTGGTGCTCAGAACCTGCTCGCGCACCCGACGTTACTCCTATTGCGCAGGGTGCAGCGCTGCGTCAATATCCGCCGCTACCCGCCCCCACCCCATCAGGGTTAGCCCCGAGTGCGATATGCACAGCGCGCGTGCACCATTATTTATGCAAAGCAATCGCTTTGTAAAAATATTCTGCAGGACCTGCGCGAGCAACGATGCACCTGGCACATGCCCACAAGGCATACGCCCCGCTCTTACCCGCTTTGCGTATCACTTATTCTGGAGAGCCAGTGTGCAATTTGTGCAACTGTTGATCAGCGGTGTCTCCCAGGGGTGCATCTACGGCCTGATTGCGCTGGGCTTCGTGCTCATCTACAAGGCCACGGAGACCGTGAGTTTTGCCCAGGGCGAACTCATGATGCTCGGCGCGTTTTGCGGGCTGGCACTCATGACGGTGCTGGGCTTTCCCTTCTGGGTGGCAGTGCTCGCCAGCATCCTGGCCATGGGCTGCTTTGGCGTCGTGCTGGAGCGTGCAGTGATCCGCCCTATCCTGGGCCAGCCAGCGTTCTCCATCGTCATGCTCACCATCGGCATCGGCTACGTGCTGCGTGGGCTGGTGACCATGATCCCCAACATCGGCACCGAAACGCACACGCTGCCCGTTCCCTACAAGGACCTGTCGTTCCGCCTAGGCGCGCTGGTGCTCAACGCCGAACAGCTGGTGGTGATCGGCGCCACGGGCGTGTTGTGTGTGCTGCTGTTTGCCATGTTCCGCTACAGCAAGCTGGGCATTGCCATGCAGGCCTCGTCGCAGAACCAGCTGGCCGCCTACTACATGGGTATTCCGGTGCAGCGCCTCAACGGCCTGGCCTGGGGCCTGGCCGCTGCCGTGGCGGCGGTGGCAGGCCTGCTGCTGGCGCCCATCACCTTTGTGCACGCAAACATGGGGCTGATCGGGCTCAAGGCCTTCCCGGCCGCCGTGGTGGGCGGCTTTGGCAGCCTGCCTGGTGCCATCGTGGGCGGGCTGGTGATTGGCATTGTCGAATCGCTCTCAGGTTTTTATCTGCCCGACGGCTTCAAGGACACGGCTGCGTACATCGTGGTACTGGTCATGTTGATGGTCAAACCGAATGGGCTGTTCGGCGAAAAGCTGCGCAAGAAGGTGTGACCCCATGAGATTCATCTTCAAGACCAGCTACGAACAAGACCTGCGCCTCGCCAAACATGGCGGGCATGTGTTCTGGTACAGCCTGTTGTGCCTGGCGCTGCTGGCCGCGCCGTGGGTGGCGCCCGAGTATTGGCTGGCCCAGCTCACCTTTGTGCTGATCTACGCCATCGTGGGCTTAGGCCTCATGCTGCTGGCCGGGTTCACGGGGTTGTTCTCACTCGGACATGCGGCCTTCCTCGGCGTGGGGGCGTACACGCAGGCGGTGCTCACCGGCATGGGCTGGCCGTTTGCGCTGTCGCTGGCCTGCGCGGCGGGGTTGTCGGCCGCCGTGGGTGTGGTGGTAGGGCTGCCCGCGCTGCGGGTAAAGGGCATCTACCTGGGCATGGCCACACTGTCGTTCGGCTTTATCGTGGAAGAAGTGTTTGCGCGGTGGGAGTCGGTCACAGGCGGCAACTCCGGCAAGCATCTGGTGCCGCCCGAAATCTGGGGATTCAAGTTCGAGTCCACCGAGTCGTTCTACTTTTTGTGCCTGGTGATCGCCGTGGTCAGCACGCTGGCCATTCTGAACCTGCTGCGATCGCCCACCGGCCGGGCCTTTGTCGCTATTCGTGACTCAGAGATCTCGGCGCAGAGCATGGGTATTCACCTCGCCCGCTACAAGACGTTGTCGTTCTCGATCTCGGCGGCCCTGGCTGGCGTGGGCGGGGCTTTGTATGCGCACAAGCTGCAGTTCATCTCACCGGACCAGTTCAACATCCTGCAGTCCATCGACCTGCTGCTGATGATCGTGATCGGCGGCCTGGGATCGGTGCATGGTGCGTTCCTGGGGGCCATCTTCCTCATCACCATGCCCCAGATGATTTCGCTCTCCAAGGACTGGCTGCCCGCCGCCATCGGCCAGGCGCCCGGCCTGCAGGCAGTGGTCTATGGCGCGGTGCTGATCGCCTTTGTGCTGTTCGAACCCATGGGCCTGTATGGACGCTGGCTCAAGGTGCGCACCTGGCTGCAGATGTTCCCGTTCTACCGCAAGGGGCTGTTCAAGCGGCAGAAATCGTTCCAGAAATCGGATCGCTTGAAATGAAGCCCCCCCTGAGTCGCTTCGCGCCTTCCCCCTCTCTCGATTCGCTGCGCGATTCGGGAGGGGAACGCCCCCAGCGCGGCGGGGCGGCCCTTGCGCGGGGGCACTGGCCTCGGTCACGCCAGTCGCAAAGGCTGCGGACGGCATTCAGCACACTGGACCTGTGAAATGACCCAAATTGCTGTACCCATGACTGACGAAATCCTGCTCAGCGCCCAGAACCTCAGTGTGCGCTTTGGCGGCGTGCTCGCTGTCAACAACGTGAGCTTTGACGTGCGCCGTGGCGAGGTGTTCACCCTCATCGGCCCCAACGGCGCGGGCAAGACGACGGTGTTCAATCTCATCAGCCGCATCTACACGCCCACCACCGGCACCATCGCCTATGCGGGCCCGGGTGGCGCCCTGCTGCCACTGACCGACCAGCCTCCGCACAAGGTGGCAGGCCTGGGCATTGCACGCACCTTCCAGAACATCGAACTCTTCGAGCATGCGAGCGTGCTGCACAACCTGTTGATCGGCCGCCACACGCAGCAGCACAGCAGCCTGTGGGCCGAGATGTTCTTCACGCGCAAGGTGCGCGAAGGGGAAATTCAGGCCCGCGAGAAGGCCGAGCAGATCATCGACTTTCTCGATCTGCAGCACTATCGCGACACCATGGTCGCCGGCCTGCCCTACGGCGTGCGCAAGGTGGTGGAGCTGGCCCGTGCACTGTGCACCGAGCCGCAGTTGCTGCTGCTCGACGAGCCCTCGTCGGGCCTGAACGTGGAGGAGACCGACGACATGGCCTTCTGGATCCAGGACATCCAGCACGAGCTGGGCATCACCGTGCTGATGGTGGAGCACGACATGTCGCTGGTCTCCAAGGTGTCCGACCGCGTGCTGGCCATGAACCAGGGCGAGGTCGTGGCCATGGGCACGCCGCGCGAGGTGCAGTCGCACCCCGGGGTGATCGAAGCGTACCTGGGCACCATCGACGATGTGAGCAACCTGCGCCGCCCGGCGGGTTCCAACCTGGGGGTTCGGGCATGAGCACCGTACTTGCCGCCGTCCAACCACCGGTCGCAGCAGGAGTTGACCAACCCCTGCTGCGCCTGCAGAACGTGGAAAGTGCCTACGGCCCCATCAAGGCCATCCGGGGCGTCAGCCTGCAGGTGCGGCGCGGCGAGATCGCCGCCGTACTGGGCAGCAACGGCGCAGGCAAGACCACCATCCTGAAGACCATCAGCGGCATCATCGACCCCCGCAAGGGCTCCATCGAATTCCAGGGTGCCGACATCACCGCCAACGATCCAGCGGCCATCGTGCGCCAGGGCCTGATGCACGTGCCCGAGGGGCGCGAGGTGTTTGCGCTGCTTTCGGTGCGCGACAACCTGCTCATGGGCGCCTACACCCGCAGTGATGCCGACGCCGTGGCCCGCGACATCGAAACGGTGTATGGCTACTTCCCCATCCTGAAGGAGCGCGCAGCGCAGGACGCCGGCCTGCTATCAGGCGGGCAACAGCAGATGCTGGCCATCTCGCGTGCGTTGATGGCCAACCCAGCACTCATCCTGCTGGACGAGCCCAGCCTGGGCCTGTCCCCCAAGCTCACCAAGGAGATCTTCGAGATCGTGGTGCGCATCAACCGTGAGCGCGGCACCACCATCCTGCTGGTGGAGCAGAACGCCAACATGGCGCTCAACGCATCGGACTACGGCTACGTGCTGGAGAACGGCCGCATCGTGATGGAAGACAGCTGCGAGCGCCTGCGCGAGAAGGACGACATCAAGGAGTTCTACCTTGGGATGAAAGATGTCGGCGTGCGCGGAGAGCGGCGCTGGAAGAAAAAGAAGACCTGGAGATAAGCGCAAATGTCTAACCTCTGGGACCTCGATCACATCCAGCCCGCAGGCACCGACGTGCTCGCAGGCGACACCATCGCCGCCATGTTCTGGAACGCCGTGGCCGAGCGCGGCCCGCGCGTGTGGATGCGCCAGAAGGAGCTGGGCATCTGGAAGAGCTGGACCTGGGACCAGACGGCCGAAGCCGTGCGGGAGATTGCGGGCGGCCTGATGTCGCTGGGTTTTGCGCCCGGCGAATGTGCATCCATCCTGTCCAACACCAATATCGAATGGGTGCTGGCCGATCTGGCCGTGCTGAGCTGCGGCGGCGTGGCCAACGGCATCTACCCCACTGACGCGGCGGCGCAGGTGCACTACCTGAGCGAAGACTCTCGCACCACCGTGCTGTTTGTGGAAGACGATGAACAGCTCGACAAGGCGCTGGAAGTGCGCGACGGGCTGCCCCTGCTGCGCAAGGTGGTGGTGTTCGACATGGAAGGCCTGCGCAGCCTGAACGACCCCGATGTGCTGAGCCTTGCAGGCCTGCGCGAGCTGGGCAGGGCCTGGAATACACAACACCCCGACGCGCTGATGCAGCGCGTCAAGGCCTGCCGACCCGAAGACCTGGCCATCCTGGTCTACACCTCGGGCACCACCGGCAAGCCCAAGGGCGCCATGCACACGCACGCCGCGCTCACCTACACCGTGCGCGGCTACAACACGCTGATCTCGCGCAGTGAGGCCGACGAGACCATGTGTTTTCTGCCCCTGTGTCACATCGCAGAGCGCATGGGGGGCGAATACTTCTCGCTCTACACCGGCGCGCGCCTGAACTTTGTCGAGAACCCCGACACCGTGCCCGAGAACGTGCGCGAGATCGCACCCACGGTGTTCACCGCCGTGCCGCGGGTATGGGAGAAGTTCTATTCGGGCGTGATGATCGCGCTCAAGGAATCCACGCGCATGCAGCAGGCGGCCTATGCCTGGTCGATTGGCGTGGGCACCCGCATCGCAGATCGGGTGCTGGCCGGACAGCCGGTGGGCGGTTTGCTGAAGGCGCAGTTCATGCTGGCGCGCTTTCTGGCGCTCAACAATGTGCGCAAGCTCATCGGCATCCACCGTGCGCGCTTTCTGGTCACAGGCGCAGCGCCCATTTCGCCCGATCTGGTGAAGTGGTACCTGGCGCTGGGCGTGCCCATGCTGGAGGTGTGGGGCATGACCGAGACCTGCGGCGCCTCCACTGGCGTACCCGCCAGCCGCATCAAACCCGGCTCCATCGGCCCGGCGGCCAGCTACAACGAGGTGCGCATCGACCCCGCCACGGGCGAGATCCTGGTGCGTGGCCCCAATGTGTTCAAGGGCTATCTCAACCAGCCCGAGAAAACCGCTGAAACCATCGACCCCGAAGGCTGGCTGCACACGGGCGATGTGGGCCTGATCGACGCCGATGGCTACCTGCGCATCACCGACCGCATGAAGGACATCATCATCACGGCGGGCGGCAAGAACATCACGCCCAGCGAGCTGGAGAACGAACTCAAGTTCAGCCCGTACGTCACCGATGCGGTGGTCATTGGCGACAAGCTGCCCTACCTCACGGTGATCATCATGATCGACCAGGAGAACGTGGAGAAGTACGCACAGGACAACGACGTGCCGTTCTCCAACTACGCCAGCCTGACCCGCACGCGCGAGGTGCAGGAGCTGATCCAGGGCGAAATCGACCGCGTGAACGCCAAGTTCGCCCGCGTGGAGCAGATCAAGAAGTTCTTCCTGCTCGATACGCAACTCACGGCCGAGGACGAAGAACTGACACCCACCATGAAGCTCAAGCGCAAGCTGGTGCAGCAGAAGTACGCACCGCAGATTGAGGCGATGTACCGGTAGGTGCGCACGTCACGCAACCACAGGCCACGCCCATCAGGATAGGGAAAGTGCTGGTGCCCCACCCCGGGCATCGTTCTATAACGAGCAACCGAGTTCGATCCAACCAAAGGAGACGTGCCATGAAACTTCATCACATTGCCGCGCTGGCCATCGTGGCCATGGCCGGAGGTGCTGCACAGGCGCAGCCCAGCCAGGGCGTGAGCAAGGACACCATCACGCTGGGTTCCATCCAGGATCTGTCCGGCCCGCTGGCGGGCTTTGGCAAACAGGTGCGGCTGGGCATGATGCTGCGCGTGGACGAGGCCAACGAGCAAGGCGGCGTCAATGGCCGCAAGCTGGACCTGAAGGTGGAAGACTCGGGCTACGACCCCAAGAAAGCCGTGCTGGCCGCGCAAAAGCTCGTGAACCAGGACAAGATCTTCATGATGGTGGCGCACATCGGCACGGCGCAAAACCTGGCCGCCATGCCCGTGCAGTTCAGCAAGAATGTGATCAACTTCTTCCCGGTGACGGCCGCGCGGGAAATGTACGAGCCCTTCCACAAGCTCAAGTATTCGTTTGCCGCCACTTACTACGACCAGATCCGCCTGGCAGCCCCCAAGCTCATCAAGGAAAAGGGCGCCAAGAAGATCTGCACCATCTACCAGGACGATGAATTTGGCCTGGAGGTGATGCGCGGGGGCGAGGCGGCACTCAAGTCCATGGGCATGGACTTCACCGAGAAGACCTCGTACAAGCGCGGCGCCACCGACTTCTCTTCACAGGTCGCCAAGATGAAGTCGTCCGAATGCGACTTCGTGATCCTGGGCACCATCATCCGCGAAACCATCGGCACGATTGGCGAGGCGCGCAAGACGGGCTTTAACCCCACTTTCCTGGGCTCCAGCGCCGCCTACACCGACCTCATCCACAAGCTGGGCGGCAAGCCCATGGACGGGCTGTACGCCACCATGACGGTGCAACACCCCTACCTGGATGAAGCCAGCCAGCCCATCCGCTTCTGGGCCAACAAGTACAAGACCAAGTTCAACGAAGACCCCACCGTGTTCTCGGTCTACGGCTACAACGCGGTCGATGCATTCATCAAGGCGGCCCAGAAGGCAGGCCCCAACCTGAGCACCGACAGCTTCATCAAGGCCATGGACACCATGGTGATTCCGCCCGACATGTTCGGCAGCGCCGAGGGCACCTTTGGCCCACAAAAGCGCCTGGGCAGCGATCTTTCTCGCCTGTCGCAGATCACCGATGGCAAGTGGAAGGTGGTCTCCGACTACGTCAAGCCATGAGCGTCTGACCCGCCTCCTTCAAGCCGCCTTCGGGCGGCTTTTGCGTTTCAGGGGGTGCATCCCGGCTCAGTCGGTGGCAGAATTTAACCAAGCAGTAACTTTGCATAAATAACCTGGTTGCCCACCATGATCGAACGCACCCTCTTCCAGCCCGACCACCAGGCCTTTGCCAACAGCTTTCGCCGCTTTATCGAGAAAGAAGTGACGCCCCACCACGCCGCCTGGGAAGACCAGGGCTATGTGGCGCGCGAGGTGTGGAGCCAGGCGGGCGCCAACGGCTTTCTGTGCATGAGCCTGCCCGAGGAGTACGGCGGCGCCGGGGCCGACAAGCTGTATTCGGTGGCGCAGATGGAAGAGCTGGCGCGTGCAGGCACCACCGGCATCGGCTTTGGTCTGCACAGCGAGATCGTGGCGCCGTACATCCTGCACTACGGCACCGAGGAACAAAAGCGCAAGTACCTGCCGCAAATGGCCAGCGGCGCCGTGGTGGGCGCCATCGCCATGAGCGAGCCGGCCGCGGGCAGCGACCTACAAGGCATCAAGACCACCGCCATCAAAAGTGCGGACGGGTCGCACTACGTGCTGAACGGCAGCAAAACCTTCATCACCAACGGCTGGCATGCCGACCTGGTGATTGTGGTCGCCAAGACCGACCCGGCGGCCGGGGCCAAGGGCACCAGCCTGTTGCTGGTGGAGCGCGGCATGCCCGGTTTTGAAAAAGGCCAGCGCCTCAAGAAGATGGGCATGAAGGCGCAGGACACATCCGAGCTGTTCTTCAACGACGTGCAGGTGCCGGTGGACAACCTGCTGGGCGGCCCCGCAATGGAAGGGCGCGGCTTCATCTGCTTGATGGAGCAGCTGCCCTGGGAGCGCCTGCAGATCGCCATCACCGCCGTGGCCGCCGCCCAGGCTGCGATTGACTGGACGCTGGACTACGTCAAGCAGCGCAAGGTCTTTGGCCAGAGCGTGGCGTCATTTCAAAACACCCGCCACACCCTGGCCGAGCTGCAAACGCAGGTGCAGGTGGCCCGCGTGTTCGTGGACAAATGCTGCGAGCTGATCGTGCAGGACGAGCTCGACACCGAAACCGCTAGCATGGCCAAGTACTGGACGACCGACCTGCAGTGCAAGGTGATGGACGAATGCGTGCAGCTGTTTGGCGGCTACGGCTACATGTGGGAATACCCCATCACCCGCGCCTACGCCGATGCACGCGTGCAGCGCATTTATGGCGGCACCAACGAGATCATGAAAGAAGTGATTGCACGGGCCATGGGCCTGGGCAAATAACGGAATGCACCGCGCCGTGAATAACGCAGTGCCCGACTCCCGGCACCACGTCGCAGTGGACGCCGAATGCCGCTACAGGTACCAGGCGGCGCGCGCTTCCTCGGGGCTCAGCGGCGCACCGGGGCGGCGGTCGGTGACATTCAGCCAGGAGCGCACACCCTGGCTGCCGCTCAGCGCGCGCATCAGCAGCAAGCCTGCGCCAATGCCGCGTATGGCCGCCGAGCTGCGGCTGGGCGCCATGAAGGCCGCCACCGCCAGCGCACTGGATGCCGCCAGCACGACATGGTGCTCCAGCGCAAATCCTTCGCGCGTGTCGTCGTATTCGATGGCGCTGCGAGCGATGCGCTCCAATGCAGGGGATGTATTTCGTTCCATAGCCAGAAATGTAGATAGCAACCGCCGAAAGATAGTGCAAAAACCACTGCACCCGCGTCAGAAAGCACCTTGTAGTGGCGTGAGCCAGCCCAGCTGCTTTATCGCCGCACTGCTTGAAGTTTAGAGAAACCACCGGAGACCATTCATGACCGAAGCCTATGTATTCGATGCGCTGCGCACCCCGCGCGGCAAGGGCAAGAAGGACGGCACCCTGCACGAGGTCAAGCCCATCGACCTGCTGGCAGGCCTGCTGGCCGAGCTACAAACGCGCCACCGCTTTGATACGGCGGCGGTGGACGACGTGGTCATGGGCATCGTCTCGCCCGTGGGCGAGCAGGGCTCGGTGTTGCCCAAGGTCGCAGCACTCAAGGCCGGGTGGGACTTTCGCTGTGCGGGCGTGCAGGTCAACCGCTTCTGCGCATCGGGCCTGGAGGCCGTGAACCTGGCCGCACAAAAAGTGCGCAGCGGCTGGGAAGACCTGGTGGTGGCGGGCGGAGTGGAGAGCATGAGCCGCGTGCCCATCGGCTCCGACGGCGGCGCCTGGGCGCAAGACCCCGCCACCAACTCCGCCACGCTGTTCGTGCCCCAGGGCATCGGCGCCGACCTGATCGCCACGCTGGACGGCTACACCCGCGCCGATGTGGACGCCTTCGCGCTCGAATCGCAGCGCCGCGCCACCGCCGCGCGCGCCGCCGGCTACTTCAAGAATTCGGTCGTGCCCGTGCGCGACTTCATCGGCCAGACCATCCTGGCCGAAGACGAATTCATCAAGCCCAAGACCACGCTCGAAGGCCTGGGTGCGCTCAAGGCCTCGTTCGAGCAACTGGGCGGCATGGGCTTTGACGCCGTGGCGCTGCAGCGCTACCCGCAGGTGGAGCGCATCCACCACGTGCACCACGCGGGCAACTCTTCCGGCATCGTGGACGGTGCCGCCGCCGTGCTCATCGGCAACGAGGCTGCCGCCAAGGCCCATGGCCTCACGCCCCGCGCGCGCATCGTGGCCACAGCGCTCAGCGGTGCAGACCCCACCATCATGCTCACCGGCCCTGTGCCCGCTGCCAAGAAGGCGCTGGCCCGTGCGGGCATGACCATCGACCAGATCGACCTGTTTGAAGTGAACGAGGCCTTTGCCGCCGTGCCCATGCGCTTCATGCGCGAGCTGGGCGTGCCCCACGACAAGGTCAACGTGAACGGCGGCGCCATCGCCATGGGCCACCCGCTGGGCGCCACGGGCGCCATGATCCTCGGCACCCTGATCGACGAGCTGCACCGCCGGGGCCAGCGCTATGGCCTGGCCACGCTGTGTGTGGGCGGCGGCATGGGCATTGCCACCATCGTCGAGCGAATCTGATTGACTGGGAAGGAGACAACAACATGCAAACCATCCGCTACGAACTCATCCCCGCCCAGGGCACCGAAGACCAGGTCGCCGTCATCACGTTTGACGAAACCAATTCCCCCGTCAACACCATGTGCCGCCAGTGGCAGCAAGAGCTGGGCGAGGTCACGGCCCAGGTGCTGGGCGACCGCGAACGCCTGGGCGCTGCCCTCAAGGGCATCGTGCTTGCATCGGCCAAGACCAGCTTCTTTGCCGGCGCCGACCTCAAGGCCACCATGCGCCTCACACCCGCCGATGCGCCCAACGCGTTTGGCGAAATCGAGCGCATGAAGAAGCACTTCCGCACGCTCGAAACGCTGGGTATCCCCGTGGTGGCCTGCCTCAATGGCGCAGCGCTGGGCGGTGGGTGGGAGGTGGCGCTGGTCGCCCACTACCGCATCGCCGTGGCCGACCCCAAGATCCAGTTCGGCCTGCCCGAGGTCACGCTGGGCCTGATGCCCGGCGCCACTGGCGTGACCAAGATGACGCGCCTGCTGGGCCTGATGGGCGCACAGCCCTACATCCTGAAAGGCAAGCTCTTCAACCCCGCCGAAGCGCTGGAGCTGCAACTGGTGCACGAACTGGTGGCCACGCGCGATCAGCTGCTGCCCGCCGCCCTGGCCCACATCGCCACCCACCCGCACGCGGTGCAGCCGTGGGACGACAAGAACTACAAGATGCCCGGCGGCACGCCCGCCAACCCCAAGATTGCAGGCGCCCTCACCGTTGCGCCCGCCATGCTCAAGAAGACCACGCGCGGCCGCTACCCTGCGCCCGAGGCGGCCCTCGCCGCCATGGTCGAAGGCGCAATGGTGGACTACGACACCGCCCTGCGCATCGAAAGCCGCTACCTCGCCCGCCTGATGACCGGCCCCGTGGCGCGCAACATGATCAACACGTTCTTCTTCGACATGAACGCAATCAAGAGCGGCAAGTCGCGCCCAGGCACGGCCCCACGCTACAAGCCGCAAAAGGTCGGCATCCTGGGCGCCGGCATGATGGGCGCGGGCATCGCCTGGGCCCAGGCCAGCCGGGGCATCGCCACCGTGCTCAAGGACGTGAGCACCGAGAAAGCCGAGGCGGGCAAGGCCTACAGCGCCAAGCTCACCCAGGCCCGCGTGGACAAGGGCCGCATGACGGCCGAGGCGCAGCAAACGCTGCTCTCGCGCATCACGCCCACCGCCAGCGCGGCCGACCTGGCGGGCTGCGACCTCATCATCGAAGCCGTGTTTGAAAGCCGCGACCTCAAGGCCAAAGTCACACAAGAGGCCGAGCCGCAGCTGGCGCCCGGCGGCTTCTTTGCCAGCAACACCTCCACACTGCCCATCAGCGGCCTGGCTACGGCCAGCAGCCAGCCCGAGAAGTTTGTCGGCATCCACTTCTTCAGCCCCGTGGACAAGATGAAGCTGGTGGAGATCATCCGCGGCAAGCAGACCGATGACGAAACCGTGGCCCGAGCGTTCGACTACGTGCAGGCCCTGGGCAAGGTGCCCATCGTGGTCAACGACTCCCGCGGCTTCTACACCAGCCGCACCTTCGGCACCTTTGTGATGGAAGGCGCCGCCATGCTGGGCGAAGGCATCCCCGCTGCCGCCATTGAAAACGCCGCCATGCAGGCCGGCCTGCCCGTGGGCCCGCTGGCCGTGCTGGACGAAACCGCGCTGACCCTGAGCGTGCACGTGCTGGACCAGACCCGCGCCGACTACGCCGCTGAAGGCAAGACCTACACCGCCACCCCTGGCGAGCTGCTGGTAGAGCGCATGGTCAAGGAATTGAAGCGCCCAGGCCGCGCCGGTGGCGGCGGCTTTTACGACTACCCCGCAGGCGCCAAGAAGCACCTGTGGCCGGAGCTGAAACCTCTGTTCGAAAAGCCCGGCGTGGAGTGGAGCGTGCACGAGATCCAGGACCGGCTGCTCTACCGCCAAGCCATCGAAACTGCGCGTTGCCTGGCCGAGGGTGTGCTAACCAGCGTGCATGACGCGAATATCGGGTCGATCTTTGGGATTGGGTTTCCAGCGTGGACTGGGGGGGCGATGCAGTTTATCTATGGCGCTGACATCGGTGCGTTCTTCAAGCGCGTGGATGAGCTGGCGCAGAAGTATGGGCAAGGGTTTGCGCTGGACGAGAAGGTTAAAGACACAGTTAAAAATTTCCGGCCTGCGTACTGAACTACGAGGAATGGATCTGAAGCATCACTATCATCGCCATCCTTTATACGACTCATTTGAAGGATGAACGCACTTACGCAAGAGCGAGCAGAGCAGCTCGCGAACGATATCTACCGCAAAGCGACGCCAGTCATTCACATTCACAACCTTGGAGGGAAACGCTGGCGACGGAATGTCCCTCCGACCGATGGTCGCTATGGTCCATGGCTCCAAGCGAAGTACACAGTTCTAGATTCCGGGCTTTGGGGGGACCGTGTCCCATGCCTCTATTTAGTAGCAGGCCGGCATGATGGCGTCATTCGCTATGTTGGAATTTCTCGCAATCGCATGCGCGATCGCTGGCGTGAGTCACCGGCTGTAGATCACGAGACTGGATTGAAAATCGAAAACCAACTCTTTCATAGCCAATGTTGGCGACACTTGGAAATCGAACTGCGCAATGCGAGCGTGACTGACTACGAAGTCCGGTGCATCAACGGACATGATCTGCGCGTCGCTATCGAACGCCTGGGGCCTCCGCTCTCTGGCTTTGCTGCATTGGGCGACGATCCGGAAGGTATTGCAGCAAGTGTTGAGCGCTGGATGTGTAACAACAAGAGCCCCCGACTGGTCTCGTGGAACACAGCAATGACCGGGAAAAGGAAATAGTGCTGCCTCAGAAGCCCTGAACATGAGCCTAGCTACTTCACTCCGTGCAAATTGGTCATTCCTAACTTGATTTGCCGAACTACTGAATCAGCGCCGCGTTGAAAGTACTACAGGCGTGCACTTTGGTCGCATCTATCGAGCCACGGGTTAATCGACGCCGCTCGTCGCCTCCCGCGCAGCGGCCGATCTTGATACTGCCTCCCCAGCGCGGCAGCCTCTTCCTATAAGCCCGCCTCTTTCAACCCCAACATCCCCCGCGCCTCCTGCGGCGACGCCACCTCCCGCCCCGCATTCCGTGCGTACTCCGCCAGTTTCTCAATCAACGGCCCATTCGAATCCGCCTTGGTCCCGTCCGGCAGATAGAAAGTGTCCTCCAGCCCGGTGCGCAAATGCCCGCCCAGCTCGGCCACGCGCTGGTGCACGGGCCAGATCTCGCTGCGGCCGATGACGGTGGCTTGCCAGGGGGCGTCCTTGATCTTGAGCTTGAGCAAGATGGGCAGCAGGTCGGGGTCCGCAGGCATGCCGGATTCGACGCCCATCACAAAGTTGTATTCGGGCAGGCGCTCGGTGTACATGCCGGTCTGCACATACATCTCCACGCAGCGCACGATGCCCACGTCGAAGCACTCAAACTCGGGCAACGTACCGGTCTCCAGCATTACGTCGATGAAGTCCTTGACCTTGGCGGGCTGGTTGTCGAACAGCATGGGCGGCCAGGCCCAGGTGCCGTTGCTGCGCACCTTCAGGTAGTTGAGCGAGCCGGCGTTGCACGCTGCCATCTCGGGGCGGGTGGCGCGCAGGCAGTCGAGCGGGCCCTGGTAGTTGGGGCCGACCACGCCGGTGGTCTGATTGATGATCAAACGCGGGCAGGCTTCGCGCATGGCTTGCACGCAGTCGCGCGCCACCTGCGGGTCCCAGCTGGGCAGGTGGCCCTTGCCGGGCTCCTGGTTGCGAAAGTGCACGTGGACCACGGCGGCGCCTGCGTCGCAGGCACGGCGGGCCTCTTGGGCCAACTGCTCGGGCGTGACGGGCACGTGGTGCTGGCCGGGGTCGGTCAGCACGCCGGTGATGGCGCAGGTGATGATGGCTTTGTTGCTGTGGTCGGTGCTATGCATGGTGCCTGTCTCCTTCATTCAAATGCCCAGCTGGCGTGCAGCCAGGTCTTTCATGATTTCTTCCGCACCGCCGCCGATCATCATGACCTTGACCTCGCGGTAGATACGCTCGCTGACGGTGCCGCGCATAAAGCCCATGCCGCCCAGGATCTGCACAGCCTGGTCGGCGCAGAACTGCATGGTTTGGGTGGCGTGGTTCTTGAGCAGGCACACCTGCGCTACCCACTCGGGGCCGGTGCGGCCCGCGTCGGCCTGTGCGGCCACGGACTCGCACCACGCGGCGGTGGACTGGATGCGCATCTGCATGTCCACCAGCTTGTGGCGGATGACCTGGTGCTCCACCAGCGCGGTGCCAAAGGTCTTGCGCTGGCGGGCCCAGGCCAGGGCCTCGTCGTAGCAGGCCTCGGCAAAGCCCAGGGCCGATGCGGCCAGGCCAAAACGCTCGCCGTTGAAGTTGGCCATGATGATGCGAAAGCCCGCACCCTCTTCGCCCAGCAGGTAGCGGGCGGGCACGCGCACGTTGTCGAAGCGCAGGTGGGCGGTGTCGGAGCAGAGCCAGCCCATCTTGTCGAGGCGCGTGCGCGACAGGCCCGCGCTGTGGCCGGGGATGAGGAGCATGGAGATGCCTGAGCTGCCCTTGCTTCCCGCATCCCCAGTGCGCACGGCCACGGTTATCCAGTCCGCACGCATGCCGGAGGTGATGAACACCTTTTCTCCATCGACGATGTAGTCATCCCCCTCACGCCGCGCAGTGGTCTTGAGCTGGGCCACGTCTGACCCGCCGCCGGGTTCGGTAATGGCCAGCGCGGCAATCTGCTCGCCCGCCAGCACGGGCGGGATGACCTCGGCGCGCACCGCGTCGCTGCCATGCGCCAGCACCGGCGGCAGGCCGATGTTGTGCGACAGCAGGCTGGCCAGCACGCCGCCGCTGGCACCGTGGCGGCTGAGCGCGCGCCACAGCGGCAGGCGCAAGGCGTAGCTGGCAGGCGTGCCGCCGTACTGCTCGGGGTAGCCCAAGCCCAGCAGGCCCAGGTCGGCCGCGCGGCGGTACAGGCTGCGGGGGAATTCACCGGCCGCGTCCCAGGCGCCCACATGCGGGGCGATCTCGGCGCGGGCGAAGCGGGTGACGGTGTCGGTGAGTGCGTTGCGGTCTTCGTCGCTCACAGAACTTGCATCGGACGTGACGGTCATGCGGGCGCTCCTTGCGTGGCGGGTGCAAAGCGGACCAGCACCTGGCCGGGCGACACCTGCTGGCCGGGGGCCACCAGCAGCTCCGCCACGGTGGCGGCTGCGGGGCTGGCCAGGCTGTGTTCGAGCTTCATGGATTCGATGACCACCACCGTATCGCCCGCCGCCAGCGCCTGGCCTGCGGCCACGGGCAGTGCGACCACCTTGCCGTTGAAGGGCGCGCGCAACTCCGTCGCACCGCCCGCCGCACCCGCGCGCGCAGCGGGCTCCCACGATGCGTCCTCCACCCAGCCATCCACACCACCGGTTTGCCAGTGCCAGCGCCGGGGGCCCACCGCCACGCAGTGCACACCACGCTGGGGCAGTTGCAAAGTCACGGGCTCTGCCCCGGCCTGCTCTACCTGCAGCCGCCCACCGCCCAGCTCGCGCACGGCGATGGAGTGCACCTCGCCCTGGTGGCGCAGCCGCAGGGGCCGGGCCATGGCACAAGGCAGGTCCGACGGCGTATTTGAAGCAAAAATGGCCGATAGCGCCGAAGGAATATGCACTGATAGCTCATTATTTGATAGCAACCGCTGCAGCTCGTGGGCATGCTCCGCCAGGAACGGCACCAGCGCCTGGCCGCTGGCAAACACGGGGTGCTGCAGGCAGGCCGCCAGAAACGCGCGGTTGGTGGGCAGGCCCAGCACGCGGGTGCCCTGCAGCGCACGCACCAGCGCGGCAATGGCCTCGGGCCGCGTGGGCGCGTGCACGATGAGCTTGCCCAGCATGGCGTCGTAGTGAGGCGTGACCTCTGCCCCCTCTTCCAGCGCATGGTCAAAGCGCAGCGCGCCCGGCGCAGCCCGCTCAAACGCGGTGGCCGGTGGTGCGCTGAACTGCAGCACGCGGCCGGTGTGGGGACGGAAGTGCGCGTCTTCGGCACACAGGCGCACTTCGATGGCGTGGCCTTGCAGATGCACCTGGTCTTGCGTGAGCGGCAGCGGCTCGCCTCGCGCCACGCGGATTTGCCACTCCACCAGGTCCAGCCCGGTGAGGGCTTCAGTCACCGGGTGCTCCACCTGCAGGCGGGTGTTCATCTCCATCAAGAAGAATTCAGCCCCGTCCAGAAGGAATTCCACCGTGCCCGCACCCACATAGCCAGCGGCCTGTGCCAGCGCCACGGCGCAAGCGCCCATGCGCTCGCGCAGCGCTGCGTCCACCGCCGGGCTGGGGGACTCTTCGATGATCTTCTGGTGGCGGCGCTGTACCGAACAATCGCGCTCGCCCAGGTGGATGCATGCGCCATAGGAGTCGGCAAAGACTTGCACCTCCACATGGCGCGGCTGCAGCAGTGCGCGTTCGATGAGCAAGTCGCCACAGCCAAAGCCGGCCAGCGCTTCGGATCGGGCACTCGCCAACGCCGCAGGCAACTGCGCCAGGTCGGTGACCAGGCGCATGCCGCGCCCTCCCCCACCCGCCACCGCCTTGACCATGAGGGGTGTACCGATGCGCGCAGCCTCGGCGGCAAAGCGTTCGTCGCTCTGGTCGTCGCCGGAGTACCCGGGCAAGCAGGGCACGCCGTGCGCATGGGCCAGGGCCTTGGCCCCCGACTTGTTGCCCAATGCGCGGATGGCGGCTGGCAAGGGGCCGATCCAGGTCAGGCCCGCATCGACCACGGCCTGGGCGAAGTCGGCGTTCTCGCTGAGGAAGCCATAGCCGGGGTGCACGGCATCGGCGCCGGTGGCACGGGCGGCGGCCAGCAGCTTGTCGGTGCGCAGGTAGGTGTCGGCGCTGGCCGCTCCGCCCAACGCCACCGCCTGAGTGGCCTCGCGCACATGCAGGGCGTTGGTATCGGGGTCGGAATAGACCGCCACCGTTTCGATGCCCATGCGGTGGGCGGTGTGAATCACCCGGCGGGCGATTTCGCCGCGATTGGCGATGAGGATCTTTTTCATAGGCTGTGCCCTCGCGGCTCCATCGCCCGCCTGCACGCTGCACGTGCACGGGCAATCTGCTTCGCCATGCCTGCGGCATGAACACCACGATTGGCGATGAGGATCTTTTTCATGGCTTCGCACTCCAGGGCGGCGCCTTGCGCGCAGCAAACGCCGCCAGCCCTTGCGGAGCCTCGGGGCCACGCAGCGCTTGCGAAAAAGCCATCGCCGCTTCGTCCAGCAGCGCGGGTAACGGCGTTTCGGCTTGGGCCAGCAACAAACGTTTGGTGGCGGCTACGGCTTGGGGTGCGGCGGCGGCGTGGCGTGCGATGGCAGCCCGTACAGCAGCATCCATGTCGCCCTCCACCACGTCATCGACCAGCCCCAAGCGCTGGGCAGCAGCGGCATCCCAGCGCTCGCCGGTCAGCAAACACCGCCGCGCAGCAGACGGGCCCAGGCGCCGCACCACAAAGGGCGCGATCTGCGCGGGCACGATGCCCAGCGTGACCTCGGGCGTAGCAAACTGCGCGCTGGTATGGGCCAGCACCTGATCAGCGCAGCACACCAGACCAAAGCCGCCGCCCATGGCCGCCCCCTCCACCGCCACGACGAGCCACTGCGGCAGCGCGCACAGGGCCTGCAGCAGCGCACCAAAGCGACGGTTCAGTGGCACCAGCGGGTCGGCCTCACCGGCGGCCAGGGGCTGGCCAATGGTCTTGGCAAAGCCGCCCAGGCTGCCCCCCGCGCAAAAGTGGCCACCCGCGCCGCGCAGCACCACGCCTCGCAGGTCGGCATCGGTTGCAGCCCGCTCACACGCGGCTATCAAACCGTCAACCACCGCCTCGGACAGCGCATTGCGGCTGGCCGGGTCGTTGAGCGTCCAGGTTTCCACACAGCCGCTGGCCAGCGGCGCGCGGGTTATCTGTAAAGGCATGTCAGGTCTCCACCGTGCTGCGCGCTACGCACGACATACGAAACTGGCGCGGCCCAGTGCCAGGGCAGCCGAGCAAGGGCCGCCCCGCAGCGAGGGCTGCGTCCCCCTGCCCGCATTGCGCAGCAATGCGAGAGCGGGGGGAAGCGACGAAGTCGCTCAGGGGGGTGTTCATCTCTTCGCGATGCCCATGAGCTTGGCGAGGATGCCCAGCATCACTTCGTCCGCACCGCCGCCGATGGACGCCAGCCGCCCGTCGCGGTACATGCGCGAGACCTTATTCTCCAGCGTGAAGCCCATGCCGCCCCAGAATTGCAGGCAGGTGTCGGGCACCTCGCGGTTCAGGCGGCCGGCCTTGAGCTTGGCCATGCTGGCCAGCTCCAGCACGTCCTGCCCGTTCACGTACAGATCGCAGGCGCGATAGGTGAGTGCGCGCAAAGCCTCGACCTCGGTCTTGAGTTCGGCCAGCTTGAACTGAACCCATTGCTGGTCGGCCAGCGTGCTGCCAAACAGCTTGCGCTCTTGCGCGTAGTCGATGGTCCACTGGATGCAGTGGTTCAGCGATTCGAGCGTGCTGGCGGCGCACCACAGGCGCTCTTCCTGGAACTGCTGCATCTGGTAGATGAAGCCCTGCCCTTCGGCGCCGATGCGGTAGCGCTGCGGGACGCGCACCTCGTCGAAGTAGATCAGCCCCGTGTCGCTGCTGTGCATGCCAATCTTGCGGATCTTCTGCGCCACCTCGATGCCCTTGGTGAGCTTGCCGCCGGGGCCATCGCGCATGGGCACCATCACCAGGCTCTTGTTCTTGTGCACGGGGCCTTCGCCGGTGTTGACCAGCATGCACATCCAGTCGGCCTGCAGGCTGTTGGTGATCCACATCTTCTGGCCGGTGATCACGTAGTCGTCGCCGTCCTTGCGCGCCACGCTCTTGATGCCCGACACATCGCTGCCCGCCTCAGGCTCGCTCACGCCGATGCAGCCCACCATGTCGCCTGCAATCGCGGGGGCCAGAAAGTTGCGCTTGAGTTCTTCGCTGCCGTAGCGCGCGAGCGCCGGGGTGCACATGTCGGTCTGCACGCCGATGGCCATGGGCACGCCGCCGCAGTGGATGTGGCCCAGCGCCTCGGCCATGGCCAGGCTGTACGAATAATCCAGACCTGCGCCGCCATACTCTTCGGGCTTGCACAGGCCCAGCAGGCCCAGGTTGCCCATCTTCTTGAAGACCTCGTGCGCGGGGAAGATCTCGGCCGCCTCCCACTCGTCCACATGGGGGTTGATCTCCTCGTCGATGAAGCGCTTGAGGGTCTTCTGGATCTCGCGGTGCTCGTGCGTGAACTGCATGGTGCTTGTCTCCTGCTGTTGTGTTGGTGTGCCTGCAAACCTCGATCACGAAAGCTGAAACTGCCCCAGCGGCTGGGGCCGCCCGTTGAGCACCAGCTCCACCTGGTGCGCGCCGGGGTAGTGGGTGCGTGTGGTCATCTGCTGCAGCGACAGCGTCTTGCCCACCGCCACGGTGGCGCCGGGTGCGATGTCCAGCGTCTGCAGCTTGAACACCTTGGGCGCCGCACCGCCGTGGGCCTTGACGTAGTGCACCTTGAGGTCGGCCAGCACGCGCTGTGGCTGCGGCGTGGGGTTGTGCAGTTCGGCCTCGATGCGCACCTTGTCGCCAATGCGTGCGCGGGCGGGCAGCACGCGCGCGGCCCGCACGTCCAGCGCCACGGCATGGCCCACGCCCAGGGCATCGAGCGCGCCAGCGTCGCCGCGTTTGATGAGAAAACGCAGGCCGTGGCGCACCAGGGCTTCGCGCGGGGCGGGCGCGCCCTGCAGCCAGGTGCGCGCGGTGCCCACGGCCAGGTCGGGGTGGTCCTTGGCGATGTCGCCCAGGTGGTTGGCCACGGAGCGGCGCACGTAAGACGATGGGTCATCCTTGAGCGCATCGAGCAAGGGCAGGGCCAGCTGCGGGTTGTTCTGGAATGCAGGCAAACGCGGTGCCCAGGGCAGGCGGGGCCGCGTGCCTTCGCTCACCAGGCGGCGCACATGGGCGTTGTCGTCGTGCGCCCAGTCGCGCAGCCGCGCAAGCGTGGCGCCCTGGTGGTGCAGCACGTAGGGGCGGATGCAGAACTCGGCGGTAAAGCGCTGGGTGAGTGCATGCTGCGCAGCCATCGCTGCCTCGAAATGCTGCAGGCCGTGTGCGCCGATGTACATGCTGTGCGGCAGGTACAGAAAGGCGCTGTACGGGCGGTCACCCGCATCGGGCTCACCCGCCGCATCGAGGCCCATGGGTGGGTCCATCGAATCGACCAGCACACCCAGCGCGCGGGGAACGTCTTGCGGCAGGTGGGTCTGCAGGGCCTGCGCAATGCGCTGACCGCGCGCCATCAACTCCAGCGATTCGTAGCCGGGCTCGATCTGGCGCAAGAAGGCTTTTGAGTCGAAGGACCGCCACGCGCGCCGCACCATGGCCGCAATGCGCGGCGGCACGGTGTCGTTCAGCAGGTGTTTGAGAGGCTCGGCCATTGTGGAAGTTGCGCGCGAAGCGCTTACATCCGCGCCACGCCAAAGCTCAAGGGCCGCAGCGTGCGGGCCTGTGCCTCGGCGCAGGTGTCCAGGCAAAACGCCAGAACGGCGCGCGTGTCGCGCGGGTCGATCACACCGTCGTCCAGCAGCAGGCCGCTGGTGTAGAACGCATCGGCCTGGGCCTCGAACATGGCGACGATCTTGTCGAACTGGGCTTGCGACTCGGCCGGGTCGGGCGTGATGCCTTTGCGCGCCAGCGCCGCCTCGGTCACGATCTGCATGGTGCGCGCGGCCTGCTCGCCGCCCATCACCGCCGTCTTGGCACCCGGCCAGCTGAACAGGAAGCGCGGCGCATAACCCCGCCCGCACATGCCGTAGTTGCCCGCGCCAAAGCTGGCGCCGCACTGGATGGTGATCTGCGGCACGGTGGCGTTGGTCACGGCCTGGATCATCTTGCTGCCGTGTTTGATCATGCCGCCCTGCTCGCTGTCCTTGCCCACCATGTAGCCCGTGGTGTTCTGCAGGTAGATGATGGGGTGGCCCAGCTGGCACATCCACTGGATGAAGTGCGTGGCCTTGTTGGCGCCCGCCACGTCGATGGGGCCGTTGTTGCTAATGAAGCCCACGGCATGGCCGCCGATGTGGCCCTGCGCGCACAAAGTGGCCATGCCGTAGCGGGCCTTGAATTCGAGCAGCTCAGAGCCGTCCACCAACCGCGCCATCACCTCGCGCATGTCCACGGGCTGGCGCAGGTCGGAAGACATCAGGGCCAGCAGGTCGTCGGCAGGCAAGAGAGGTGCGGGCGCGCTGGGTCGCCGGGGCATGTTCCACCCCAGCTGCGCCACCACATCGCGTGCCAGACCAATCGCTTCGCGGTCGTCCTGGGCTAGGTACTCGCCCAGGCCCGAGACGGCGGTGTGCATCTCGGCACCGCCCAGTTCTTCTTCGGTCGCAATCTCCCCCGTCGCGGCCATGAGCAGCGGCGGCCCTGCCAGAAAGGCGCGCGAGCGGCCCTGCACCATGATGACCACATCCGACAAGCCGGGCATGTAGGCGCCGCCTGCGGTGCCCGAGCCGTGCTGCACAGTGATCACCGGAATGCCCGCCGCCGACAGCCGCGCGAGGTTGCGGAACAGTGTGCCGCCGTGCACGAAGCCTTCGACGCGGTAGCGCATGAGGTTGGCACCCGCGCTCTCCACCAGGTGGATGAACGGCAAGCGGTTTTGCAGCGCGATCTCCTGCACGCGCAATATCTTTTCCAGGCCCATGGGCTGGATGGCCCCCGCCTCGATGCCCGAATCGCTGGCCACCACCATGCAGCGCACGCCGCTGACAAAGCCGATGCCCGCCACCATGCCACCACCGGGCACGGACTTCTGGGGGTCTTTCACGTCCTGCAGGTAGCCCGCCAGTGTGCACAGCGGCAGCCAGGGCGCACCGGTATCCAGCAGCAGCGCCACGCGCTGGCGCGGCAGCAGCTGACCGCGTTTTTCAAACTGGGGCAGCGACCGGGCCGAGGCGGCGGCGGCACGCTCTTCCAGCGCGCGCAGAGCATGAAGGCGGGCCTGCAGCGCCGTACGGCGCTGCGTGGCCTCGGCGCTGCCTGGGTTGAATCGGGAGGTGAAGACGGCGGTCATGCGGCCTCGGTCTTGGGGGTGTGGGAAGGTGCAAACACCTGCGGCACCTGCGCGCGGTGAAAGCCGTCAAATGGCCGCACGGCCGGGTGTGCAGCGGCGGTGGCACCAGGCGGGCGCTGCGGCCAGCCCATGCGCACCTGGGGCCGTGCGCCGTCCACCCGCAGCGTGGTGCCACTGATGAAGCTGGCTGCCGGACTGAGCAAAAAGGTGATGGCCGCCGACACCTCGGCCTCGTTGCCAAAGCGCCCGAGCGGCACCGTGCGCGGCATGGCACGCAGCATGTCTGCCGCCTCGGGCGGGTAGTTGTCCATGCCGCTGGAGGCGATGTAACCCGGCGCCACGGCGTTCACGCGCACACCGCTGTGTGCCCATTCCAGCGCTGCCGTTTCCGTCAAGCTGACCATGCCCGCACGGGCAGCGCCACTGTGCCCCATGCCCGGCATGGAGCCCCACATGTCGGCCACGATGTTGACGATGGAGCCGCCGTGCTGCGCCATCCACTGCCGGTAGCACTCGCGCGCCATCAAAAAGCCGCCGGTGAGGTTGGTGTTCAGCACCGCCTCCCAGCCCTTGGCGCTGATGGATTCAAGCGGCGACATGAACTGCCCGCCCGCGTTGTTGACCAGCGCATCGATGTGGCCCTGCGCAGCGACGATCTGCTGCACCAGCGCCACCACACCTTCTTCAGATCGGATGTCGCACACCTCACAGGAAACACGGCCGCCATCGGCAGTGATCTCTTCGGCCACGGCCAGCAGCTTTTCAGGCTTGCGCCCCACCAGCACCACATGCGCCCCCAGGTGCGCCAGCTCATGTGCCGTGCACCGGCCAATGCCCGAGCCACCGCCGGTGACCACCACCACCTGGCCCTGGAACAGGCCCGGAGCAAACACAGACTGGTAGGCGTTGCGCGCAGTGGGGGCCATGTTGAGTCTGCCTTGATGGAGTTGTTATGAACGGATGAACAAGGCCAGCGCCTCGTCGGTGAGCGCGTCGAGCGACTTGCCCTTCTTGGGCGAGAACCACTGCACCGCCCAGTTGAGCGCCCCAAAGATGAACAGCCGCGCCACACCGGGCTCGGCCTGCAGCGCACCCTGCTTTGCCAGCGCTTCCAGCACGGGCATCCAGGTGGCCTCGTAGCTGTCCTTGATGCGGGCAATGCCCTTGCGCTGCGCAGGCGTGAGCGAGCGCCACTCGTACAGCATCACCGGGATGAAGCTGCTGCGCGGCCCGAGCAGGATCTCGAAATGGTGGCGAATGAGCGTGTGCAACTGCTCGCGCGGTGTGGCCGCGGCGGGCAGTGCATTGAGTGCCTGCTGCTGGCTTTGCGTGGCCATGGTCATGCCCTCGCTCATTACGGCGTAGAGCAGCGCGCTTTTGCTTTCGAAGTGGTAGAAGGGCGAGCCACTGTGCATGCCCGCCGCCGCAGCAATGTCGCGCGTGCTGGTGGCGGCAAAGCCCTGGGTGCGAAAGAGCTTGGCCGCGCCGTCCATAAGCTTGCGGCGGCGGTTGCCGTCGTCGAGTTCTTCGGCGGTTTTGCGGGGGCGGCCGCGGGGGCGGCGGGTGGGGGTTGCCTCTGCAGTGGCTGCGGTGGGAGTGGAGTTGGCGCCAGGGGAGGCTACGGCCTTGCTGCGGGGGCGGGCCGGGCGGTTCTTGGGAGCGGGGGCGATGGCGCTGTGGCGCGGCACGGGTGAATCCATGCAGGCACGATAGCAAAACTGTTTATTTTTAGCAAGCAAGTGCTTTGTAAAAATAGATAGCTTGCCTCATCATGATTGCCATCGGGTGTTATTTGATTTGCAGCGCTGTTATCTATCGCTTGATTTGCTATCTATTTGGAAGCGGATGGCATGCCCGTGTGGAGTGCGGGAGCCGGGAGTCGCCCGGCGTGCGAGGTACTTTTCTTTGCTTCGCCAAAGAAAAGTACCCAAAAGAAAGGCGACCCCACTGTCTGCGTCCCCTGCGCTTCGCTACGGGGCAACCTGCGGTGCTCAGGTTTGGCGGGGTCTCGCTCAACTCGCGCCGCTGCGCGTCGCTCAGACACACGCGAGCCCTGATCCGCCAAACCCTGCGCTCCTCGGCGCATCCAGAGGGGCACGGGGGGCAGAACATCCACACGGGCCATCGCTGCGCTCGGCCCCACATCGCGGGCGCAAGCGCTTTGCGCCGCGCAGGCGCGGCCGAGCGCAGCAATGGCCCGAATGGATGTCCGGCTGTTCGGTTGTTTGGATGTTCGGCTGTCCCACCCCTGCTGGCTGCGCCTGCGGCGGGGCGGTTGCGGGGTGAGCATGGGCGTCGGAGCGCCCATGCCTCGTGCTCTGACTCGCCGTGGATGTCTGAACGAAGCTGCACCGCAGCGCAGTGAGTTCCACGGCGCACCCCGCAACCGCCCCGCCGCAGGTCTGCCCCTTCGCACCGCGAAGGGGCCGCAGACTGGGGGTCGCCTTTTCTTTGGTGACTTTCTTTTGGCGAAGCAAAAGAAAGTTACTCGCACGCCGGGCGACTCCCGGCTCCCGCACTTCACACGGGCATGCAGTAGCCACCGCCAAAACAAGCTTCGGTAGGCCAACCCGAACGGGAGGGGCGCGAACGAGCTATAAAAACAATAGCTGCCAGCGCTTTATTTACAAGCGCCAGCAGCCAAAATACCTCAGAACTAGCGAATCAAACCGCGCTGAAATCAGGCTTTCTCTTCTCCATAAAAGCCGAGAACGCCTCCCGCGCCGCAGGCTCGCGCAACATGCGCCCAAAGCTCTCGCCCTCTTCCGCCATCACCTCCAGCACCTTCGCCGTCTGCCCACCCTTCATCAACCGCTTGGTTTCGATGAGCGACGACAACGGCTTGGCCGCCAGCTTCTTCGCCTGCGCCTGCGCCACCCCATTGCACTCGGTGGGCGGCACCACACGATTCACAAGCCCCACTTCCAACGCGGCCTCGGCCATGAACGGCTCGCCCAGCAGCAGCGCTTCCGCAGCGCGGTGGTACCCCAACATCTGCGGCACCAGCAAACTGGATGCAGCCTCGGGGCACAGGCCCAGGTTGACGAACGGCATGGAGAACGCCGCGTTGTCGCCAGCGTAAACGAGGTCGCAATGGAACAGCATCGTCGTGCCGATGCCCACAGCCGGGCCACACACCGAGGCGATCACAGGCTTGGGGAAGGTGGCGATGCCACGCAGAAAACGGAACACAGGCGAGTCCTGCGTGGCGGGCGGCTGCTGCAGAAAGTCGCCAATGTCATTGCCCGCGCTGAAGATGGCCACATCGCCCTGGAACACCACCACGCGCACGCTGGCGTCCGCCTTGGCGGCTTCCAGCGCATTGGCCATTGCCGAGTACATGTCGCGCGTGATGGAGTTTTTCTTGTCCACACGGTTGAAAGTGATGGTGGTCACGCCGGCTTCGGAGTGGACGAGGATGTCTTGGTTGGCTTCGGTCATGGTGGTGAAGGTTCCGGGTCGGATGGATTGGGACGAGAGGAATGGTGCACGGCGCAGGGCAACGGGCCGGCTTCCTACTCCTTGTAGTAAACGATCTGGTGGCTGGTGGCCAGCATGGTGCCAGCCTCGTTCCACAGCTGCACGGTCTGGTCAAAGAATCCGTTGCGAAACTCCTGCCCGCGCGCCTGACCGAGCAGGAAGCCGGTGCCCGTGGCCTGCAGCTGCTCTGCCGTGGCGTGAAAGTACACGGTGATGGACACCGTGCCCGCAGGCACCTGGCGCGCACGGCGCAGCCACACGCGGGGGAAGAACACATCGGCCAATGCGGACAGCGCCACAAAGTCGAGCGGCCGCGGTGGTGTGTCGCGCATCCACAGCTGCGTCAGGCTGTGGTCGCCACTGCCGTCCCAGGTGCGCGGGATGAAGCCAGCGATGGGACGCATCTCGTAGCGGTTGAGCCATTCCACCGCACCCAAGGGGGCAACGATGGCTTTTTGCTCTGCAGGTGGGGGCACCTGCGGCATGGGCACATCGCCCACGCTCCAGGTCTCGCGGCGCACGGCCGTGACGGCGGTGGCCGTGGTAGTGACCACCTGCGCGCCGTCAGCACCGGCCTGCAGGATCGACAGCGTCCAGTGCTGGGTGGAGCGATTGGTGCGAACAGGAGTTGCCTGCACCGTGAACGCACCAGCGGTCAAAGCGCCCGCGTAGTTGACAGTGAGCGACAGCGGGTCGCCCAGCCGGGCGGGGTGCTGCAAGATGGCCTGTAGCAGCGTGGCAGCGGTGATGCCGCCAAACGGGCCCACCATGTTCCAGTAGCCGGGGTGGGTCTGCCCTTCGTACTGGCCGCTCGCAGCGGACGAAGCCGTCAGTTGCAGCGCCTCGTCCAGCGGGTGGGCAGCGGAGGACGAAGACGAAGAAGTGGATGAAGAGGAAGTCATGCTGCGAGTGTGCCGCGAAACGACCGCTCAGGCCGTCGTACCGGAGACTTCGCCGTGGGGCATTCCGCCGCCACCCAGGGCGGCCAGCGCAGCCGCTGCGCGCGGCCACAGGCTCTGGCGAAACTGGTCGCGAAAGAAACCGAAGTGCCCAATGCGCCGCACCTTCAAATCGGCTGGCGTGATGCTCTCCACCCGGCGCTCGGTGTTGGCGTACAGGTTCACCAGGTTGTGCGTGCCACGCAAGGTCATCAGCTCGTCGTCCGCCATCGACAGCGCCAGCACCGGGAACCGCACCGCGCCATAACTCTGCGCCACCGCAGGCCCCTCAGCCCCCACGCTGTAAGCGGGGTCCAGACACCAGCGCCGCCACTGCAGGATCACCCCCGCAGGCAGGTCGCCCACCTTCTTGAGCGTGCGCCCCGGAAAGTACCCGCACAGCCGCGTGGCCAGCGGCACCAGCACCCACCAGAAATACGGAACGATGCGCTTGAGCTGCGGCGCGTTATCACGCCAGTAGCCGCTGCCTGCGGCCACGCTCAGCAGGCCCGCCACCTGCTCGGGCTTTTTCAGCAAGCCCGGCAACTGCGCGCCCAGGCTGTGGCCCAGCAAATACAGCGGCTGCGACGGCAGCGCAGCCTTGGCGACTGTGATCACCGCCTCGTAGTCCTGCGCCCAGTCAAACAGATCCGCCTTCACATCGCGCATGGCGCCCTGCAGAGAGTCGCCATGGCCTCGGTAGTCGAACGTGGTGACCCGAAACCCCTGCTGCGCCATCCACAGCGCAAAGGCCTCGTAATACGACTGCCGCACCCCCATCGCGCCGCCGATGACAACGCTGGCGCGCGGTGCGCCCTCGGGTTCGTAGACACGCAGTGCCAAAGACACCGCCCCGTTGACCTGCAAGGTTTGCTTGTTCATGTCTGTCTCCTTGTGTCGAAACCGATCTGCGCCGGCTTGAAAAGAAAACTATCGCTGAGGGCAGAACCCTGGCTTCGACAAGCTCAGCCCGAGCGGTTTGAGTGGGAGCAATCAAGTCTTGCCCCGTCCATTCCCCCGTCTTCACACCCCGCCCTCAAGGGCGTAGCGAGCGACTTTCAGGCGAGGCGGACGGAGCGCAGCAACCGGAACGTACTTGCGGTACGTGAGGATTGCGAGCACCGCCCAACGACGCCTGAAAGCCGCGCAGTAGCCAGTTACAGCGCCTCGATGATGCCGGCGGCGCCTTGGCCGGTACCTACACACATCGTGACCATCCCGTACTTCAGCTTGTGCCGACGCAGCGCATGCACCACCGTCGCCGCACGGATGGCACCGGTAGCCCCCAGCGGGTGCCCCAATGCAATCGCGCCACCCATGGGGTTCACGTTCGCAGGGTTCAGCCCCAGCGTATTGATCACCGCCAGCGACTGGGCCGCAAACGCCTCGTTCAGCTCATACCAGCCAATGTCATCGCTCTTGAGACCCGCATAACGCAGGGCCGCAGGAATCGCTTCGATCGGTCCAATGCCCATGATCTCTGGCGGCACGCCGCGCGCGGCGTAGCTCACAAAACGCGCCAGGGGCGTCAGGCCAAACTGCTTCACGGCCTTCTCGCTGGCCACGATGAGCGCACCCGCGCCATCGCTGGTCTGCGAGCTGTTGCCCGCCGTGACGCTGCCGCGTGCCGCAAACACGGGCTTGAGCTTGGCCAGGCCTTCCAGGGATGTATCAGGACGAGGGCCTTCGTCCAGGCTCACGGTGCGGCGCTTTTCCACCACTTCGCCGGTAGCGAGGTTGGGCGAACGCTCCACGATTTCGAAGGGCGTGATTTCGTCGCTGAACTCACCGGCCTTTTGCGCCTTGATGGCGCGCAGGTGGGATTCGAGGGCGAACGCGTCTTGCGCCTCGCGGCTTATCTTCCACTGCTGGGCCACCTTCTCGGCCGTGAGGCCCATGCCGTAGGCAATGCCCACGTTCTCATCACGCGCAAAGATTTCTGCGTTGAACGAGGGCTTGTTACCGCCCATGGGCACCAGGCTCATGGACTCGGCGCCGCCAGCGATCAGCACATCGGCCTCGCCCACGCGGATGCGGTCAGCAGCCATCTGCAGTGCGGTGATGCCGGACGCGCAAAAGCGGTTCACGGTCACGCCGCCCACCGGGTGGTCGAACGCCAGTCCCACGGCAATGCGGGCCATGTTCATGCCTTGCTCGCCTTCGGGGAACGAGCAGCCAATGATGGCGTCTTCAATCGCCTTGGGGTCCAGCGTGGGCACCTGCAGCATCGCGCTCTTGATGGCGGCGACCAGCAGGTCGTCAGGCCGGGTGTTCTTGAAATAGCCGCGGCCCGAGCGCCCGATGGGCGTGCGCGTGGCGGCAACGATGTAGGCGTCCTGGACTTGTTTTTGAGCCATGGTGAAACTCCTTCAATTCTTGGGGGGGCGGCTGGAAGGAACCCAGGCCCACGTAAATACACATTCGACCGGCTCCACACCGGCTTCGTCGGTCACGGAGACCTTCACCTGCACCTCGCCCTTGTCGCTGGCCCGCATGGCGGCGCGCTGCTCGGCGGTGAGCGTGGCCACGGCTTTGAGTCCGCCCGTGGCGCGCCTCTTGAAAGCCATGGACAACTCCTTGGCCAGCGGCAGGCAGTCGTCGCGCACGTTCATGCCCACGGCCATGCCGGTGGCCGTTTCGGCCAGCAGGTTCATGGCCGAGGCGTGCACGCCACCGATGTGGTTTTGCACGCGGTGCTCGTTGGCAAGATGCACTTCGACACGCTCAGGCGTGAGCGATACAAACTTCACCCCGGCCGTGCCGGTAAAGGGCACGGCCCGGCGCAGGATGATGTTCTGAACGAAGCCGCGCATGAAGGCGGGGGCCTCGTCCAGGCGCATCAGCGAGCGCTGCAGTTTGTTGGGGGCGTGTTCGCTCATGTCGGTCAACCGGTGATCCATCGACGCGCGGATCAGTTGCGCACCGGCTTGCCGGTGGACAACATGCCCAGGATGCGCTCGTGCGTCTTGGGCTGGGCGATCAGGTGGCAGAACACCTTGCGCTCCAGCGTGAGCAGGTATTCCTCGCTAACCAGCGCACCTGCGTCCACATCGCCCCCACAGACCACCTCGGCGATCATGGCGCCGATCTTGAAGTCGTAGGCGCTGATGAAGCCGCCGTCGCGCATGTTCACCAGCTGGGCCTTGATGGTGGCCAGACCGCTGCGGCCGGCCACGGGGAAGAGGCGCTTGTGCGGT
The DNA here is from genome assembly GCF_058793595.1 of Acidovorax sp. GW835-FHT14G06. Taxonomy (NCBI): domain Bacteria; kingdom Pseudomonadati; phylum Pseudomonadota; class Betaproteobacteria; order Burkholderiales; family Comamonadaceae; genus Acidovorax; species Acidovorax sp. GW835-FHT14G06. The sequence goes on from NZ_JBXAGA010000005.1 coordinate 158,065, forward strand.
GCACGCCAGCCGCTGGCGGCCATGGACTTGGCTTCGTTGATGGCCACGAACAGCAGCTCATCCTTGTGGGGCACGATCACGTCGCTGTCCAGCAGGTAACCCAGCTTGCGCGACTCCAGAGCGCTGGTGCCCACCTTGGCCATGGCGGCGGCGGTGAAGCCTTCGGTCAGGAAAGGCAGGATGTCCTTGGATGTGGAAGCTGCCATGTTCTCGGCCGCGCGGCGAGCGATGTAGGTCAGGCCGCCGGCGCCGGGCACCAGGCCCACGCCCACTTCGACCAGGCCGATGTAGCTTTCCATGTGGGCCACGCGCTTGGCCGAATACACGGCCAGCTCACAGCCACCGCCCAGCGCCATGCCATGGATGGCTGCGACGACAGGCACCTGCGCATAGCGGATGCGCATCATCAGGTTCTGCAGTTCCTGCTCGATGCTTTCCACCGCATCGGCACCGCCGACCATGAACGCAGGCATGGTGGCTTCCAGGTCAGCGCCCACGCTGAACGGCGCGTCACCAGACCAGATCACCATGCCCTGGTATTCGGACTCGGCCAGCTCCAGGCCCTCCATCAGCGCTTCCATCACCTCGGGACTGATGGCGTGCATCTTGTTCTTGATGCTGGCGATGAGGATTTGACCGTCCAGCGTCCAGGTGCGCAGCGCCTTGGACTCGGCAATGGTCGTACCGGCGGTACGCCAATCGGGCAAAGCGGTCTCGCCCAGCAGGGCCTCGGGGAAGATCTGGCGCTCGTACACAGGCAGCTGGCGGCGCGGGACAAACTTGTTCTGCGATGCGCTCCATGAACCTTGCGCGGTGTGCACGCCACCGGCTTCGGCCACGGGGCCTTTGAAGACCCACTCAGGCAGCGGCGCCTTGCACAGCGCCTTGCCGGCGTCGATGTCTTCCTGGATCATCTTGGCGACTTCGAGCCAGCCCGCTTCTTGCCACAGCTCGAAGGGGCCCTGCTTCATGCCAAAGCCCCAGCGCATGGCCTGGTCCACGTCGCGGGCATTGTCGGCAATGGTGCCCAGGTGCACGGCAGCGTAGTGAAAGCTGTTGCGCAGGATGGCCCAGAGGAACTGGCCGGGCGCGCCTTCGGCGTTGCGCAGCAGGCGCAGGCGTTCGGCGGCGGGCTTCTTGAGCATGCGGGCGTATACCTCGTCGGCCTTCTGGCCAGCGGGCACGTACTCTTCGCTTTCCAGCTCGAAGCGCATCACGTCGCGGCCGACCTTCTTGAAAAAGCCGGCCTTGGTCTTCTGGCCCAGATTGCCCAGTTCCAGCAACTTTTTCAGCACGGCGGGCGTGCCAAAGCTTTCGTAGAAGGGGTCGTACTGTGCAGCCCCTTTGGTAGCGTCGCCGCTCAGGTTGTCCTGCAGCGTCTTGATGACGTGGGCCATGGTGTCCAGGCCCACCACATCGGCGGTGCGGAAGGTGCCGCTCGATGCGCGGCCGAGCTTCTTGCCGGTGAGGTCGTCCACCACATCGTAGGTCAGGCCGAAGTTCTCGACCTCCTTCATGGTCGCCAGCATGCCGGCAATGCCCACGCGGTTGGCCACGAAGTTGGGCGTGTCGTGCGCGCGCACCACGCCCTTGCCCAGGCCGCTGGTCACAAAGGCTTCAAGCTGGTCCAGCACTTCAGGCTGGGTGGTGGGGGTGTTGATCAACTCCACCAGCGTCATGTAGCGCGGGGGGTTGAAGAAGTGGATGCCGCAGAAACGGGGCTTGATGCTCTCGGGCAGCACTTCGCTCAATTTGGTGATCGACAGGCCCGAGGTATTGGACGCCAGGATGGCGTGCTTGGCCACGTGGGGAGCGATCTTGGTGTAGAGGTCGAGCTTCCAGTCCATGCGCTCGGCAATGGCCTCGATCACGAGGTCGCATTCCTTGAGCAGGTGCATGTGCTCTTCGTAGTTGGCCTGCTGGATCAGCGCTGCGTCGTCGGCCACGCCCAGGGGCGAGGGCTTGAGCTTCTTCAGGCCTTCCACGGCCTTGGTGACGATGCCGTTCTTCGGGCCTTCCTTGGCAGGCAGGTCGAACAGCACCACGGGCACCTTCACGTTGACGAGGTGGGCGGCAATCTGCGCGCCCATCACGCCTGCGCCGAGCACGGCGACTTTTTTCACTTGGAATCGGGACATGGGTTGAGTTCCTTGTTGGGGCGCGGCGCAGCGCCTCTGGCGGTGCGCGCGGCCACGGGAATGGGGTTTACTGGACGCGGATCCAGGTTTGCGTGCGGCCGAACGGGCCGATCGAGCCGCGCACTTCGAGCTTCTTGCCGCCCTCGATGGGGGTCATGCGCAGGGTGTAGTTGCGGCCATTCTCGGGGTCGAGAATCTTGCCGCCCTCCCACACCTCTTTGCCTTCTGCCTTTTTGGCGCCACGGATGATCTCCAGCCCCAGGATGGGCTTGCCCTTGCGGTCGTCCGAGCATTCGTCGCAGACATCGTCAGGCTTGGCATCCTTGGTCAGGCGCTTTTCCAGCGCTCCGTGCAGCATGCCACTGCCGATGTCGCGGATGCGGATCTCGGCCTTGGCCTCACCGGTCTTGTCGTCGATGTTGCGCCACAGGCCTTCGGGCGTCATCTGCGCCCAGGCCGGAAGCGTACCCGCTACCAAAACAATAGCTGTTACCGCTTTGAACATGTGCGCTCCCTGGCAAAAAGGCTTGAAATCCGCATCCGGCACCAATCAGGCCAAGGCCAGATCGGTGTCCATCAGCACCTTGCTGCCAGCACGTGCGGTACGCATCAGCGTGGCGGTTTCGGGGAACAGCTTGGCAAAGTAGAAGCGAGCGGTCTGCAGCTTGGCGCCGTAGAACGGATCGGTGTTGCCAGCGGCGATTTCGCGCAAGGCCACCTGGGCCATGCGGGCAAACAGGTAGCCGAACACCAGGTGGCCGGCCACGCGCAGGTAGTCCACGGCGGCAGCGCCCACTTCATCGGGGTTTTGCATGCCCTTGAAGCCGATCTCGGTGGTGAACTTGGTCATCTGGTCGCCCAGCATGGCCACGGGGTTGATGAACTCGGCCATCCGTTCGTTCACGCCCTCTTCTTCCACCAGCTGGCCGATCAGCTTGCCCAGCTTCTTGAGCGTGGCGCCGTTATTGCCCAGCACCTTGCGGCCCAGCAGGTCCAGCGACTGGATGGTGTTGGTGCCTTCGTAGATCATGTTGATGCGGTTGTCCCGCACGTACTGCTCCATGCCCCATTCCTTGATGAAGCCGTGGCCGCCGAAGACCTGCATGCACGCGTTGGTGCTGATGTGGCCGTTGTCGGTGATGAAGGCCTTGACGATGGGCGTGAGCAGAGCGACGAGTTCTTCGGAGTCCTTGCGCACCTTTTCATCGGGGTGGCTGTGCACCTTGTCGAGCAGCAGCGTGCAATAGATCTGCAGCGCGCGGCCGCCTTCGGCGTAGGCCTTGGCCGTGAGCAGCATCTTGCGCACATCAGGGTGCACGATGATGGGGTCGGCGTCCTTATCCTTGGCCTTGGTGCCCGACAGGCTGCGCGACTGGATGCGGTCCTTGGCATAGGCCAGTGCGTTCTGGTAGGCCACTTCGGTCAGGCCCAGCGACTGGTTGCCCACGCCCAGGCGGGCAGCGTTCATCATCACGAACATGGCAGCCAAGCCCTTGTTGGGCTGGCCCACCATGGTGCCGATGGCGCCGTCCAGTGCGATCTGCGCGGTGGCGTTGCCGTGGATGCCCATCTTGTGCTCCAGGCCCGTGCAGAAGATCGGGTTGCGCTCGCCCAGCGAGCCGTCGGCATTCACGTTGAACTTGGGCACCACAAACAGGCTGATGCCCTTGCTACCCTTGGGCGCATCGGGCAGGCGGGCCAGCACCAGGTGAACGATGTTGGCGGCCATGTCGTGCTCGCCGGCGCTGATGAAGATCTTGTTGCCGGTGATCTTGTAAGTGCCGTCAGGCAGAGGCTCGGCCTTGGTGCGCATCAGGCCCAGGTCGGTACCGCAATGGGGTTCGGTCAGGCACATGGTGCCGGTCCATTCGCCGCTGGTCAGCTTGGGCAGGTACAGGGCCTTCTGGGCGTCGGTGCCATGGGCGTGCAGGGCCTCGTAGGCGCCGTGCGACAGGCCGGGGTACATCGTCCAGGCCTGGTTGGCCGAGTTCAGCATCTCGTACAGGCACTGGTTCAGCACAAAGGGCAGACCCTGGCCGCCGTAGGTGGGGTCGCAGCTCAGCGCCGCCCAGCCGCCTTCGACGTACTTGGCATAGGCGTCCTTGAAGCCCGTGGGGGTCTTCACTTCGTGCGTGGTCTTGTTGAGCACGCAGCCTTCGGTGTCGCCGCTGATGTTGAGCGGGAACGCGACTTCGGCGGCGAACTTGCCGGCTTCTTCGATCACGGCGTTGATGGTGTCCACATCCACTTCGGCGTGGGGTGGCATCGCCTTGAATTCATCACTGACCTTGAGCACTTCGTGCATGACGAATTGCATGTCGCGCAGGGGCGGCGTATAGGTAGGCATGGGTTTACTCCTTGGATGTGGTGGTTTGGTTGGAAACTTTGCGGCGCGCCACTGTGGGTGCCTTGGCGGCCACTGTTGGCGCGCTGTAACGCGCCAGAATGTTGTGAAAGCCCACGACGGCCCGGTCGATGGAGCCCGGGGTCTGCAGGAACCGCGCCTCGTAGTGCAGCGCGAGGATCAGGCCGTGGATCTCGAAGAGCATCTGCTCTTCCTTGGTGTCGGCACGCAGCTCGCCCAGTTCCTTGCACTGCTCGATGGCGCGGCGCATGGCGGCATGCCATGTCAGCACCGAGCTGGCGAGTGCATCGCGTACTGGGCCGGTGCGGTCATCAAACTCGACCGCGCCGCTGATGTAAATGCAGCCCGAGTCGATTTCGATGGAGGTGCGCTTCATCCAGTTGTCGAACAATGCCGACAAACGCGCCACGCCGCGTGGGGCAGACATAGCGGGATAGAACACCTCTTGCTCAAAACGGGTGTGGTACTCGCGGATGACGGAGATCTGCAGCTCTTCGCGGGAGCCAAAGTGGGCGAACACGCCCGACTTGCTCATACCCGTGACGTCGGCCAGCGCCCCGATGGACAGGCCTTCCAGCCCGATGTGGGTGGCCAGGCCCAACGCCGCCTCGACGATGGCCGCCTTGGTCTGCTGGCCTTTTTGCAGGGCGCGGCCGGTACCGCTGCGAGCGCGCGGGATGCGGGTGACCTGACGGGATTCGGGGGTGGAAGACATGGACACGAATAAAAACGAACGTTCGTTCTATTCTGCAGCAAATTCCCCGCAGCCCCCAAGCCCCCGGAAAAAATAGGGAGACCCACCCAAACCGGCCGTTGCAGCCGCGCAACCCCCTCCATGACGCCCTGCCTCAAGGGCTCGAGCCGCTACAGCATCAACGCCAGGCTGGCTTCCAGATGCTCAGTGGGCAGGCGCCGGAACCCCGAGCGCGCATAGCCCTGCAGGCGCCCGACCACAAAGGCCGTCAGCACACTGGCTGCCACCTGGGCATCGACCGTGGGTGTGCTGGATGCTGCCGTGGTCGCCCGCAGGCACTGGCGCAAGGTGGATTCGATGCGGTCAAAAAACTGGTTCATGCGCTGCTGCAGGCGTTCGTGCTCAAACACCAACGCGTCACCCACCATCACCCGCACCATTCCGGGGTTGCGTTCGCCAAACTGCAGCACCAGCGCCACAATGCGCGCCGCCTGGCGAGCGCCCGCATCGGCAGGCTGTGCGGGGTCGGGCACGTCGCGCCCGGTGATCTGCTGCACCAGCGTGAACACCGATTGCTCGATGAAATCGATCAAGCCCTCGAACATCTGCGCCTTGCTAGCGAAGTGGCGGTACAACGCCGCCTCGCTGACCGACAGGCGTGCGGCCAGCGCGGCGGTGGTGATGCGCTCGACCCCCGGCTGCTCCAGCATGGCCGCCAGGGCTTGCAGGATCTGGATGCGCCGCTCTCCGGGCTTGGGCCGCTTGCGGGCAGCTACAACATCACCCGCTTCGGCGGTACTGGCAGGCTCGGGGAGGGGCGAGATTTCAGACATGCAGGACAAGGGGCTCCGGTGGGGCCCTGCTCCCGGAGCGCATGCCACGGGGCATGGTCGGATCACGGCAGGGCGTGGATCACGATGTCACATCTTGCCGCAGCCAGGAGGGGCCGGGGCGCCACCTGTTTGCACAAGTCAATCGTGTGTGGAAATGATTCTCGCACAGGCCCCAGGCCGATCCGGACAGCCTGCGGGCCACGCACGGCTAGAGAGGAAACACCACCGTCACGAGCAGCCCGCGCCCCTGTGGGCCCGTGCCCAGCGTCAGTGCGGCGCGGTGCACCCGGGCAATCTCGTCCGCAATGGCCAGGCCCAGACCCGTGCCCTCGCCTCCCGCGCCGGGTACGCGGTAGAACCGCTGCAATACGCGGGTGCGCTCGGCCTCGGGCACGCCAGGGCCGTCGTCCTCCACCTCCACGTAGGGCCGGGGCGGGCCCGCGCGCCCCTGGCGCAGTCCGCAGCGGATGGTGACCACTCCACCGGGCGGTGTGTATTTGATGGCGTTGTCCACCAGATTGGACAGCAACTCGCGCAGCAGCCAGCCATGGCCTGTCACGTGAACCAGCTGCACATCAAGCCCCAGGTCCAGGCCCTTGCCGGTGGCGGCGTCCAAAAAGGTTTCCAGCAGCGATTCGCACAGGTCCTTGAGGTCCACCCGCTGCGGTGGCTGCGCGTCCAGGCTGCGGGCGTCAGCCCGGGACAGCGCCAGCAGCTGGTGCGCCAGCTGCGAGGTGCGGCGCGTGGCGTTGCGCAGCTTCTCGATCTGATCAACTCCTAAAACAATAGCACCCTGAGCACGATCTTCATGCGCTAGCGGCATTTTTCTATCGAAGTCCGGGAAAGACGTGCGTGGCGGCGCTGCCGCCTTGGCCATCATGGCCCAGGCCTCCACCTGGGCCTGCAAGCCCGCCAGCGGCGTGCGCAACTGGTGCGCCGCGTCGGCCACAAAACGCCGCTGCCCTTCGGCCTGTGCGTTGACCAGCGCAAACAGGCGGTTGAGCGAGTGCACCAGAGGCCGCACCTCGTCGGGCGAAGCGGCCTCGTCGATGGGGCTGAGATCGCGCGGCGAGCGGCGCTCCACCGCCTCGGCCAGCCCCACCAGCGGCTTGAACGCCTGCCGCACCGCCCAATGGATGGCAAAACCGGCCGCAATCAGCAGTACGAGGTTGGGCAGCAGCACCCTCAGGAGCAGTTGCTGCGCCCATTTCTGGCGGGGGTCCGACCCATCGGCCAGGGCCACCACCAGTTCGCCCGCCCCCGTGCGCCCGCGTTGCGCCGCCACCCGGTAGGTCACCCCGCCGAACTCCACGCTGTGGAACTCCGGGGCCTGCGTGGAGGGCACTGCGCCGTGTACCCAGCCCTCTCCGAGCAACAGGCGTCCCGATGTGTCACGCACGCTGTAGGCCGCAAAGCCCGCGTTCTGGCGCAAAAACTCTTCGATGGGCGGTGCAAGCAGCAGCAGCGGCGGGTCGTTGTCGTGGATGGGCGGCGCCAGCACCGAATCGGCCAGCGCGGGAAGCAGCCGCACCAGACGCTGGTCGTGCTGGCCAGCCGCCTCATCGGCCGACCGGTAATCCAGCCAGACCCCCGCCAGCACCAATACGCACAGGGGCAGCACCAGCATCAGCAGCAGCCGGGTGCGCAGGTCCGACGTCATGGCGCGCAGGCCGGGCCGCCGGGAGGGGTTTTTCCAAAGCATGGCGAGGCGGCGAAGTGGGGCGGAAAATTCCCGCTCAGGCTACCTGCAGTTCAAGCCGGTAGCCAAAGCCCCGTATGGACCGCAGCGCCACACCATGGGGTTCCAGCTTGCCCCGCAGGCGCGAGACATAGACCTCCACCGCGTTGGGCGTGATCTCCTTGTCCCACCCAGTCAGCGCCTGCAGGAGCTTGTCTTTGCTGGCAGGCTTGGGGGCGTTGATGAGCAGGTATTCGAGTACCGTCCACTCGCGCGGGCCCAGTTCGATGACCTGCTCGCCCGACGGCGTGCGCATGCTGGCACGGCGCCCGGCCGTGTCCAGCTCCAGGGGGCCAAAACTCAGCACAGCGGTGGTGGCGGCCTGAGAACGGCGCAACAGCGCCCGCAGGCGCGCCAGCAGCTCAGGCAACTCAAACGGCTTGACCATGTAGTCATCCGCGCCCAGGTCCAGCCCCTGCACCCGGTCGTGCAGCGCATCGCGCGCGGTCAGGATCAACACCGGCATGGCCGGACTCGCCATGTCAGGGCGGCGCAGGCGGCGCGTCAGCTCCAGGCCATCCATGGCGGGCAGCCCGATGTCGATGATGGCTGCGTCAAACGACTCAGCGCGCAGCACCTCTTCGGCCCGCTCACCACTGCCCACCCAATCCACCGCATACCCCGCATCGGTGAGCCCCAGCTTGATGCCGCTGGCCACCATCACATCGTCTTCGACCAACAGCAGGCGCATTTTTCAGTGACCTTGTGCAACGGATACCACCCATGTGGCCTGCAACTAGCGCGATCCAGGGCAGCGGGGGCCACGCAAGGGCCACCCCGCCGCGCCGGCTGCGTCTCCCTCCCTCGCAGCGTGAGGGGGGGAGAACGCCAAGCGGCTCAGGGGAAGCATCTCAATGACTACGAATCATGGTGCCGTAGGCCTGCTCGGTCAGGATCTCCAGCAGCATGGCATGGGGCACACGGCCATCGATGATGTGCACGGCGTTGACCCCCGCCTTGGCTGCATCCAGCGCGCCCGCGATCTTGGGCAGCATGCCGCCCGAGATGGTGCCGTCGGCAAACAGCTCGTCAATGCGGCGGGCCGTCAGGTCCGTCAACAGGTTGCCCGCCTTGTCCAGCACGCCCGGTGTGTTGGTCAGCAGCATCAACTTTTCGGCCCGCAGCACCGTTGCCAATTTGCTGGCCACCACGTCGGCATTGATGTTGTAGCTCTCGTTGTTCTCGCCAAAGCCGATGGGGCTGATGACGGGGATGAAGGCATCGTCCTGCAACGCCTTCACCACGCTGGGGTCGATGGAGACAATGTCGCCCACCTGGCCCACGTCGTGTTCGATGCTGGGGTCCTTGCTGTCCACCATTTTGAGCTTCTGAGCGCGGATCATGCCGCCATCACGGCCCGTCAAACCCACAGCCTTGCCGCCGGCCTGGTTGATCAGACCCACGATGTCCTGCTGCACCTCACCGGCCAGCACCCATTCGACCACTTCCATGGTCTCGGCATCGGTCACACGCATGCCCTGGATGAACTCGCCCTTCTTGCCCAGACGGTTGAGCGCAGTCTCGATCTGCGGGCCACCACCGTGCACCACCACCGGGTTCATGCCCACGAGCTTGAGCAACACCACGTCTTCGGCAAAGTCGGCCTGCAGGGCCGGGTCCGTCATGGCGTTGCCGCCGTACTTGATCACCATGGTCTTGCCATGGAACTTGCGGATGTAGGGCAGCGCCTGGGCCAGGATTTCAGCCTTGTCGCGCGGGGCAATCGAAAGAAGGTCGGTCATGGAGGCGTGCCATCCGGAGAAAACTGTGAGGCGCAAATTGTGCCGCATTCGCCGGGCTCGCGAACACAAGAAGTGGTCAGTGGCGCAGCCAGTTAGGCACTTTGAACCGCACGATGGCCAGGTAGGCCATGACATAGCTGACCACAAAAAGCCCACAAAACGCCATGAGCAGGGGCGTGTTGTTCCAGAACAGCACTGCAGGCACCACCGTCAGCAGCGTGAAACCCCACAGATAAGGCGACGTACGGTTGTTGCGCATGAGCACCCGGCGGGACTCATCATCGTGAAACACTCCGCGCACAATGCGGCGGTAGATGAGCTGGTGGAAATGCAGCGCATCGGCCACACCAGGAGAAACACCCCGTACCGCCTTGCGGTAAATGGAAAAGATCGTCTCCCACACCGGGTAGATCAGCAGCAGCATAGGAAACCAGGGTGATACGTCCGCATTGCGCTGCACCAGCGAGATGCTGGCCATGGCGATCACCACGCCCCACACATAGGCCCCCCCATCTCCGGCAAACAACATGCCGCGCGGGTAGTTCCAGACCAAAAAACCGCCTGTGGCTGCGGCAGTGGACACCAGCAGCGCAGCCAGCGCCCGGTCCCCCACCTGCAGTGCCACGTGCGCCAAGGCCAGGCACACGATCAAGGCAACCATTCCCGCCAGCCCGTTGTAGCCGTCGATGATATTGAAGGCATGGGGCAGGCCTGCGACTGCCAGCACAACAATGGCGATGCCAAGCCAGGGAGCGGCAACCAGGACAGCGTCGAGCCAGGGCCAGCCGATGCGGGGTAGGGTCAGATTCAACAAAACCACAGCCAAGACACCTGATGCGCCGGTCAGGATCAGCCTGTACCGGACGGAAAGACGCTGGGTCATGTCCTCTGCAATGCCTCCTATGGCGGCAGGCAGCAACACCACCAGCCAGCCGCCCACCCATGCCCCGAGCTTGAGTGAGCCCGGATCTCCCCACTGAAGAGACTGCAGTACCCCCAGTCCCCAGCTGCAACCAATTCCCACGAGGAGGGCAGCCCCTCCCAAGCGAGGAACATCCCCCAGATGAAACCGCTGAGGCATGCCATTGCCGTACACGGAAGCGTGGCTGCGCATCCATCGCACGATGTACCCTGCAGCCAACGCTGCGACGATAAATGCCACCACAGACAACCAGATCATGAGCAGCTGATCGTACCCGCACTCAGCGCATATACCTGCGACAAAGCACTAGCCAAGGCACGGCGTGACCATCTATTGACGCGCGATGCGCAAAATGAGGCGCTCATTGCGAAAGGAAGTGACGAGCAACTACTCACAAGCTATCGCACAGGAGCTTTGAACAGGAAATGCAAGAGTGAACGCGGATCCGGCCCACTCGCTACCGAAGCAGCGCACGATATAAACGCATTACTTTTGCGACATATTGCTGCGTTTCCGGGTAAGGGGGAATCTGCCGCCCATACTTCATTACGGCCCCCTCGCCCGCGTTGTAGGCGGCCAAAGCCAGCTCCTTGTCGCCGTCAAACATGCGCAACAGATCTGCTAGGTAACGGCTTCCAATCTGCGCATTCACCTTAGGCTCCATGGCTACATGCTCCCCTTCTGATGCAGGACGGGCCGCAACGCCATAGCGCTCGGCGGTGGCAGGCATCACCTGCATCAGGCCCAGAGCACCTTTGCGCGAAACGGCCTTCTCGTTAAACGCTGACTCCGCAGCCGCAACGGCGATCACCAATGCGGGGTCCAGCGACTGCGCCAGGGCAGCAGCTTCTAGGTGAGGCTTAGCAGCGTCATAGCCAGGAAACTGCAGCGCAGAGGGGTCTCGCCCCTTACCCTTGACAACCGTATCGGCCTTGACGGATGGGATCCGGCCGAGCCATTTAACGCCTCTGGAGGCAGACGGAGGGGACCCATTGCCCATGTGCACCACCCCATCTCCATCCACAAACTCCCATACGGCGTCTGCCTTGGCTGCGGGATGCAAGGCGCCCCACAATACAACGGACAGCGCTGCACAACGCAGACGAAGTATCACCCGCAGCCAACTACCCGCCTCCACCTGCAGCCAATCCACTTTACTCATCATCGTCCTCGATGCAGCACGCCGTGCCCCACGCTTTTCAGGCGAGACCAGACCCGCAGAAACCCGACCGAGTGCGCCTGGGGCTCGGGCCAGGCGTCTCCACGCCGTGACCGGATCAGCCGAGCAGGCATTCCGGCGGCTACCATCCCGGCGGGGACATCCTGCCGAACCAGCGCCCCCGCAGCCACCACAGCACCACGGCCAATGGTCACACCTTCCAAAACTATAGCGCCAGCCCCTATCCAAGCCCCATCTTCCACCGTGATTTTTGCGCGGGTGATCCGATTGCGCGCAATGATCGCATCTCCCTCGTCAATAGCGTGCCCCGCAGACAGGAGCTTGGCATGGGGACCAATCAACACATCTTCACCAATATCAAGCCCCCCTTCCCCTGAGAGGTAGCACCCCACATTCACAATGGTACGAGCACCAATACGGATTCCCACGAGGGGATCAGCCACTACGTCGCCCAGTACCAGGCGCGTGTGCGAATACAGACTGACTCCGTCGGCTAGACACAACACCCCTGAACGCTGGCCAAAGCGCATTACAGACACGGAGGGATCGATTCGACAATCTGCGCCGAGAACATCCACACCGGCATGCGCAAGCGTGAAATCAGGAACCCCTAGCAACATATTTGCCCCACCATGACATTCGGCTCAGGCTCGGCCCACGAGCCGACGCAAACGTCCGAACCACACACTCTCGCGAGACTCTGCCTCGACCATTTTGGCCGCCAAGTCCGCCTCCACCACCTTCTTTTGCGCGCGCAAGATCTCCATCTCGGTGCGCAACTCATTAATTTCGAGCTGCATCTGACCGATGATTTCTTTGGCTTCAGAAAAGGCTTTCTGGTGCTCAAGTAGTGACGCGCGCTCGCGCTGATGAACCACCGTCAGAGCCTGCAAATCATCACGCAGCTTGTCTGCGATACCACGGGTCTCAATCAACTCCCAGGCCGATGCATCCACTGACGGGGTCACCACCACCATCCACTGGTACACGTCGAAGTCCTGCCAGCCAGCGAGCAGCGCCTGGCGCTGATCACCTGACAGCGAACTCCAGTACCAAGCGAACTCACTGCACTCCACCGGCACCCGGTTGGCCTCCCAGACCCTGGGCGCCCACCCGCAGTCCAGCAGCGCCTTTTCGATGCTGCGCTTGGTAAAGAACCGAACATGGGTTCTGTCCAGTTGCCCTTTGTCTGAATAATCGAAAATACCATTGCGCATCGCCGCCACCACACCTGCATAAGCAATGTTGGGGACAGAAATCACCAAGCGCCCCATGGGGGTGACAAACTCGCTCAAACGATGCAGCACATCCTCGGGTTTTCTGAGATGCTCCAACACATCGCAGGCCAGCACCGCATCGAAACGCCGACCAGCGAGCGCTTCCAACCAGTCCGCGCTGTCCAGATTCCCGGGGATGACTTCCACCCCTAGCGTCTTGAGGACCTCCAAAGCCTCGGGGTCGTTTTCCACCACAGTCACCCGATGCCCGCGCGCCAACAAGACACGGGTCATGGCGCCAGGACCCGGGCCCAACTCCAAGACCGAGCCGCCATCCGGCGGAACACGACGTAAGATCCGTGCCGCCCACTCCTGCCCGTCTGGCTCGAAAGCGTAGTCGTAGCGCTCAACGTTGGTCATAGATTCCCCTCCGCTCCTGATGTCGGCTGCCACATCTGATCCCATAATCCCCAATGCCACCATGCCCAGGGCCTGGCTATTACGTCCTGTTCCAGGCGTTGAACGACGGTATCAATAGCCTTCCCAGGATTGTCCGGCAGCCGCTCGACAACCACCTCCAGGTGGGCCGGGCTTCGCGAATATGTCACCGCATGCAGCAATGGAACACCCGTGGACTGAGCCAGGCGCTCTATGCCGGTGGGCAGATTCAGCGCCCCCCCTAAAAAAGGATGACCACGCAAACGACCAAACTCGGGTCGCCATGCGTCGGCCAAAATCACCCACCCCTGGCCCGCCCGCAGGCTCTCGTGCACCGGGCGCAGGCCGTCACTCGTGGTGTGCCATCTTCCCCCAGTGACCTGGGTATAGCCGCGTATCTTTCGCAGCAGAAATCGACGCTGCGCCGACTGAAGCTCTGCATTGTCAAGCACTGGCATCGTCAGGACATTGGTGGCGACCCCCACTCGGGCGAGCGCTACCGGCGCGGTCAGTATCCGATCGAAGTGATTGAGCACCAAGATGAACCCCTTGCCCTGGCGGGTCAGGCTTTTCGCATACTCAGCCCCTTGCAGATCGATAGCAGGCCCCCCCCAGCGGCCCAGACGGTGGAACGCCATGGCGTCCACCATCTCCTGGGCCAGCATGGCCAGATGAGCCTTTGCCCATTGGGCGTACTCAGCGTCCGTGGCATGCGGGAACACCCGAGCAAAAAGGCTTTCCAGCCAGCGCAGTAGATGTTCACGTTCCGAGGGGGATTCGCGACCTATCCGTCTGGCCAGCCGCCATGGCAAGGTCGTGGGCACACGAGCAATAGAGGGAAATAGCAGGTCCAGAGACCAATCACGCGTCATTCCACCAATACCCATTCATGCTCGAGCCAGGTCACACCAAACTCTCGGTGTTTTTGGTTTAGCACGGTAAAGGGCTGAATCAGCTCTGCCATGTCCAGAACCTGGATGCCTGAATCATCCAGAACATACACACTCCACAGGTATTCCCCAGACAGCAAAGACAACCGAGGAAATCGCATGCGAATCCGGTGAGTGCCGACGCCCTGGAGCGGCTTCTCTTCCGCCCGGAACTGCGTACTAGTGCCAAACACATTGTCCTTGTCCGGACGGACGATGGCAAACAGCACATGAAATGGCGCATCGGCGTAAGACTCGATCACGATCTCCACTGACATATCCTGAAACGAGTCCACCTGCGCAGGATTGACCCCATCCCCGGTCTCGATGGTCAGCCCCCCGATCTTCACCAGCGCCAGCGCCGACAACGGTGCACTCGGCTGTTCAGCATCGTCTTTTTTTACGATCTCATTCGACTCGACACGCAGATGCGCATACCGACGCCGTTCATGCGATTCGTAGGCAGTCACCACGTCCTCGGTCGCTCCAATAGCCTGTATCCGCCCGCCATGAATCCACGCGGCGCGTTGGCACAGGCTTCGCACCTGGTACAGATTGTGGGAACAAAAAAGGACCGTCGCACCACGTTCACGCAGCTCCAGAATGCGGTTCAGGCTCTTTTTCTGGAAATGCAGATCCCCCACAGAGAGGGCCTCATCCACGATCAATACGTCGGGATCGATGGCCGTCGCGGCAGCAAATGCCAAACGCATGAACATGCCAGATGAATAGGTCTTCACAGGGCGCTCCAGCGTCTCCTCTGTCAGCTCAGAGAAGGCTGTTGCCCGGACGATGAATTCCTCCATGGCATGCCCCTCCAACCCATGGAGGGCAGCCATGAAACGGATGTTGTCATAGCCCGACTCCTCGGGATGAAAACCGGCGCCGAGTTCCAGAAGTGCAGCCACACGCCCCTCTTGCGTCACCTGCCCGCACGTAGGCCGGATGGTGCCCGCAGCTATCTTCAGCAGGGTGCTTTTGCCTGCGCCGTTCTCGCCGATCAGCCCGAACGTCTCGCCGGACTTCACCTCAAAATCGATACCGGTCAGTGCCACATGCACCCGGTGGCGCTGGCTACGTGTCACCCACTCCCACAATCTGTCCTGAGGACGGGCATACACCATGTAGGTTTTCTCGATACCCTCAAAGCGGATAGTCATGATTTACAAGGCCTCGCCCAGCGCGGACTTCATCGAACGGAAGAACCACCACCCACCACCGCCGAGCAGCACCACCCACACCGCCAAAGCCACTGGTGTACCTGGAGGCACAGGCATATGCAGCACGGTTCCCTGCACCATCAACACCAAACAGGCCAGTGGATTGAACAAGAACCAACGATGAAACTGCTCCGGCACCTGCGACAGCGGATACACGATGGGCGTCACGTAAAACCACAGCTGCAAGCCAAAAGCCACCATGGACCCCACATCGCGCCACAGGAAATGCGCCATGCTGAGCAACAAAGCAAGACCATAGGTCAGCGCAATCTGGGCCAGCACCAAAGCAGGCAGCCATGCGAGCGACGCATAGGGCCCCACGCCCTGCACTACCGACAGCACCAGCAACAGCCCGTATCCAATGCACAGAACCAGCAGACTCCCCCCGACCGACACAGCGGGCAGAATCTCTGCAGGCATGGGTTGCTTACGCAAAAAGTCTTCATATGCGGCCAAGCACCCTACGCCTCGACCGATGGCATCAGTGAACGGAAGCCAAACAGCCAGCCCCGCCAGCAGGTGCAACAGATAGCCGTTGTTCACATCAAGCCCGGGCACCCGCACGGCGAGCACCAAGCCAAACAGCACATAGAAGATCGCCAGGGAAGCCAAGGGCTGAACAAACGCCCAGGCAAACCCTAGCACCGACCCAGCATAACGGGTCTTGAACTCCCGCACCATCCAGTACCGCCACAGAACCCACAACTGGCGCGCGCTCCTGGGAGCCGCCGAAGACACTGCTGTCACAGAGGATTCTGGGCGCGTCATGGCACCGTCCGCAGCCACTGCACAGACTTGGCCACGCCCTCCTCAAAAGCCATCGCCGGGGCCCACAGCAGTTCCTCCCGGGCACGTTGGATGTCCAGCACATTGACCGGAGGGTCAAACGGACGCGCCAGAAAAACTCTCCGGTCTATAGTCTTGCCCAACAACTGCTCCAGGGTATGGATGATGTCGTTCACACTGTGTCCCGTACCACCACCAATGTTGAAGATCCGCGTCGGCCCCTCGTGGCGCGCTGCACATACAAATGCGTGCCCCACATCGGCCGCATAAACAAAATCTCGCACCACGGAGCCATCGCCCCACACGTCTAACGGCTGACCATGCAATGCCCTGTGGGCAAAAACTGCAATCACGCCTTGCACTCCATGGGGCTGCTGCCACTCGCCATAAGGATTGCTTAGCCGCAAGATGCGGCATGGCAGGCCATGCTGCGTCTCCTCGATACGCAAATGGTGCTCAATCGCCAGTTTGGTGGCACCATAAGCTCCCATAGGCATGGTCGGGTGCGCTTCGCTCAGCGGGACAAATTGCGGCCGCCCATACACGGCTCCGCCCGACGAGGCAAACAACAGCCTGGGGCGAGCCTCCTTCTGGCGCAGCGCCTGCAACAGGCGCAGGGTGCCCACCAGGTTGGTCTGCGCGTCCTGCACTGGGTCTTCACTCGCCGTGGCGGGCACGGTGGACGAAGCCAGATGAACGATCACATCCGCACCGCCTACTCTGTCCCACCAGGAGGCCAAGTCAAAACAATCCGCTTGCACCTCACCCGCCAGCCAGGGGGCACTTCCCGGTTGCGGCAGCATCCGGTCCACCGACCACACCGCCATGCCCTCGACCGCCAAGGAGCGTCCGATGTGGCGCCCCAGGAAGCCAGCACCGCCCAGAATGGCGCAACGCATCAGGATTCACCTCGCGGTTTCTGCGCACGGGCGCGCTGCAAGCCCACTTCGAAATCACGGGCCACGGCATCCCAGGTCTGGCTTCGGGCAAACGCCTCGGCACGCTGGCTCATGGCGTGGCGCCGCGCATTGTCCTCCAGCAAGACACACACAGCGTCTGCAAGCTTTTCGGGCGATGACTCCGCCAGCATCACCACATCATCGTTGAGCAGCCACTCCACGTTGGCCCCCCTGTTGGACACCACGGCACAGCCGCTTGACATCAGCTCCAGAGGAAGCAGCGATGCATTGGTGAGCGACAGCACCAGCGCGACATCGCACTGGCTGTAGAGGTCAGGCAGATCGTCCAGCGCCAACGTGCCGCAATTCAGGTGCGGAAACGGAATGTGGTAGCCCGCCGTGTCCCAGCCCGCCAGCACAAACTGCACATCGGGCAAACGCTCCCAGACGGCATTCAGCACCAGCAGGCCCAGTTCAAACGCACGCCGGGGCGTAGGAGGGCGGGCATAGAAGAACACCCTGCGGATTTCCGGCTCGCGCCGGGGCAGGCGGCGGTAACGCTCCAGCTCCACACCAAAACCCACCGGATGGGTGGTCATGCCGTATTCCTGCGCCAGCTTCTGCGCCAGCCAGCCACCAGCCGTGATGCCAAAGAATCCGAAATGGTAGGTGTTCTCGGCCAGCACCGACTCTGACCCCACCGGGTAAAAATGGGGCTCGTAGTCCTGCACGAAATACAGTTTGTGCTGGGCGCCCGCGAATGCCCGCACGGCATAGGCCGTGTCCCAGCCCGTGGCCAGGGCAAACTCGCAAGGAGGCAGTTGGTCCAGCCCCAGCAGCACCTCGGCCTGCAATGGGAAAAAATGCTCGCGTATTTCGTCACGCGCCTCGTCTGCGTTCTGGTGCATGACGGGCTTGCCGATCACGATGGTGGACGTGTAGCCCATCTGCTCCAGATGCCAGATCGTGCGGAAAATATTGAGATGCCCTCCCGAGCCCAGGTTGAAATCGGGGATAAACCACAGAAGGGTTCCCACCCTGGCCTCGCCCGGCAAGGCATGCAGCGCATAAGGCAGTGCAAAGTCGTAATGCCGGAAAACGTCGACATACCGGCCGGGCCCCTGGCGCAGGCGGCGTACCACGGCACGCAGGGCAGGGACCACCCCTTCCTTGCGCACCATCTCCTTCACGCGCCAGATTTTCTTCTTCAGGTTCAATGCCATGGTCAGGCTGCCCCTGCACGCTGCAATTGCTCATCGCGCGACACCGAGCGCAACAGCCAGGCGGGCAGACGGTCATGGCGCGTGCCCAGGTACTGCCCCACCACACGAGCCAGCTCAATGCACGCCATGTACCCTGCATTCTTGAACAATCGCCACCCGCGCAAGCCACCGCTGCGCAACCACGCAAGATCCCGCTTGGCCAAATGCGCGGCCGACCGCAGTGCCTGGGGCAGGTGATCCTGGATGCGGTAGCCAAAATAGAGGTTGAATGATCGCGCCTCGTCAAAATTGCGTTGCAACGTTTCCCACACGCCGAAATCGTGCGAGTGGTACACCACCGCATCGGGAACAAAGGCTTTGGCATGGCCCGCCTCAATGGCGCGCAAGGCCCAGGTCTGATCTTCGGCAAAAGCCACTTCGGGCAAGGGCAACTGCGCCCATACCGAACGACGGATACACGAGTTGTTGCTGGAAAAGAAATGCAACCACTGCCGATAACCGGGGTCGGCCGCAAAACGGGCGCGGTCTTCCAGGCGCACCACCGATAGCTTGTCGCCAAAACCGGCAAAGTGCTGGTTCAGCTCGCAGTGCGTGACGTGGCGGGCGTGGGGATGAGCCCGATGCGGGCCGAAAGCTCCCGCAATTGCAGGATCAGAATCGCAGCCCTGCACCATGTTGGCCAACCATTGCGGGCTGGCGGGCCGTGCGTCCTGTGTGATAAATACCAGAAACTCACCCGAAGCCATCGACGCCAGAAAGTTACGTGTTCGCCCGTGACCGAACTCCGCTGCGGGAATGGTCTCAACGCGCACGCCATAGTGGCGCGCCAACTCGACGGAGCCATCCGACGAGCCAGAGTCCACCACGATCACTTCAAAGGGCCACGGTGCCTGCTGGGCCAGCACCGCCTCCAGCACATCGCCCAGTAAGGGCCCGCCATTTTTGACTGGTATTAATACAGACGCTCGAATATCAGCCATGCGATGCAACAGCAAGTCCTAGAAAAGGCAAACCCGGTAGTCTAACAAATCCGCCTGCAAGGACCTATACAGCGCAGACAAGGAACTACTGCTGAGGCTTCGCTTCCCCCTTGTCGTCAGCCTTTGCCGCAGCGCTATTGGCCTTGGCCATCAGTTCACGGATGGCTGCTCGATCAATCTCCACGCCGTAGCGCTTGAACAAATCCGTACGTATCTGGGTTTGCGCTTCTTCGCGGCAGTAGCTCACTGCACGGGTGGCAGCAAAAGACTTGGCTTCGTCCCACGACAATTGGCGCGCCTCGCGCTTTTGCAGTACCGAGAACAGGTAGACAAATTCGTCGTCCTGCACCGGCCCCAGCAACTCACCAGCCTTCACCGTCTTCAAGGCGCGCATGATGGTGTGATCTCCATCCAGCGTGATCCACCCCAGATCGCCCTGCGCATCCAGCGAATACTCGCCCTTCGCGCGCATCGCTACCAAACCAAACTTGCGCTTACCCGATATCACTGCACGGGCCTGATCCTGCAGCCAAGCCATGGCCGACCCGCCGCCGATCTCCGTTGCTGCCGGCAAGATTATGCGTTCCACTCGCGCTTGCGCTGGGACCACAAACGCTTGCGGGTGCGAATCGAAGTATTTGCGCGCCTCCTGTTCGTTGACCGGAGCCTCGCAGGCGGGCGCCTGCTTTTTGTAGACCGCCAGACCATAAACATCGTCAAAGCGCTTGGGCGCACCCTCACCCCTGCGCGGCAAACCCAACCGCCCCCCTTCGAGCACCAGCACTCGGGTCATGGCCATTTCCTGGACAACACCCTCTACCCCCCAGGCATTGCGCGCAATTTGCCTAAGATCGATTCGGCTGTCCAGGTAGTCCGACAGGTCCTGTTCGCTCACCACCTCGCCATTGGCCAAGCGCGCCAGTGGCTTGCCCGCTGTCACCTGGGCCCAGGAAGAAGCCAGCGACATACACAACACAGCAGCAGCCAAGTACTTGAATTTCAGCTTCATATCTTTTCGTCCTGTTTACGGCATGTGGGGCTTCGCCTGTTCCCACAGCGGCCCATAGATAATTTCGATGCCCATTTTTTTGGGCAGCGCGGCAGAGTTATAGACTACGAGGTCCTGCACGCCGTCCGCATCGGCATCGACCAATTGCAAACCTGTGGCAAAACCATCCAGCGGCAGCCAGCGAGTCTCCTGCACCGAGCCATCGGCATCCAGGCGTTGCAAGGCCAAACGCGAATCCATTGCCCAGATCACCAGATCGTCAGTCAGCGGCAAGACACTCACGGTTCCCACAGGTTGAGGGGCCACTATCCACTGAAGTTCCCCGCTGTCCATATTGAAACGCAGATTACGACCGCCCGTTTCCAGCGCCACATACAGCCAGCGACCAGAAGGCGATGGGCGAGTCTGGCGCGGGATGATGCGAGTCTCCACAGGCACCGTCAACAAATTGCGCGCAGGCCCCTGGAAATTATCCTCTGGCACAAATACCACGCGCTTTTCGTCCAGACAAGCGGCCACCACCCCGCCGGCAGGCGCGCCAGGCACCCGCTGCACACGCACGGGATGCCACGGTGCCTCACACCACTTCGCGCGCTGCACCCGCGTGGCCTCCTCTGGCTGGTCTGGGGCATAGTCAACCCAGACAACCTCCTTTCCCGTGTAAGGCGTGGCCAACAGAAGGAAGCGCCCTTCCGACGCCTGCACCAGCACCACATCACGAGGCGAAATCCCGATAGGAATCTGACGGAGGGGTTGCAAGCGCCCCTGCACCACACGGAACACATCCAGGCTGAAGCTGTTTTCCACCGCCGCGACCACCAGGTCGTCGGTGAGCCAGATGGCACTGTCGGGGTGGTAGGCCACGGATTGCTTGTCCAGCAACCGCGCCTGACGCCCCTGCACCTCATAGAGCACCACCGTGCTCTTTTCATGCTCCACCGCCACCAGTCGGCAACCTGCAGCACCACAGCGCAGTTCACCACCCCAGGCCATGTTGACGTCAATCGCCGTGCGAGCAGGCTGCACCACCGAAGACTCACGATTGCTGGAGGCAGCACCCGACAGCCCCCCTTGAGCTGGTACAGGCGCAGTCTGACAGGCTGCAAGCAGCAGCGCAGCAAGGGTGGTTACAACCACCTGCAAAGGGCGTCCCAATATCATTCCAAGTTTCCTATTTCCGACACACCAAAACAAATAGCGCCAAAGGCGCTATTTGTTTTGAGGGTAGCACAAGACTACCCAGTCTAAGCTTCGATGGCGCAGCAAGCCGCGCCATCAAGTCATTAGAACGCGGCGGACAGGCGGTGTGCGCCCAGCAGCGTTTGCACAGCACCAAAGGCAGGAGCCACGATGGTGGAGTAAGCAATCACAGAACCGCCACCAGCGGACAGCAGAGGACCGACCAGAGCAGGAGCCACAGGAGCGTTAGCTGGAGCCACGCCTGGGTTCCATTCAATGATACCGTCCAGGAACGCTGCAGGGCGACCAGCGATGGTTTCTGGATCGAACCACGACAGTTCGCTTTCAGCCAACGGGAAGTTCACGGATTGACGATTTTGCGCGTTGTCATAGATGTTGACAGTGTGCGTACCGCGCTGGTCACCGGTGGACCACACGGTGATGCGAGTGTCGTTACCGCTGTTTGCGGTGCCGTCGATGAAGTAACGCAGCGACAGTTGAGTCGTAGCAGCCACCGTTGCAGCGCCAGCCACATTGGTCAGGCTCAGAGCGTCCATGGTCGACAGGTTGGTACCAGCGGCCAGGGTCAGAGGACCGTCGATGACGGGCGTGAAGGCCACGCTCTTGCCAGCGACGTCAACATAGAATGCGTTACCAGCCAGTTGACCGGAGGTAGCTGCATCAGCTTGCGTGGCCAAGGTGGCGTTTGCAGGAGCGCAAGCAGTAGCGGCCGTCAGAGCAGCACCGCCCGAACCCACCGCGAACACCAGGTAACCGCGCTTGCCTTCCATGCCAACGCCGGAAGCAGTAGCCCAGTTGAAGCCAGTGTACTGCTTGTTGGTCATGGGGAAGCAGCCGTCCACACCGTGGTTGGAATTTTGGTCGAACCAAGTCCAGAACACGGGGATCGTGCGGCCGGATTGATTCACCAGACCGACAGCGGTCGTGTTGGCAGCGCCATTGTGGATCACGTTAGGAACCACCAGGCCGTTGGAGAACGTGCCGACCGTATAAGCCTGAGCCACACCAGCCGTCAGCGCAGCTGCCGCAACGGCTGCCAGAGCAAATTTTTTCATCTTAAATGTCCTTAGAAAAAAGAAGGAAGCTTCCCACCCTTGCGGGCTGTGCAACCCATCCGTCAAACCGTTTGGGCTGCGAGTATCTTAGCCCGTGAGCACAGGGTTTTCAATCCTTGCATCACTTTCATTTTTTTCACTGTTGTTTTGTTGCAGTAACACAACGGATCACACTCGCAATCGCACCCCTCAAAGAATGCCCTTGCGCTCTGCGTGATACCACAGCCCATCTACCCGCACCCATTCATCCTTCAAGACGACCTCCTGGTCCATCATGCGGATCAACGGTATGGAGTAGGTGACTTTAACATCGACCACGGCCCGGTCGCCCTCCAGCGAACGAACCTCCAGCACACGCACTGCCTGGTAAAGAATGCCTTCGCGCTTTAAGTAGGCTTGCAGCGTCCAACCGGGTTTTTTGGACAACTCCTCATATTTCCAAGACGTCACTGGGTCGTTGTCTTGCACCGACTTCCAGAACTCCTGGGCTCGCTGCAACAGAACCTCGCGGTCTTTGGCGGGCGACGGGCCGCTGGCGCAACCCACCAGCCCGGCCGCCAGAACTGCAATGGCAGGCGCTGCCAAGTAGCTCAGCACGCGACGGCGTTGAAACATAGGCAATTTCATGCATATTCTCCTAGAAAATTGGGGCAAACAAAGCACTCGCCCCCTGTACGTAGTGGCTATCTACTAGATTGTGGTCGCTGCAGCGCTGGGCTCAGCGTTGCAGGGGGGTTTGCGCTGGCAGTGCCGCGGGCACGGGTACCCCACGGTCCAGGGACGGCGCCGACTGCAAGGACATGCTGCGCATGCGCTGACGCATCTCGGCGCTGGCGCTGCGCAGAGCATCATCGTCTTCTAGCGCGCGGGGCGTCATCAACACCAGCAGTTCGGTGCGGTTGTTGTTGTTGGTGGTGTTGCCAAACAGGGCACCCACCACTGGGATGCTGGAGAGCAGGGGCACCCCACTACGGCCGGTGGTGTCGTTTTCACGGATCAAGCCCCCTAACACGATGGGCTCGCCGGAGCGCACGGCCACTCGGGTCTGGATCTGGCGCGTGAGGAACGCCCGCTGGCCCGTGGCGGTATCTAGGTCGCCCACATCGGTCACCTGTTGTGAAATGTCCAGGGTGATCAAGCCTCCCGCATTGACCGAGGGCGTGACGGACAGCATCACGCCCGTGTCTTTGTAGACAATGGATTCAGTCACCAGATTGCCAGTGGTGACTGAAGTGGAGCTCTTGATGGGCTGCTGTTGGCCCACCTGGATGGTGGCGTTGTGGTTGTTCAACACCAGCACCGAGGGGCTGGACAGCAGGCGCACCTGGGATTTTTCGGCCAGGGCATTGAGCGTGGCGCGCACGACCCCCGCCTTGTTGAGAATGGTGTAGGAGAAGCCGGGCTGCTTGGGTCCAATGTCCCCCGTTTTGTTGAGGTTTAGCAGCGCCTGCCCCTCCCGGCCGCCCGAGAGGCTGTTTTGTACAAACCATTCCACCCCATATTGCAGGTTGCCCGTGAGGCTGACTTCCACAATGCTGGCTTCGATCAGCACCTGGGACGGCGCCTTGTCCAGCTCGCGCAGCGCCTGCTCGATGCGGCGGTACTCGGTGCGCGGGGCTCGGATGAGCAGGGCATTGCGCTTTTCATCGGCCACCACACGCACATTGCCGTCCAGCTGGCTGGCGGACGTGAGCGAGGTGTTGTTGGGCGAGGCCTTGTTAATGTTGTTTGCCATGGCCTGGAAGCTTGAGCCACCCGCAGAGCCCGTACCGGTGCTGGAGCCCCCCCCTACGCTGCCGCCCCCAAAGGGGTTGGTGCTGCCTGTGCTGCCAGAGCCAAAACCGGCGCTACCCGCGCCCGCACCCTGGGTGAATTGCGTCGGAGCGGAGCCGCCCGCTACGCCGCCGCCCGACTTGGCCTGCGAGGACTGACCGCCAAACAGACCGTTGAGCATTTCTGCCAGTTGCAAGGCCGAGCCGTTTTGCACGGGGTAGACAAACAGGCTGGCCTCCAGCGTGTCGGTGGGGCGGTCTAGACGCCGCACCCAGGTTTCGACCTGGGTCAGCAGGTGAGCGCGGGGGGTGACCACCACCAGGGCGTTGAGCCGTTCAACCGGAAATACACGGATGAGCCCGCCCAGAGGGCCGGTCGCCTGCGCCGATGCAGCACCCGCCGCAGCGCTACCGCTGGCACCAGGGGCCGCGCCCGCGGGCGCTGCAGGGCTGGCGCCGCCATAGGGGTCAGCGGATTTATCCGATCCCAGCATGGCCTGCAATGCGTCACGCACGACATTGACGTTGGCGTTTTCCAGTACGAACACCCCCAGCGACATGCCGGAGAGGAAGTCCACGTCAAAGGCTTCCACCATCTCCAGCCATCCGCCCAATTGGGCCTTGCTGCCCTGCAGCACGAGCAGGTTGCGCATGCTGTCCACGTAGACGATGGCTTCCTTCGGAGAGATGGGAGCCAGGATCTTGGCCATTTCGGCGGCCGCGATGTGATTCAGCGGCACAATGACCGTGCCCGAGCCCGACAGATCCTTTAAATTGGAAGCGCCGACTACCGGCCGCGCACCCAGGGTGACCGTGCGCTTGGTGACGTGATACACACCTGCGTTATCACGGACGATAGCCAGATCGTGGGGCAAGAGGACTGCGTCCAGCACATCAAGCACCTGGCTGCGCAGCAGCGGCTGGCGAGTGTGCAAGCTCACCACCGCGTCACCACCAGCGTCAATGGTGTAGTTGAGCTTGAGCAGATCGCCCAGCAATGCTGTAGCCAGATTGGCCACAGTAACATTCTCGAAGTTCAAGGCGACCTTGTCGCCCTGAGCCAAAACGGGGTCTACGCGTGGCGCAATGCTGCGCTTGAAGAGCCCGTCGTCTCCAGGGAACAACCTGGAGCCTGTTTCTTTCCGTTTGGTATCAGGCTCTTTTGGCGCCCCTATGGCAGTCGCGGGCTGGGTTTCGGCCACAGCGGACACCGGCGCTGGCGCTTCGCCCTTGCCGGCTGGGGCCATGCCAGTTGTTGCAGCATCCTGCACCGCTGAAGAAGGCACGTGTAGGGGTGCCGCACCTGAAGCGGGACCATTCTGTGTGTTGGCACAGCCTGCGGCTAGCAACGCCAGCAAAAGAATGGAAGGCCGAATGTTCATAAGATGTAACTCCACAATGTTGGGGGGCACTACGGTGGCTGATCTACTGGCTTGCCGCAGGGTTGCGCGCACGATCAGCCACGGGGCCCAGTTTTACGGGCGCTGCTGCCAGGCTTCCCGCCTCCAGTGGCCGCTCCACCTGCCCCTCGTCCGCCGAGGCAAAAACAGCCTTGCGGCCGTCAAACGACACAATGCGCCAGGGCTGCGTAACCGCCGTGATCTTGAGGGTGCTGCCATCCGCACGCTGCAAAATGGCCACACGCTCCCCGCCCGACTCCAGCACCGCCGTCAGCCGCGACTGGGTCAACTCACGCGCCACACTGCCCTTCTTGTCGTCCACATCCAGAGGTCGACGCGACACCCAGAACACCGGGCGCTCCAACGCCTGCCTGGCACGCATAGAAGCAGTCTGCGGGATGGGCTCCACCTTGGGCAGGTCGGGCCGACGCGCCTCCGGAGGTGCCCAGCGGTCTTTTTCGGCCTGCCACCAATAGGCGCTGGCAACCAGGGCAACAGCGGTCAGGACAGGGCCAAGATACCAAGGCTTGAGCATCATGGGGTGGCCTTTTCTGGCGCAAGGGGCGCCTCCAACTGCAAGGCCAGACGCCCAGCTTGCGGCCCAGCGCCCGAGCTGCCGCCTTCGCGAGTGATGCTAGCCGTGCGCACCCAAAACGGCGGACGGTGCATTTGCAGGCTCTCCATGAAAACTACTAGCTTGGACCAGTCACCCGTAACTGTGGCCGTGAGGCGTATGCGCGCCAGCTTACCGTCCACACCCGGCTCCAGGGCAATCTGGGAGGACACCAGGGTACTGCCTGAGGCCACGATCATCTGGCGCAACTTCTGCTGCACATCGTTCTGTGCGGTCTCTCCCGCGGGATGAAGCCATGGAGCCACTGTGCCGCTTGCTGTGCTTAGCAGGGTTTCTATGTCTGCTCCCGCGTTCACCACGCCCTCCAGCCTCTCACTGCGAGGTTCCAGCTGTTGCAATGCGTTGTCATAGCGTGTCCACATAGCCTGGTACACCAACGCAGCACAAACAAGTCCGCCAAAGAACAACAACATCACAACGACCACCGAGTGGCGCAACCACGGATTCATCGGTTTCATGGCTTTGCTCCTTCGCCGCGCCAGCGCATCTCGAAGGTGAAACGCTCCTTGTTCGACTGGCCATCACGCACATTGGCTCCCGTGGCTCGCACGTCAGCCAGCGAGGCATGGCGCCCCAACTGCCCAATGAGCTCAGGCGCATTGGACGTCAAACCCGTGATGCGGATCTCGGAGCCATTGATTTCAATACGATCGAGCCAGGCATCCGCCGGCAAGGCCGCCGAAAGGACGTCGACCACACTGGCGAGCGGCAAATCCGTGCCAACGCTCTTACGCAACTCCTCGGCAATGTCGGCCTGGCGGCGTAGCTCATCCATCTTCTGGCGAAGGGGCGCTGCCTTGGGCACCAGCATGTTGACATGCTCGACCGCCCTCACCACCGCCTGGCGCTTCAACACCAGAGGCATCACTGCAGAAAGGGATAGCGCCACCAGCAGCAGCAAGAGCAGCACCCAGGCGCCACCATCCATCCACCGCTGGCGGCCGCTCTGCTTCCGCCAAGCCACATTGCGCACCGGTACAGCGCACCCCTGACGCACCAGAAACATTGGGGCGCCTTCGCCCAGTCGGTACTTGGTCAGCAGTTGGTCGCGCTCGCTGCGCCTGCACACTCCCCACTGAACGGACCAACCCCCATTGTTATTCGGCTCGGCCTTCCAAGCAGCGACAATCTGGTCCGGCGGGAGAGGGGATACACGCCAGAGCGCCTCATCCACAGCGTCGCTCAAAGCTTTGCGTGGCATCGTGGGAAGTTGCACCGTGCCCCAGAGGCATTCAGATTCGGGCACTAACAACCCCACAGCCTTACGGCTGCCGCGAAGCTTGCGCAAGCGCCCTCCGAGCACCGACCAACACTCCCCGTCGGGTGCTACAACAACGCTCGCGCTGGCGGGCCAAGCACCATGTTCCAGCAACAACCGCTTAAGGTCACCAAAGCCCCAAACAAGGCGGTCAAGCGTGGCTTGCACACGAAGAGATAGCTGCCCCTGACTTGTCATGGCTTGAATTCCTGTTCCGGCTTGGTAAAGCGGCGTGTTGGCTCAACCGAGCGCGTTGTCCAAGGTGTCAGTGCGTCCGGACGTTCGCTGAGGTCAATCCACACCTCGCGCTGCCACCAGCGGTCGCCCTCGGCCTGAGCAAATGCCCGCAAACGCACGGTCTGCCCCCCTGATGAGCGAGCAGGCGTGAAGAACTCGGCAGCTGCTCCCGAAAGAAGCACACCAGCCCGCATTTCCGGTGGAGATTTGTGAATACGCGCACCAAGACCCTGCTGGCCCGTCAGGGCGTCGATCAGCGCAGGGGGAGCGGAATCGATTTCGATGCGTTGCTGCCCGTTGGTACCCAAATGGGGCACGATTATCTCATAGAGCCCCGCAGTCATTCCCAGCACCGACTTCAGGTCGGACAGGTCTTCCAGCGCCGCATTGCGGGGCATGGAGGGCCAACCAGCTGCGCGGTACTGCGCCGCTTCAGCCCCCCCCACACCGCCGGGGGTATCGTCGGGGTCGATGTAGTCCCTCACACGCGAGACAAGGATAGCCGCCTCACCCGGCGAGAGTCCTCCCGCCCTTTGGAAAAGCGCCTGGAGCAGAGCCTCACTGGCGACGTTCACGTCCACCAGCCCCCCAGATGGAGTGATCTCCACCCATGTGTCGGTTTGACCCAAAGACAAGCGCTTAATCTGGTATTGACTGTCCTTGCCCCTGTCCAACAGCAGGCGCTGGGCGGTCAACTGTATCGCTGCATCCAGAACGGATTCCGCTCGCAGGCGCTCCAGATCAAGCGCTGTCCGCTGGATTTGTTGCCGCACCCCTTGCGCACCCGCCAGCACCACCAACGACAGCGCCGCCACCAACCAGAGCACCATGATGAGCGCCGCTCCCCGAGCATTGCGTAACGACCAGACCATCACCGGGCCCTCGCCAAAGTAAACACCAGGGGCGGCCAGACGCCGCGTTCGTCGGCGATTTCGACCCGAACCCTGGCGGGATACCCCGATCTGGACGCGTCCCACTGCTGCGCCCATTCGCCCGTGCGGCCATCTTGGTAGTACCACTGCAAAGCACGCACATCCCGCATCAGCGTCTCACGGAGGGCCTTGCTCCAATCTAGGGCCATGAGCGCGCCGTCGTAGGGAACGGCCTCTACGGAAAGATCGACACGGCCACTGTCATGGCGCAGAGGGTTCATGCGAAACACATAAAGCCCACCCGCATCACCGCGCTCCGGCAAGGGCGCCACCCAAATGACGCCCGCAGCGTTGCCACTGAAGAAATTGACAAAAGTATTCCCATCACGCCGGCTGAGCAGACGCAATGTATCGAATTTGCGCCCAAGCCACTGACTGACCACCAGCATGTGCTCGGAACGATCCATCACGCGCTGATTGCGCTCCTCAGAACGGCCGATTACGCCGAAGCCCGCAAACATCAGAGCAACCACCGCCGCAGTGACAGCCAGTGCAATCAGTAACTCCAGCAGAGTGAAGCCGTGCGACCGGCTTTGGAGAACACGACTCATGGCTCGGACCGGTAAGGCTTCCAGGTGGTCCAGGTCATGACCATCGGACCGTCTTTGCCACGCGTGACTTCGACAGTGAACTTGGCGGCACGCAACGGTGCACCTGGCGCGGGCCGCCCATCCTCTTCACGCAAGGGGATCTGCTCCGCCTGCATCTGGACATGCCAGTGCCAAACCCCTGCAACGCCGCTTGGTTGGCGCTCCGCCTCTTCGGCAAACGTGCTGCTGGCCAGCACCGAGCGGGCCACCAGTGCCGCCTCGATCCGTGACTCGACATCCACCACGCCTTTGGAGCTTTGCCCCACCGTTCGATAGAGGCTGGCGAGCGCAATGGAGGCAATGGACATGGCGACGAGCGCCTCCAGCAGGCTGAAACCCTGCTGGCGCTGCCCATGGAAAGCCTGTCTGCAACTGCCGAAATGAGGGGCCAGGCAGCGCAGCAGGCGACGCAGCCCCATCATGATGGGGCCACGGCGGCGTCTTGCTCGACCGTGCCTAGCAACCAGTTCACCCGAAATGCCACGCCCTGCCCTCCCCGCAACACCGCCAAACGCCCTCCCTGCGCTCCGCCATCGGCATTGAACACAAAGACCGGAACACCCGGCCCGGACGCCACCCCGGCACTGCGCGCAATGGCGTCCCATTGGACCAACAACGCAGCGGGGATGTCGAGGTATAGCCGCCCATCGATCAGGAGCTTGCGAATTTCGGGCTGGTAAGTGACAACCACAGACCGCCCCTCCCGCACGCTGAGTGCCCGCGCCTGCTGAAGCTGGCTGGCAACATCGCGCACGGTCTGGTGATAGCGGGATCGCTCCATGAACGATTGCCCCCCCACCCCGACCACCGACACCGCAATAGCAGCCACAACCAGTACTACCAGCAGCTCCAACAAGGTGAACCCTTGACTCGCGGGGCCTGTAGGGTGCGCCCGAAAACGCCCCATCATGCGATGCTTGTCACTGAATAGCCATCCTGTGCTGCAAATGCTCTTCAGTTGTAGACATCGGCGTTCTCGCCGTCGCCGCCAGGCTTTCCGTCCGCCCCTAGGGAAAACACATCTGGCCCCCCATGACGGCCGGGGTTCTTGTACAGGTAGGCAGCACCCCAGGGGTCGGTAGGCAGTCCCTTTTTCAGATAGGGTGCCGTCCACCCCTGGGCAGTGGCAGGCCGCTCAACCAAAGCCCGCAAGCCTTCCGCATCGGTGGGATAGCGCCCGACATCCAGCTTAAAGAGATCCAGGCTTTGTTCGATCTCGGAAATCTGGACCCGGGCCGTCTTGGACTTGGCACCACCGAGCTGGTCGAGCACCTTGGGGCCAACCAAACCAGCGAGCAGCGTCAGGATCACCAGCACCACCAACAATTCGATCAGGGTGAACCCCGAGGAACGACGGATTTTCAAAGCACTTCCATTACTGCAAATTTTTGTAATATTCATGACGAACTTTCTCAGACAATCAAATATTCAATATCAAATAGTGTCATTGATGGATAACACACCACCCAGAATGGCAATAATAATGAAAGCCACCAGCGCCCCCAACACGATGATAATCAATGGTTCCATGGCCGCCAGTACGCGCCCCATGGTCCGCCGACCTTCATCTTCATAACGGTCTGCCAAGCCAAGCAAGGTAATATCAAGCTGCCCGGTTTCTTCAGCAACACGAATCAGCTGCGGCGTGCTGGATTTGCCCAGATAGGGAGAAACAAAACCTGTGGACAGCCGTTTGCCAGCCTTCACCAATCCCACCAGCGGCTCAATGTCCTTGCGCAAAGCGGTATTGGTCAACGTATCTATCGCGATTCGCAGGGCGTCGACCATGGGCACGCCGCGCTGCAACAGGATGCCAAAGGTTCGAAAGTAGACCGCGAACTGCAGGTTGCGCAGGACCTTCCCAAACAGGGGGATGTCCAGCAGCAGGCTGTCAAGACGCAACCGCCCGTCCGCAGACGCAGTCCAGCGCGAGCCCAGAAACAGCATCACCGTCACGCCAGAAAGAAGAGCCATCCAGTGCGAACGGATCATGTCGCTCAGGTCCACAACGAGGCGCGTCGAATACGGCAACTTGTCGCCCATCGAGTCGAAAATCTCCCGGAACTGTGGCACGACGAACGCCAACAGCAGTATCACGGAGAGCACCGCCACCACTAGCAGGATGACGGGATATGTCATGGAAGAGATGACGTAATTGCGTAGCTTATCGTCAGCCTCCAGTTGAACCGTCAGCTCCTTGAGCACCACGTGCAGCGAGCCCGATGTTTCCCCGGCACGGATCAGCACCAAGTACTGGCGGCCAAGGTCGCTCTCGAACGGAAGCAGGGACTGGTAGAGCGACTTGCCGCCCCGCACGCCTTCTTCCACCTTGGAGATAAAGACCTGCAAACGGGCCGTGTCGGCCGTCTCCTTGAGCATGGCCAGCGCCTTGTCGAGCGGCATGTTCGCCTGCTTCAAGTGCGCCATTTCACGGCTGAACAGCAGGATGTCGGCTCGCTTGAGTCGGACGCCGCCGCGGCCCCGTGGCACATCCTGGGACGACTCTCCGCCTGCGCCAGCGATACGCACGGGCGTCACGCCCTGGCCGATCAGGCGCAACCTCGCAGTTTCTTCATTCGGCGCACGGATGGACCCCTGGCAGGCCTTGCCGTCTGCCATCACACCATCGTATTGAAAATCAATCATTTTGACGAGCGACGCGCAACACTTCCTCTGCAGTTGTCAAACCCTTGAAGACCTTGGTGGCTCCATCGTTCAACAAGTTCCCCCCGGCGTAGGCGCCAACGTCGCCGCCAAGGGAAGAGCCTCGCTCCAGCACGACCTTCTTGACCTCGTCGGTCAGGACCAGCAGCTCATGGATGGCCACCCGCCCCCGATAGCCCGTACCACGGCATGCGGAGCACCCCACGGCTCTGTACAGCGTCTGCCCTTCGGGCGCTGCCATGCCGAGGGAGG
This sequence comes from Acidovorax sp. GW835-FHT14G06, assembly GCF_058793595.1. Lineage (NCBI taxonomy): Bacteria > Pseudomonadati > Pseudomonadota > Betaproteobacteria > Burkholderiales > Comamonadaceae > Acidovorax > Acidovorax sp. GW835-FHT14G06. The sequence continues at coordinate 190,372 of NZ_JBXAGA010000005.1, forward strand.
CTGCAGCGGCTTGCGCCTGGTCGGGCGTCAGCGGCACCTTGCACTCGCCGCACAGCTTCCGCACCAGGCGCTGCGCCAGCACACCCACGACAGAGGCGGTGATGAGGTAGGGCTCCACGCCCATGTTGATGAGGCGAACAATAGCGCCCAGGGCGCTGTTGGTGTGCAGCGTGGAGAGGACCAGGTGACCTGTCAATGCGGCCTGCACGGCGATTTCGGCGGTTTCCCCGTCGCGCATTTCACCAATCATGATGACGTCTGGATCCTGGCGCAGGAAGGAGCGCAGCACTTTGGCGAAGGTAAGGCCAATTTGTGGCTGCACCTGCACCTGGTTGAGCCACTGGAGGCGGTATTCCACCGGGTCTTCTACGGTCAGGATCTTGAGGTTCTCTCCCTCCAGCTCCTGCATCGACGCATACAGTGTGGTGGATTTTCCGGACCCCGTCGGACCCGTCACCAGAAAGATGCCGTGCGGCACGCTCAGCATCTGGCGCATGGCCCTGAGCGTGGGCGGCGTGAAGTTCAGGCTCTCCAGCGAGAGCAGATCGAAGTTCTTCTCCAGCAGCCGCATAACCACCGATTCGCCGAACATGGTAGGAATGGTGGAGACCCGTGCATCCATCTCCTTGCCGTGCACCCGCAGCTTCGTGCGGCCGTCCTGAGGCATGCGGCGCTCGGCGATGTCCAGCTGCGACAGAATCTTGATGCGTGACACGACCGCAGGCGCGTCCTTGTTGTCGATCTCGTCGATGGGAAAGATCTCCCCGTCAACGCGGATGCGCACCACCGACTTTTCTTCGTAAGTCTCGATGTGGATGTCCGATGCCTGCGCTGCCACGGCCTGCGCCAGGATATGGCTCACTCGCTGGATGATGGGCGCCTCGGACGCCATGTCGCGCAGGTGCTCGATGAACTCCGACGCCTCCGGCCGTTCGCCACTGCCTTCGTCATCCTGCGACGCATCCTGCAAATACCACTCGCTCAACTGGCTGGATATTTCCGATTCGAGTCCGAAAACGATGCGCGGTATGTCACCGAATACCAGCCGAAGCGCGCTCTGGAGCTGAGGGTCTCGGGGATCCACCGACGCGAAGTCGGGTGGCGAGCCCTCGTCCTCGGCGTCGCCTAGTGGCAACAGGTTGTGGGCCAGCAGGAAGCTGGTGTTCAGACGCGATGTCGTCGGCTTGTCCTTGGGAAACGCCTCCTGGCGCACCAAAGGGAGCCCCACCTGGCGGGACAGGGCGGAATACACATCAGCCTCGGACACCAGCCCGAGGCTGATGATTAGCCGGCCAAGGCGCCCCCCCATGGAGCGCTGGACCTCCAGCGCCCGGTCAAGGTCGTTGCGGGTGAGCTTCTGGTCGGCCAGCAGCATTTCCCCCAGCTTGGGCGCGGCGGCTTCAACGCTTTCCATATCGATTGTTTCAGCCGAAGATTTCATTACCAACGCCTTTGCACGTTTGCGAACCAGATACACTGGAATTTTTAATATCCACCCGGCAGAGTGTTGCTAAAACCAAAGCAAACAGCGGCTCAGCCGGTCCAGCTCGGGACCGAAATAATAATGGCGGTAGCGTGCGAGCCTCGCCCACAAAGGCCGGGATCTCCAAGACAGATATTCTGACACGTAGCCCTCGTCGCCCCCTTGCAGGTGCAGCCGCTGCCGCAAGGCCTCCGCCTGCAGCCGGGTGGCACGCCCCAGCATTCGAACCCTCTGCACCACGCCGCGGCCATCGGTGAGCATGCGCAGCAACCGGGTCTTCAGTCCACGGTCCTTGGCGCCAAGTTGGTTTGCGCCATGCTGGCGGTACAGGATCAGGGGTTGGTCGATGAAAGACCTGCGCCCGCTGCCACTGATCAAGGCGCACCACCAGTCGTGCATGATGGTTTCGGCGGGCAGCGGCAGGGCCCGCGCCAGCAGTGCCCGGTTGACCATCATTGTGCAGCCCGTTACCTGGTTCACGCTCAGCAGCGACAGCTGCGAGCAACCGGCAGGGTCCATCCTCTGATACCGGGCGAAGGACGGGGACAGCACCGCCAGGAATTCATCTACGACCGTGAGATCCGAATGGACCAGGCAGGGCACCGCGTGTGCGTCGCCGCCTTCGATACGCGCCATCTCGCGCAGCTGCGAGGCCATCTTTTCAGGCAGCCAGACATCGTCCTGATCGGCAAAGACCGCCCACCGTGCAAGGCCGTCGTTCAGGCTGGCCTGCATGAGGTTTTCGAAGTTGCGGACCACCCCCCTCCCGGCATCGGGGTTGGGCACCAGAACCAGCCGCTCGCCCAGCCGGGCTTCATACCGCCGCAGGATCGCAAGGGTTTCGTCCGATGACCCATCATCGCTCACGAGGATGCGCCACGAGGTGTGGGTCTGGGCCAGTATCGAGTCGAGCTGCTGCGCGAGGTACCGGGACCCGTTGTAGGTGGCCAGCAGCACATCAACCAGCACCGACTCCATGGAGGACGTCAGCGAAGTCACGGGCGCGGCACCCCTAGGCCCTGCAAGCGTGGACGCATCGGAATCGGCACTCACGGTGTGGCCGCTCCGGCAGGACGGCGGGGCTGGCACTCGGCACGCATAAGGGCTTCATAGGCATCTGTGATGCCCTCCCACGTGTAGTGTTTCGCGACGATGTCACGTGCACGCCGGGCACGCTGGGGCTGCAAGGCCGCTCCCTCCCTCACCACGCGGTCAAGGCTCTGGGCCAGCTGCTGCGGGGTGCTGAAATACTCGGCCGCATCGCGCGCCACCTCGCGGTTATAGGGGTTGTCATGCGCAACCACCCAGTTGCCGCAGGCCAGCGCCTCCAGCAGCGATGGGTTGGTGCCGCCTACCGAGTGCCCGTGCAGGTAGCACGCGGCATGCACGCGCAGACTGTTGAGCTGCGCCGCGTCGTAAATGCCGCCCACGAAGCGCACCCTGTCGCTGGCCATCGCCTTCAGTTGCTGCTGGTAGGCCGTGCCACCCGACACATCGCCCACCACCACCAAAGGCCAGTCGCCACCATGCAGCACGTGGCCCTGCACGATCTCCAGGATGTGGTTCTCCGGCTCGGGCCGCGCCACGACCAGCATATAGCGATGGGCCAGCAGCCCCCAAGCCGCCAACAGCGAAGGATCTGTCTGGTCCGCGTGGACCAGCTCCGCGCCATAGGCAATGAAGCTGCTCGGCGCGCCACTGGGGTACGTCTGCCGGAACCTCAGCGCTATGGCATCGGCATCCGCGATGAGGCGGGTGGCCACCTTGGACGCAACCCACTCCATGCAGCGCAGATACGTGCGCGCGCCCCAGCCCCATTTGCTGCGGGCCCACTCGAGGCCATCCACGTTGATCCAGACCGGCACGCCGAAGACGCGCGGCCACCAGCAGGCCCACGCCGCCCCGTAGCCCAGCATGTAGACCAGGTCATACCCGCGGCGCGCGTCCCACAGGCACGCGCTGTCGTAGGCCAGCACCGAAGCCGCCCCCCAACGGGGCCGGCGCCGGGAACGGACCCGCACGCCCTGGTACACAGTGTCTGCAACCGGCTGGTCGCCACACTCTGCATAGACCGTGACCTCGTGCCCACGCGCGGCCAGACGGGTGGCGAGCTGCTCGGCAAAGGTCTCGAAGCCTCCGTAGCTCGCGGGAATGCCCCGCGCGCCCAGCAAGGCTACTCGTAATGCAGTCCTGGGGGCCTCAGGCACCAGCGCATCGGGCGCATGCGCCGCCAGGGGGATCAAAGGTCCGCCTCGGCCAGCCAGCGCCCCGCCTGGTCCTTGGCCGACAGCTGGATGGCCACATCCAGGGATGGCCAGGCGATCGCCAACTGGGGATCGTCCCAGCGGATGCATCGCTCGTACTCGGGGCTGTAGTAGTCGGTGGTCTTGTAGAGAAAATCTGCCGATTCAGACAACACCAGAAAACCATGAGCGAGACCGGGCGGTACCCACAGCTGCCGGTGGTTGTCTTCCGTCAGCAATACGCCCACCCACTGCCCAAACGTGGGGGAGTCCTTGCGGATGTCCACGGCCACGTCGAACACGGCGCCCCGCACCACCCGCACCAGCTTGCCCTGGGCCCGGGGCGGCAGTTGGTAGTGCAGGCCGCGCAGCACGCCCTGGGTGCTACGGCTATGGTTGTCCTGCACGAACGCGGCCTGCACGCCAGTGGCCTCGCGAAAGGCCTTCTCGTTGAAACTCTCGTAGAAAAAGCCGCGGCTGTCACCGAACACCTTGGGTTCGATCAGCACCACGTCTGAAATAGCTTGCCGTATTGCTTGCATGGAAGATCAATAAACTTTGTCGTTCAGCAGGCGCTGCAGGTATTGCCCGTAGCCATTTTTGGCCAAGGGCTGTGCCAGCCGCTCCAGTTGGGCGCTGTCGATCCATTGGGAACGCCAGGCGATTTCCTCCGGGCACGCGATCTTCAGGCCCTGGCGATGTTCCAGGGTGGCAATGAACTGACTGGCTTCCAGAAGGCTCTCGTGTGTTCCTGTATCAAGCCATGCGTAGCCACGCCCCATGATTTCCACACTCAGTTGCCCTTGATCCAGATACAACCGGTTCAGATCGGTGATTTCGAGCTCTCCGCGCGGCGATGGTTTGAGACTCTTGGCAAGGTCCACCACTTGTCCATCATAAAAATACAAGCCAGTCACCGCATAACTGCTCTTGGGCTGCGCAGGTTTTTCCTCCAGAGAAAGCACTTTGCCCTGGGCATCGAACTCGGCTACGCCATAACGTTCGGGGTCCTGCACATGGTAGGCAAAAACGCTGGCGCCCTCAGCGCGCTGCTGGGCATTGCCCAGCAGTTCGTGGAAATCGTGGCCATAAAAAATGTTGTCACCCAGCACCAGCGCGCTAGGCGCCCCGTCCAAAAAGGACTCGCCGATTAAGAACGCCTGCGCGAGACCGTCGGGGCTTGGCTGAATCGCGTACTGCAGGTTCAACCCCCACTGGCTGCCGTCGCCAAGCAGTTGCTCGAACCGTGGCGTGTCCTGCGGCGTGCTGATGACCAGGATGTCGCGGATACCCGCAAGCATCAATGTGCTCAGCGGGTAATAAATCATGGGCTTGTCGTATACCGGCAGTAGCTGTTTACTGATAGCCAGTGTGGCCGGGTGCAACCGGGTGCCGGAGCCTCCCGCGAGGATGATGCCTTTGCGTTGTGTCATGGTCTGGGGCCCGTTCAGAGAATTTCCGTGAGCATGCGCGCCACCCCGGCCTGCCAGTGGGGCATCTGCAAGCCAAAAGTGGACTGCAGCTTGTCGGTGTTCAGGCGCGAATTGCGAGGGCGCACGGCAGGTGTCGGGAATGCGCTCGTGGGAACAGGCGCCACCTCTTTTGCTTTTATTTCGATAGCATTCTGCACTTTCTGTGCCTGCGCCAGCACGTATTTCGCGTACTCATTCCAGTTGGTCTCGCCAGCGGCTACGCAGTGGTACAACCCGGCATCCTGCGGGCGCTGCTGCAGGTGGCGCAGCGCGTGGGCGGTCACATCCGCCAGCAGGTCGGCGCCGGTAGGTGCTCCCCATTGGTCATCGATCACCGTCAGCCGTTCACGCTCTTGCGCCAGCCGCAGCATGGTCTTGGCAAAGTTGCCGCCGCGTGCTGCATAGACCCAGCTGGTGCGCAGGATGAGGTGTTTCGCGCCGGATCGCGCGATCAACTGCTCGCCCTCGAGCTTGGTACGCCCGTAAACGCTCAACGGTGCAGGCGTATCAGTCTCCACCCAGGGGCGGCTACCACTGCCATCGAAGACATAGTCGGTGCTGTAATGCACCAGCCAGGCACCGAGCTTCGCGGCCTCCTGCGCTATGGCGCCGGGCGCGGTAGCGTTCAGAGTGCGGGCGAAGTCTGCTTCGCTCTCGGCTTTGTCCACGGCAGTGTGAGCGGCAGCATTGACGATGATATCGGGGCGCAGCGCGCGCACCGTTTCGGCCACGCCGGCGGGGTTGGAAAAGTCACCGCAGTGCTCGGTGCTATCGAAGTCCAACGCCGTGACAGTGCCCAGCATCGACAGGCTGCGCTGCAGCTCCCAGCCGACCTGGCCACCCTTGCCAAACAGCAGGATGTTCATGCAGTGGCGCCCGTCACAGCCGCAGCGGAGGCCTCCTGCGCATACTGGGTCTGCACCCAGTCGCGGTAAGCCCCCGTCTGAACGCCGGCCACCCAGTCGGCATTCTCCAGATACCACTGCACGGTCTTGCGGATGCCGGTATCGAAGGTCTCGGCGGGCTTCCAGCCCAGCTCGCGTTCGATCTTGCGCGCATCGATGGCATAGCGGCGATCATGGCCCGGACGGTCCTTCACGTAGGTGATCTGGGTGCGGTAGCTCTGGCCGTCGGCGCGCGGGCGCAGCTCATCGAGCAGGCTGCAGACCATGTTCACGATATCGATGTTGGGCTTCTCGTTCCAGCCGCCCACGTTGTAGGTCTCGCCAGGGACGCCCGCATCCAGCACGCGGCGAATGGCGCTGCAATGGTCCTTCACGTAAAGCCAGTCGCGCACCTGCATGCCATCTCCGTACACGGGCAGGTTCTTGCCGGCCAGCGCGTTGACGATCATCAGCGGGATGAGCTTTTCGGGGAAGTGGTAGGGCCCGTAGTTGTTGCTGCAGTTGGTGGTGAGCACCGGCAGGCCGTACGTGTGGTGCCAGGCGCGCACCAGATGGTCGCTGGCGGCCTTGCTGGCGCTATAGGGACTGTTGGGCTCGAAACCACGGGTCTCGGCGAAGGCCGGGTCGGCAGGGGCGAGCGAGCCGTACACCTCGTCGGTGGACACGTGCAGGAAGCGAAACGCCGCACGTTCTCCCTCGGGCTGGGCACTCCAGTAGGCGCGCACTGCCTCCAGCAGGCGGAACGACCCGACGATATTGGTCTGGATGAAATCCTCGGGGCCGTGGATGGAACGGTCCACATGCGATTCGGCCGCAAAGTTCACCACGGCGCGGGGCTTGTGTTCGGCCAGCAGGCGCGCCACCAGTGCGGTGTCGCCGATATCGCCCTGCACAAAGATATGGCGCGCGTCGCCCTGCACGCTGTCCAGGTTGTGCAGGTTGCCCGCGTAGGTGAGCTTATCGAGGTTGACGACGGGCTCGCTGGAGGCAGCAAGCCAGTCAAGAACGAAGTTGGCGCCGATGAAACCCGCGCCGCCAGTAACCAGAATCATAGGGAGGGCCGTGTGAAATGCCAGCTCGGCAGAGCCCACGATTATCCCACCCCGCCCGGCCCCCGGGTAACAGAGTTCAACGCGGGTATTTCTGCCCGGGCCAGAGGGTCATCAAAAATGGATGCCACGCATCATCTGCTGCAGGGCCACCGCCTCGGCCGACAGCTGCGGCTTGGCGTCCTTGCTGCCCTTGGCAGCGGTGGAGTCCGGGAACATGCGAAAGCTCGTGTTCATGGTGATCTGCGCCACGCGTGGCACCAGCGCGTGCAGCAACTGGCCGGTGATGCCCAGGCGCGTGGCAATACGCACCGGCTTGAAGATGCACGCTTGGGCGATCATGTCCGCCGCCTCTTCAGGACTCAGCGTGGGCACGTTGTTGTAGATCTTGGTGGGCGCGATCATGGGTGTGCGCACCAGCGGCATGTTGATGGTGGTGAAGGTGATGCCCTGGTCGGCGAACTCGCTGGAGGCGCAGCGCGTCCAGGCGTCGAGAGCCGCTTTGCTGGCCACATAGGCTGAAAAGCGCGGCGCGTTGGTGAGCACACCAATGGAGCTGATGTTGACCACATGGCCCTTGCGCTTTTCGACCATGCCGGGCAAGAAGCCCATGGTCACACGCAGGCAGCCGAAGTAGTTCAGCTGCATGGTTCGCTCGTAATCGTGGAAGCGGTCGTAGCTCGACTCGATGGCGCGGCGGATGGAGCGGCCTGCGTTGTTGATCAGGAAGTCCACACCGCCATGCTTGTCGATCAGAAGCTGCACGAAGCGATCGCAGTCGGTCATGTCGGCAATGTCGGCCGAGTACGCGATGAAGCTGTAGCCTTTCGCCTTGGCTTCGGCACAGGCCTCGTCCAGCTTGTCCTGGTCGCGCCCGCAAATGATGGTGGTGGCACCCGCCTCGGCAAACTTGTGCGCCGCCGCCAGCCCGATGCCAGACGATCCACCGGTGATCAGCACCACCTTACCCGCCACCGTGCCCTTGAGGGTGCGATCAATGAACAGCTCAGGGTCCAGATTGCGCTCCCAGTAGTCCCACAGCCGCCAGGCGTAGTCCTTGAGATTGGGGCAGGTGACGCCGGAGCCCTTGAGCGCGGCCAACGTTTCGCGGCAATCAAAGCGCGTGGGGTAATTCACGAAGGTGAGCATGTCCTCGGGCAAGCCCAGGTCCTTCATCACCGCGTTGCGTACGCGGCGCACGGGCGCCAGCGCCATCAGGCTCTTCTTCACGCTCTTGGGGATGAAGCCCAGCAGCGCGGCGTTGACAAACAGGTTCATGCGCGGCGCATGGGCGGCGCGGCTGAAGATGTCGAGCACATCGCCCACGCGGTAGCCCACTGGGTCCACCAGGTGGTAGCACTTCTTGGAGATGTCCTTCTGGTGGCTGATGACGTTGAGTGCGTTGACCACGAAGTCCACCGGCACAATGTTCACGCGCCCCCCTTCCAGGCCCACTGTGGGCATCCAGGGCGGTAGCAACTGGCGCAGGCGCTGAATGAGCTTGAAGAAGTAGTAGGGGCCGTCGATCTTGTCCATCTCACCCGTGGCGCTGTCCCCCACCACCATCGCCGGACGGTACACCGTCCAGGGCACCTTGCAGTCCTGGCGCACGATCTTTTCGCTCTCGTGTTTGGTCTGGAAGTACGGGTGGTCCAGGCCCTCGGCTTCCTCGAACATGTCTTCGCGGAACACGCCTTCGTATAGACCTGCGGCCGCGATGGAGGAAACATGGTGGAAATGCCCGGCATCAATGGCCTTGGCCAGGTCCACCGTGTTGCGCGTGCCCTCGATGTTCACGGCCACCTGGGTTTCTTCGTCAGCAGAAAGGTCGTACACCGCCGCCAGGTGGTAGAAATGGTCGATCTGGCCTTTGAGCTTCTTCACGTCTTCTGCCGCAACGCCCAGCTTCTTCGCGGTGAGATCGCCAAACACAGGGACCGCACGCGTGGGCCCGACACCCCAGAAGCTGCGCAGGTCGGCCACCTTGTCCGCGCTTTCCTTGCGGATCAGGAAATGCACCACCGCCCCCTTGCGCTCCAGCAGCTTCTTGACCAGCCGCTTGCCAATGAACCCCGTTGCCCCCGTCACGAAATACTGCATGGATAACTCCTCTGAGATAGCTTCATTCTTGCCCAAGGCCTGCGCACCCCGATTCAGCAGAAACCCGCGCCGATACTAGGCGGGCAGCGAACGCCCCAGCTAGGTGGCACGCTCTACATTTTTAGGAGCGCGCGCCTACACCTGTCGCGCCGTGCGGCGTACAGTGCGGCCATGCGTCGAAGGCAACCCGCCCCGGCAAACCCAACCAACCGCACAACGGAGGCCCCATGGTCAAGAAACTGCAGAAACTCAGCGCCGACAAAAAGAAGAGCAACGCCCAACTGTCCAGCACCGTCAAGGACTCCGCCCAGCAGATCTGGCTGGCAGGCCTGGGTGCCTTCTCCAAGGCGCAGGAAGAAGGCGGCAAGGTGTTTGAAGCCCTGGTCAAGGAAGGCCTGACCATCCAGCGCAAGACCCAGGCCGTGGCCGAAGAAAAGATCACCGAAGCCACCAGCCGCGTGACCACCATGGCCAGCGACATCGGCTCCAAGGCCCAGGGCCAGTGGGACAAGCTCGAAAACATCTTTGAAGACCGCGTGGCCAAGGCCTTGGCCAAGCTGGGCGTGCCCTCTGCCCGCGACCTGGAAGCCCTGAGCGCCCGAGTGGACGCCCTGGCCAAGAGCAGCAAGGCCGCACCCGCCAAAGCTGCTGCCAAGGCAGCAGCCAAGCCCGTTGCCAAGGCCCCCGCCAAGAAGGCAGTGGCAAAGAAGGCCGCTCCTGCCAAGGCAGCCGCCAAGCCTGCAGCCAAGGCCCCCGCCAAGAAGGCGGCTGCAAAGAAGACCGCGACACGTGCCGCTGCCGACGCAGCCACCAGCACGCCATCGGCCAGCTGATCACGGCTTGCCACCGGCAAGCACCCAGCCCGCTCAAAGCGGTCCACGCGCCACGGCGTTTGGACCGCTTTTCTTTTTTTGGTGAAACCCATGAAGTGCGCTACAAGCAGCCTAGGCACTGCATACGCACCGCACCTTCATGTCGCACTGCAGCATGACCGCGTGGGTTAGAGTAGCCATCAGAGACAACGCAACAACGACGCCAAACGACGCGAAGGGGCCAGCACACATGGTGAAGAAAGCGCCACGCCGCACCGCAGAACGCATTCTGGAAGTGACGCTGGACCTGTTCAACCGGTTCGGTGAGCCCAACGTCTCCACCACCCTGATCTCGGCCGAGCTACGCATCAGCCCCGGTAACCTTTACTACCACTACCCGGCCAAGGACGAGCTGATCAACGCGCTGTTTGATCGCTACGAAGGCTCGCTCACCGAACTGCTGGCCGCAGCAGAGGGTGTGCGCAATGTGGAGGACGCCTGGTTCTTCATGCACTCCCTGTTCGAGCTGATCTGGCAGTACCGTTTCCTGTACCGCGATCTCAACGACCTGCTGTCCAAGAACCGGCGCCTGGAAACCCACTTCCAGGCCATCCTCAAGAACAAGACCCGCGCCGTGCGCGCCATGCTCGACGGTATGGGTCGCGCAGACGCGCTGCACATCGACTCGCGCGAACTGGAGGCCACCGCCACCAGCATGGTCGTGGTGCTCACTTACTGGCTGAGCTTCGAATATGTGCGCGACCCACGCCGTGCACTGGAGCCCGAAAGCGCCCAGGCCGCGCTGCTGCGCGGAGCCCACCATGTGCTGAACCTGCTCATGCCCTACCTCGAAAGCGGCCAGCGGGCCCACCTGCTGCAGCTGGTCGGCGCCTACGCAGCAGCGCCAGGCTGATACACGGCCCACCCGCTACAGACACCCACCAACAAGAACTTCCGGAGACACACACCATGGCCAAATGGACCCCCTTCCCCCACGCAGGCGACTACCAATTTGACGCTGCGAGCGTCAAGAAGCATTGGGCACGACTGCATGGAGGTGATGCCGAACCCTGCCCCAAGGACGCTGCCGCGCTGGAAGCCTGGGCGCTGTTCCACAACGGTGATTTTGAGAAAGCTGCGGCCGCGGGCATGGCAGCCGGTGGCGCGGGTATCACTGCCGCCAACAAGGCCACATCCATCTATGCCAACTACCTGGAGCCGAAGGAAAAGGCGCGCCTGGACCTTTTCATGCAGGTGGCTGAACGGGCGGAAGCCCAGGCTGCCAAGGAGCCCGATAACGCCAACGCCTGGTATTGGCATGCCTATGCGCTGGGACGCTACAGCCAGGGCATCAGCGTGGCCAAGGCGCTGGCGCAAGGGCTGGGTGGCAAGGTGAAGGACTCGCTGGAGAAGGCCATCGCCCTGTCGCCCAAACACGCGGATGCGCGCATTGCGCTGGGTGCCTTCCATGCTGAGGTGATCGACAAGGTGGGTTCACTGATTGGCAGCATGACCTATGGCGCCAAGAAGGACACGGGCCTCAAGCTGTTCCAGGAAGCCCTCAAGCTCAATCCGGGATCGGCCATTGCGATGATTGAGTACGCCAATGCCCTCGTCATGCTGGAGGGCGACAAGAAAATGAAGGAAGCCACCGCGCTCTACGAAAAAGCCGCCACTGCCGAACCCATGGACGCCATGGAGCGGCTGGATGTGGAGATGGCACGGGCGGAACTGGAAGAGGAATAAGGGAGCATCCCCCCGAGGCGCTTCGCGCCTTCCCCCTTCTCTCGAATCACTGCGTGATTCTGGAAGGGGGACGCCGCCAGCGCCCGCAAGCGAAGCGCCGCCTTTGCGGCTAGGCAGCCCTTGCGCGGCGGTCGCTGGTGTTTTGAGCAGCGACCGTTTCAACCCTCTGTGACGAAAGAAGTCCCACCAAAGACCGCGCAGTGAAAGGTTGGCTGGAGCGGTTTCCGATTTCCGGTTTCCGTTTTCTGGCGGGCGAATACCCGCTGCAAAACCCTCGCACTGCCATCTGCAGCCGCAGCCCTCAGCCCCCAAACCGCTGCGCGGCAATCTCCAGCAGCCCATCAAAAATCAGGTTGTCCACCAGCTCGAAGGGCCGCGTCATGCTAGGCGCCATCTTCCAGCCGGCGCCGCCCGTCATGATGCAGGCAGGCTCCTGGCCGCAGTGCTGCAGCAGGTGCTGGTACATGCGCTCCACGGCACCGGCGATGGCGTAGGTGCCGCCGCTGGTCAGCGCGTCGCTGGTGTTGGTGGGGAACGGGCGCACCTCGCCCGTGGGCACGTGCAGACCGGCGGTGCCGGACTCGAGCGCGCGCAGCATGATGCCGTGGCCGGGCAGGATAAGCCCGCCCATGAAACGGCCCTCGGTGTCGATGCATTCCACCGTCACTGCGGTGCCCACCATTACCACCACCAGCGGCCGTGCGGGGCCGCATGTCAGCACATGGTGGCGTGCACCGATCATGGCCACCCACCGGTCCGAGCCCAGGCGCGAGGGGTGGTCATAGCCGTTGGTCAGCCCCGCCTCCTGTGCCGAGGACACCACCCACGAGGGGGTGACGTCCCAGATTTCCATCTGCTCCTGCACGCGGCGTTTGACGGCATCGCCCGCCACCACACAGCCCAGCATGCGCTCCGGGTGGGGCAGCGACGCCCAACTGCCTTCAGCCAGGCGGTCGATATGGTCGAGGAACTCGGCGCCATGCGCAATGAGCGCAGCCCCGGGGCGGGGAGCGTCGTACAACGCCCATTTGAGACGGGTGTTACCGACGTCGATGGCCAGAAAAGTCATGCGGCGGATTATCCCGAGTTTTGCAACATGCCCCTGCCCGAGGGCGACAGTCACCGGCGCATCCGCCCTCCCGGCCCACAAATTGTGAAAAATCGTGTCGCGCGCCTGTCCGACACAACGCAGCCGTCCATTGCAGCTACAGTGACCTTTCCTGTTTCTGCAACATTAGGAGGTACGACATGGGTCTTTTCAGTTTCATCAAGGAAGCCGGCGAAAAACTGTTCGGCGGCAAAGAGGCGCAGGCCGCCACGGCAGCCGCCCCCACGCAGGATGAACTCAACGCCAAGGCATCCAAGGCCATCGAGACCTACATCGCGTCCCAGAACCTGGGCGCCAGCAACGTCCAGGTGGCCTTCGACGGCACGCAAGGCAAGGTCACCGTCAAGGGCACCGCCCCCACCCAGGCCGCCAAGGAAAAAGTTACCCTGTGCTGCGGCAACGTGGCCAGTGTGACCAGCGTCGAGAACCTGATGGATGTGACCAACCCCGAGCCCGAAGCCCAGTACCACGACGTGGTGCGCGGCGACACTCTGAGCGCCATCGCCAAGAAGTTCTATGGCGACGCCAACAAGTACCCCGTGATCTTCGAGGCCAACAAGCCCATGCTGAGCCACCCCGACAAGATCTACCCGGGCCAGAAGCTGCGGATTCCGCCGTTGGCCAAGTAATCTCTCGCAGATTCAAGCCCGCAGAGCTGCCAGCGCTAGTACAAAAAGCGCTGGTAGCTCTTTTTTTGATAGCAGATCAGCCTTGCCTCCATGGCAGACCGTGCAAGCGCCAGCCGCCGCGTTTGCCGCGCTGGCCCTGCGCATCGGCATCGCCCTCAAAACCCTCCAGGATGTTGTAGGCCGTGATCCCCAGTTCGGTGGCGCGGCGCGCGGCGGCAATGGAGCGCACACCGCTGCGGCACAGCAGCACGGCCCGTCCGCCCTCGGGCACAGCAGCGCGCATCTGGGCATCAAAATCGGCGTTCATAGCCATGCCCGGCCATTGTTTCCAGGCCACAGCGGCGGCGCCGGGCACATGGCCCACCCACTCACGTTCGGCGTCGCTGCGCACGTCCACCAGCACGGCCTGCCCGGCCTGCACCCATTGCCAGGCCTGTTGGGGCGTCACGTCACCGGCGTAGCCTTCGGCGGGGGAAATCTTGGCTTCGGTCATCGTCAGGGTCCTTCTTCAATCCCACAAGGGGGCGGGTTCGTCACGGAGATGGCTGCGCAGCTGCGCGTAGTCCGGCACCACGGTGGCCACGGTGTCCCAGAAGCGGGGGCTGTGGTCCATCACGCGCAGGTGGGCCAGTTCGTGCGCCACCACGTAGTCGATGATGGCCGGGCGGTAGTGCAGCAGGCGCCAGTTCAGGCGGATGGAGCCGTCGGCCTTGGCGCTGCCCCAGCGGGTGTTGGCGCTCGACAGGCGCAGGCTGGCCCAGCGCACACCCAGCAGCGGGGCAAAGTGGTCCAGCCGCTCGGTGAAGTGGCGGCGCGCGTCGCGCATCAACCAAGCCTGCACAGTGTCGCGGACCTGCGCAGCGCTGGCGCTATGGGGCAAGCCGATGTGCAGGCTGGGCGTGGCAGAGCCGCCCTGCTCCACCGCCACCACCAGCGCTCCGCCTTTGCCCGCGAAACTGTGGCTGGGGTCGAGCACCAGCCTCAGCGGCTCACCCAGATAGGGCAGCTCTGCGCCATGGGCCCAGACGATGCGGCCGCCTTCCATGCGCTGCTGGCGCTCGCGCGCCTCCGACAGCTTGCGCAGGATCCAGTCGGACTTCTCGCGCAGCGCGGCATCCACCGCGCCCAATGTCACCCAGCTGGGGGCCCGCACCGACAGGCCGTCAGCCCCCACAGTAAAGCCGATGCTGCGGCGGCGCGCGCGCTGCAGCGCATAGGCCACGACGGCATCTCCCAGCAGCACCTCGCGGCTGGCCTGGGGGTGGCGGAACTCGGCGGGGGACAACAGCGAGGGCAGCGGCACCGCTGGCGCTGCAGGCCGGCTCACTATAGTTTTAGGAGCTACCGGCGCTTGATCGACTAGCGCTTGTGGCTGATTGGGCTTGAAACCTGCAGCCACAGGACTGGGGCCTGCTGCAGGTGCCCCGGGTGGGTCAAACAGGTCCAGCGCCAGTTGCACAAGCCGCTGCATCACGGTCGGTTTACTTCCCGCTGGGTGCCGTGGTGTTGGCCGCCAGGGCCGGGTAAGCCTCTGGGTCCAGGCGGCGCATCTCGGCCTCGATCCAGGCCTCCACCTCGCGCATCAATTCGTCGGGCTGGCGCCCCACGCTGGAGATGGGCTTGCCAATCGACACATCCACCACGCCAGGGCGCTTGACGAACGCCTTGCGCGGCCACACCTTCGCCGAGGTGACGGCAATCGGAATCACCGGCGCACCAGTGTCAATCGCCAGGCGCGTACCGCCGGTCTTGTAGTTGCCCTTCTGCCCCCGCTCGATGCGCGTGCCCTCGGGGAACATGATGATCCAGATGCCCTTGGCCAGCAGGTCCTTGCCCTGCTGCACCACCTTGTTGAAGGCCTGCGTGCGCTGGTTGCGGTCAATGTGGATCATGTCCAGCCGCCCGATGGCCCAGCCGAAGAAGGGCACATGCAGCAGCTCCTTCTTGAACACGTAGGCCAGGGGGTGCGGCATGATCACCGGCATCAAAAAGGTCTCATACGTGGACTGGTGCTTGACCAGCAGGATGGCGCCTTCGTTGGCGCCCTGCGGCAGGTTCTCCATGCCGGTCACCTCGGCGCGGATGCCCAGGACTACCCGGGCGCCGCTGATGCACAGCGACAGCCAGGCCCGCGCGATGCGGTACAGGGGCACACCGCGCACGCCCAGCAGCGTGCCCAGCATGATGGCCAGCGCGTAGGGCACCACGGTGATGCCCATCCAGAGAAGGTGAATGACGGAGCGGAAAAAGGCCATTTTGGAGTCTCAGGGGCCACAAGCGCTAGTGAATCATGCGCCAGCAGCTATTAATTACATAGCATCAGGAACCAGCAGGGCCATGACCGGCGAGGGGCAGCGGTGCCGCAGCCACGGCAGACGCAGCACCCTGCACCACCGGCAGCAACTGGTCCACAAAATCGGCCAGGCTGGCGTGCACTTGTGTGCCCGGCGGCACACCCGCAGGCAGTGCCCCGCCCTGCCCCAACGAAGCAGACCGGCCGGTGCATACCAGGTGCAACTGCCCCCCCAGGGCGGCGCCCGCCTGCAGGTGGGCCTCGCAGTTGCCGACCACGCGGACCTCGTTGCGCTCTACGCCATAGCGGTCGCAAATCTGCTCCAGCAGGCCCGGCGCGGGCTTGCGGCAGCTGCAGTCCTCGTCGGCCGCATGGGGGCAATAGAACACCGCGTCAATGCGCCCGCCCACCGCTGCCACCTGCCGGTGCATCTTGGCGTGGATGGCGTTGAGCGCCACCACGTCAAACAGGCCCCGGCCCAATCCGGGCTGGTTGGTGGCCACCACCACATGCCAGCCCGCATGGTTGAGGCGGGCAATGGCCTCGAGCGCGCCCGGCACCGCCGTCCACTCGTCGGCCGAGGTGATGTAGTCATCCCCCAGCGGGTTGAGGGTGCCGTCGCGGTCGAGGATGGCGAGTTTCATAGGAGGTGTTTGCCTTGTGAGAACCACCAGCCTAACAGTTCCGGGGGTCAGGCAGCCAGCCGGGACAGGTCGGCCACGCGGTTCATGGCTTCGTGCAGCGTCTTGAGCAGGCCCTGGCGGTTCAGGCGCAGGTCCAGTTGCTCGGCGTTCACCATCACGTCGTCAAAGAACGCGTCCACGGGCGCGCGCAGCACGGCCAGGGTCTGCAGGCTGGCGGTGTAGTCGCCAGCGTCAAACTGGGCGTTGGCCTCGGGCACAAAGCGCTGCAGTGCGGCGTACAGGTCCTGCTCCGCCTTTTCCTGCAGCAGGTTGGGGTTGACGTGGGCATCCACCGGGCCTTCGACCTCGGCCTTCTTGAGGATGTTGCCCACGCGCTTGTTGGCGGCTGCCAGTGCGGGGCTTTCGGGCAAGGCGGCAAAGGCACGCACTGCGGCCAACTGCTTCTCGACCAGGGCCAGGCGCTGCGGGCGCAGGGCCAGCACGGCGTCCACTTCTTGCGCGCTGTAGCCTTGCTCACGCAGGCTGCCGGCGAGGCGGTCGTAGATGAAGTCAGCCAGAGCGGGCGTGGCGTCGGTGATCTTGTCGCCAAACGCAGGCACGGCACCGGCCAGCAGCGCGTTCAAGTCCAGCGACAGGTCCTTCTCGACCAGCATGCGGATCACGCCCAGTGCATGGCGGCGCAGTGCGAACGGGTCACGGTCGCCGGTGGGCAGGTTGCCGATGCCGAACATGCCGACCAGGGTTTCCAGTTTGTCGGCCAGCGCCACCACCACACCAGCGGTGTTGCGCGGCAGCGTGTCGCCCGCAAAGCGGGGCTTGTAGTGGTCTTCAATGGCGTGGGCCACGGTGTCGCCCAGGCCGTCGTTGAGGGCGTAGTAGCCACCCATGATGCCCTGCAGCTCAGGGAATTCGCCCACCATATCGGTCACGAGGTCGGTCTTGGCCAGCTGCGCGGCCAGATCGGCATCCTGCACCAGTTGCGCGTCGCCCAGCTGGGATGCGATCGCCTTGGCGATGGCGCGCACGCGCTCCACGCGCTCGCCCTGCGTGCCCAGCTTGTTGTGGTACACGACCTTGCCCAGGCCCTCGACACGCGAGGCCAGGGTCTTCTTGCGATCCTGGTCAAAGAAGAACTTGGCATCGGCCAAGCGGGGGCGTACCACGCGCTCGTTGCCGCCGGTCACAAAGCTCGTGTCTTCGGGGCTGATGTTGCTGACCACCAGGAACTTGTTGGTGAGCTTGCCCGCGGCGTCCAGCAGCGGGAAGTACTTCTGGTTGGCCTTCATCGTGAGGATGAGGCACTCCTGCGGCACACCCAGGAACTGCTCTTCAAACTGGCAGATGACCACGTTGGGCCGCTCGACCAGCGCGGTCACTTCGTCCAGCAGCGCTTCGTCTTCGATAGGGCGGGCGCCGTTGCCCACCTTCGCAGCAGCCGCAGCCAGCTGGCGCGCGATCTCGGCCTTGCGCTCGGCAAAGCTGGCGATCACGGCGCCGTCCTTCTTCAGGGTGGCGGCGTAGCTGTCGGCATCGGCCAGCACCACGGGCGACACGGCGGCTTCAAAACGATGGCCAGTGGTGCTGTTGCCAGCGGTCAGACCCAGCGCCTTCACGGGCACCACCGTGCTGCCATGCAGCGCGACCAGGCCGTGCGCAGGGCGCACAAAGTTCACGCTGGTCCAGCCGGGCAGCTCGCAGTCGGTTTCGAGCTGGTAGCTCATCACCTTGGGGATGGGGAGCTTGGCGATGGCTTCATCCAGCGCCTTTTGCAGGCCAGCCGCCAACGTGGCACCGGGCACCACGCTGTCGTAGAACAGGGCTTCGGCCTTGCCGTCCTGCGCGCGCTTCAAGGCGGCCACAGCGGCTGCGGGGTTGGACACATCGGCGCCCAGCGCCTGCAGCTTTTTCAGCAGCGCGGGCGTGGCGTTGCCGTCCGCTTGAAGGCCCACGGTCACGGGCATCAGCTTTTGCTGCACGGCCTTGTCAGCGGCCTTGTCGGCCACCGCCGTCACATGCGCAGCCAGGCGGCGGGGCGAGGCAAAGGGCGTGACCACCGAGGCAGCCGTCGCCAGGCCCTGGGCCTTGAGCTGGTCGCCCAGCACGGTGGCGAAGGCATCGCCCAGCTTTTGCAGCGCCTTGGGGGGCAGTTCTTCGACAAACAGTTCAACGAGGAGGTTTTGGGTCGTCATGTTCTTGTTCTTTCGCTCGTTCACGCTGCCTTTTTGACCATCTGTTCCACCCACTCGCGCGGTGCCATGGGGAAACCCAGGCGCTCACGGCTTTCGTAGTAGCTCTGCGCCACGGCACGGGCCAGGTTGCGGATGCGGCCGATGTAGGCAGCGCGTTCGGTCACGCTGATGGCGCCGCGCGCGTCCAGCAGGTTGAAGCTGTGCGCGGCCTTGAGCACCTGCTCATACGCAGGCAGCGCCAGCTGCTGCTCCATCAGGTACTTGGCCTGCTTTTCGTGCGCGTTGAAGGCCGTGAACAAAAAGTCCGCGTCGCTGTGCTCAAAGTTGTAGGTGGACTGCTCCACCTCGTTTTGCTTGTACACGTCACCGTAGCTCAGGGTGTCGGTCCACTTGAGGTTGTAGACGTTGTCCACGCCCTGCAGGTACATGGCCAGGCGCTCCAGGCCGTAGGTGATCTCGCCGGTGGCGGGCTTGCAGTCGATGCCGCCGACCTGCTGGAAGTAGGTGAACTGCGTGACTTCCATGCCGTTGAGCCACACCTCCCAGCCCAGGCCCCAGGCGCCGAGCGTGGGGTTCTCCCAGTCGTCTTCGACAAAGCGGATGTCGTTCTTTTTCAGGTCGAAGCCCAGGGCTTCGAGCGAGCCCAGGTACAGCTCCAGGATGTTGGCCGGTGCGGGCTTGAGCACCACCTGGTACTGGTAGTAGTGCTGCAGGCGGTTGGGGTTCTCGCCGTAGCGGCCGTCCTTGGGGCGGCGGCTGGGCTGTACGTAGGCGGCCTTCCAGGGCTCGGGGCCGATGGCGCGCAGGAAGGTGGCAGTGTGCGAGGTGCCGGCGCCCACTTCCATGTCATAGGGTTGCAGAAGGGCGCAACCCTGCGCGTCCCAGTAGGACTGCAGCTTCAAAATGATTTGCTGGAATGTCAACATGGCGTCTGTGGCTGAGGCACTGGCAAGCCAGGGCCTGGCAAGTAAGGGGAAAAAGAAGAAAACGCGGTGCGCGAGCCAAACCCAGCGCCCGCCGCCCCATGGGCAACAAGGACGGGCATCGCGCGCGCAAACCGGTGATTTTACGGCGCGCCGCCGAACGCGCTGAAGAGCAACCAGGCAACTGCGGCTGCCCCCATGAAAAAAGGCCGGAGCCCTTTTGGAGCCCCAGCCTTCCCAACCAGTCACGCGAGCTATAAGCCGGTGCGTACCGGTGGCCACACGGGTGTGGCCGTCAACGCATGCATCGCGTCAAAGCATGGCGTTCTAACCTCGGAAACAGGGATCAATACTCCCAGAAAATGCGCTGCAGTTCCTTGCTGTCGTTGGTCTTGGTCAAAGCGACCATGGCCAGGATGCGGGCCTTTTGGGGGCGCAGGTCATGGGCCACCACCCAGTCGTACTTGTCGTCGGGCTGCTCGGCATTGCGCAGCACAAAACCATCGGGCACGCGGGCCGAACGGATGATCTGCACGCCCTGGCCACGCAAGGCCTTGAGCGAATCGACCGCCTGTGCAGCCACCGAGCCGTTGCCGGTGCCGGCATGGATCAGCGCCTTGACGCCGGCCTTGCCGTAGGCCTCGATGCCCGTGGTGTTCATGTTGCCGTAGCCGTACACGATGTCCACGGCGGGCAGCGCCTTGATGTCGTCGATGTTGAACTCGGAGTTGGTCGTGTGGCGCTTGACCGGGGCGCGGAACCAGTAGTTCTTGCCTTCCACCACCATGCCCAGCGGGCCCCACTGGCTCTTGAAGGCCTCGGTCTTGATGTTGATGGTCTTGCTCACATCGCGACCGCTCTGGATCTCGTCGTTCATCGTGACCAGCACGCCCTTGCCGGCGGCGTCCTTGCTGGCGGCCACGGTCACGGCGTCGTACAGGTTCAGCGCGCCGTCAGCCGACAGGGCCGTGCCGGGACGCATGGAGCCGACCACCACGATGGGCTTGTTGGTGCGCACGGTGAGGTTCAGGAAGTACGCGGTTTCTTCCAGGGTGTCGGTGCCGTGGGTGATCACGATGCCGTCCACGTCCGCCTGCTTGGCCAGGGCCGACACGCGCTGGCCGAGGCGCAGCAGGTGCTCGTTGGTAAAGCTCTCGGAGGCGATCTGGAACACCTGCTCACCCGACACCTTGGCCACATTGGCCAGCTCGGGCAGGCCCGCCAGCAACTTATCGACTGGCACCTTGGCTGCGGCATAGGTTGCGCTGTTGGCGGCCGAAGCGCCTGCGCCGGCAATGGTGCCGCCCGTGGCCAGCACCACCACGTTGGGCTTGGCAGCCTGGGCCATGGCCACAGCGGAGGCCGCAGACAACAGCAAACCCGCGAGCCAGCGGCTGGCGGTGGGGGAGGAAGAAATACGCATGAGGTTGTCTCCTGATTTTTTTGGGTGGCAGCGCGTGTTGCGCTGCTTTGTGCAAAACCGCCGGTGGAGCGGTGCCGCATCCTATGAGAAACCAGAACACAGTCATGCGGAATAATTGACCCACCCTTATGAATTCAGCTCACACCCCTGAACTGCCGTTCGAAGGCCATGAAGTGCCGCTCGGCCACCGCCACAAGACAACTCCGCCATGAACTTGAGACAACTGGAAGTTTTTCAGGCCGTGCTGCAAACCGGCAACATGAGCGCAGCGGCGCGGTTGCTGTGCATCACCCCCTCAGCAATCAGCAAGGCCGTGGCGCACACCGAGCTGCAGCTGGGCTACCGGCTGTTCAACCGCTCGCCCGCAGGCCTGACCCCGACGCCCGAGGCCCAGGTGCTGGCCACCGAATCCACCGGCATCTATCGGCAACTGGATGCGCTCAAGCGCACCGCGCGCAACCTCGCCACCAGTGACTCGGGCGATGTGCGGCTGGGCGCCATACCGTCCATCACGCACGAATTTCTGCCGCGTCTGCTGCAGCACCATGCCGAGCAGCATCCGCAGGTGGGTGTGGAGGTGCGCACTATCCACCAGGATCAGATGACGCAGGCCCTGCTCACGCGCAGCGTGGACTTTTGCCTGGGTTTCTACAAACATCCCCACCCACAAATCGCGAGCGACCTGCTGGTCAGTGGTCGCCTGTACCTGGCGGTCGCGACCAGCGTGTGGGCGCGAGCTCCCCGTGCCGCCAGCCCCGGTGCGCGGCTGGCGCAGGTGCCCGTGATCCGCCTGGTGGGCGACGACCCCATGCGCCAGGCGATTGACGAAATCGCACACCGCCTCGGTTCCCCCGCCGGGCCCGGCATCCAGGTGCAGACATCACGCCTGGCGCTGGAACTGGTGCGCCGGGGCATGGGCTGGACGGTGGTGGACTTTCTCACCGCCAAAGGGCTGGACCCTGCACAGATGGTGGCGCAGGAGCTGCACGAGCTGGCCCCCATGTCGCTGTACAGCTACCACGCGCGCGCCTTTCCGCCCGGTCTGCAGGCCACGCGCATGCTGGGCATGCTGCCCGCCTTGCTGCACGAGGCCCTGCAGCCCAACCCCAAGGCCCGCCAGGCGCTGACGGCCCGATAGAGCCCATGAAAAACGGCCTGCATGTCCAGAGACAGGCAGGCCGTTGCGGTGGAGAGTCCGCGGTCAGTGGTTCCAGCGGCGCAGCACCAGGCTGGCGTTGGTGCCGCCAAAGCCGAAGCTGTTGGACAACACCGTGTTCAGCTGCGCATCGCGCGTTTGCGTGACCAGGGGCATGTCGCCCAGGGCCGGGTCAGGTGTCTCGACATTGGCCGAGCCGGCGATGAAGCCCTTGTTCAGCATGATCATGCAGTAGATGGCCTCCTGCACGCCCGTGGCGCCCAGCGAGTGGCCGGTGAGCGACTTGGTGGACGAGAACGGCGGCACCTTGTCGCCAAACAGGGCACGCATGGCGCGCACTTCCTGCATGTCGCCAACGGGGGTGGAGGTGCCGTGGGTGTTGATGTAGTCGATGGGGGCATCCAGACCTTCCATGGCTTGCTGCATGCAGGCAATGGCGCCGTCGCCCGAAGGGGCCACCATGTCTTCGCCGTCGCTGGTGGCACCAAAGCCCACCACTTCGGCCAAGATGTGGGCGCCGCGCGCCAGGGCGTGCTCCAGGCTTTCCAGCACCACGGCGCCGCCGCCGCCTGCGATCACAAAACCATCGCGGTTCGCGTCGTAGGCGCGCGAGGCTTGCTCGGGCGTGTCGTTGTACTTGCTGGACATGGCGCCCATGCCATCAAACAACAGCGACATGCCCCAGGACAGTTCTTCGCCACCACCGGCAAACATCACGTCCTGCACGCCCCAGGCGATCTGCTGGGCTGCCGCGCCGATGCAGTGCGCCGAGGTGGAGCAAGCCGAGGTGATGGAGTAGTTGATGCCCTTGACCTTGAAGTTGGTGGCCAGGCAGGCCGACACGGTGGAGCTCATGCAGCGCGTGACCTGATAGGGCCCCACACGGCGGATGCCCTTTTCGCGCAGTGTGTCGGCCGCTTCGATCTGGTTGGCGGGAGAGCCGCCGCCCGAACCCATGATGAGGCCGGTGCGCGGGTGGCTGACTTGGCTTGGCGTGAGGCCCGCCTGGGCGATGGCGTCTTCGAGCGCGATCTGCGCATAGGCCGCCGCATCGCCCATGAAGCGCAGCTGCTTGCGATCGATGCGCGCTTCGATGTCGATATCGGGCGCGCCACCCACCTGGCTGCGCAGGCCCAGTTCCTTGAACTTTTCCACGGCCTTGATGCCGCTGGTGCCCGCACGCAGCGAAGCTTCCACAGCGGCCAGATCGTTGCCAATGCACGAGACGATGCCCGCGCCAGTGATGACTACGCGCTTCTTGGTGGTCATGCTGCGTCCTTGCCGTCTTCCTCGCGCTTGAACAGGCCCACGCGCAGGTCGTTTGCCACATAGATTTCCTTGCCGTCCGCCAGCAGGCGGGCGTCGCCAATGGCCATGACCAGCTTGCGTTTGATGACGCGCTTGATGTCGATTTCGTAGGTGACCAGCTTCACGTCCGGGCCTACTTCGCCCGTGAACTTGACCTCGCCCGCACCCAGCGCACGGCCCCGGCCAGGCAGCTGCAGCCAGGTCAGGTAAAAACCGATGAGCTGCCACATGGCATCCAGCCCCAGGCATCCCGGCATGACCGGATCACCCTGGAAGTGGCAGGCAAAGAACCACAGGTCGGGTTTGACATCGAGTTCGGCGCGGATCTTTCCCAGCCCGTGCGCGCCACCATCGCTGTCGATGTGCGTGATGCGGTCAAACATCAGCATGGGCGGCAGCGGCAGGCGCCCGCTGTCGGCGCCGAACAGCCGGCCCTCGCCCGAGGCGATCAGTTGTTCGTAGGAAAAGGAATCTGCCATTTTCAGTCGTGCTCCAGAACGGCGGTTGGCCCGCCTCAAATCATCGTTTTACGCAACACCAGCCCCCGGTTGCGGGCCTCTATTATCAAGGCATAGGGAGCCGCCTCTAAACATGGGTTTGCGCAGGCCCCTGCGCCGCCGGGCGCAATGCCTGACCTGGATCAATTGCCACGCGGCCTGCGGCTCCCGCTGGCGACCATGGCCCCCACCAGCGCCAGAGCCCCCAGCGCCCACAGCGGCCACAGCCCCCAGCGGGACACCCACCACGCATAAGGCGTGATGGCCCAGCCACTTTGTGCGTCCAGCCCCCGGCCCTGCACCTCGCCTTTGAGCACCCCGCGCGTATAGCGGGCCAGCTGGTGCGTAACCACGCCCCGGTGGTCAATGATGACGGTAGCGCCTGTGTTGGTGGCGCGCACCATGGGGCGCTCGAACTCCAGCGCACGCATGCGGCTGATGTGCAGATGCTGGTCGATGGCCAGGGTGTCGCCAAACCAGCCGATGTTGCTGAAGTTGACAAACACCGTGGGGGCCTGGGCGGGGTCGATGAATCGCGCGCCCAGCTCCTCGCCAAACAGGTCTTCGTAGCAGATGTTCGGCGCGATGCGCTGCCCCGCCACGGCAAAGGACGCCTGGCCCACCGTGCCCCGGTTGAAGTCTCCCAGCGGGATGTTCATCATGGCCGTGAACCACTTGAAAAACGGCGGAATGAACTCTCCAAACGGCACGAGGTGGTGCTTGTCGTAGCGGTAGGGCTCTGCCTGGGTCGTGGCACTCATGCCCAGCACAGAGTTGGTGTAGCCCTGCGCTTCATCCCCCAGCGGAATGCCCACCATGGCGGCCTGGGCCCCTTGCGCATAGTGTTGCTGGATGCCCTCCAGATACCCTGGGATGAGCTGCTGCGGCAGCAGCGGTATGGCGGTCTCGGGCGCCACCACCAGGTCAGCCTGGGCGTTGCGCAGGGCCTCGGCATACCACTGCAGGGCCAAGGGCACGCCGCTGCCGGATTGGAACTTTTCGTCCTGGGGGATATTGCCCTGCAGCAGCTCCAGGCTCAGGGGGGGCGCTGCGCGCCGTGCCGGGGTGTGGCACAGATTGACCGCGCACAGCCGGTCCACCGTGGCCCAGGCCAGCAGGCCGCCCGCCGCCAGCACCAGCGCCCACCAGCGCGCGTTGCGCAGATCGGTGGCACGCACCTGCACCACGCCCATCGCCAACGCCGCAGCCACCGCGCTGATGCCATACACCCCCATGTGGCGGGCCAGCACGGCGAGCGGCCCATCCACATGCGCGTAGCCGCCAGCACCCCACGGGAACCCCGTCCACCAGACGCCCCGTGCCAGTTCGGCCAGCAGCCACAGCGCTCCGAAAAGAAGAGCACTCCCGGCACGATTCATCGGCGCATACCGGCAAAACAAGGCCAAAGCCGCCGAATAGTAGCTGGCCAGAAAGGCAGCGAGCCCCAGCACCGCTGCCACGGCCAAAGGCGCGGGCAGGCCACCATAAGAATGCATGGAAATGAACAGCCACCAGAAAGTGCCTGCCAGCCAGGCGGTGGCAAACACCCCGCCGACGAGCGCACCGCGCCGCCAGGGCGCAGCGACGCGCGGGTGCTCCACAGCGAAAGGCCGCACCATCCAGGCGAGCGCAGCCATCGAAGCCAGCTGCAGCCACCACAAGGGTTGGCCTCTGCCCGGCCAGGCCAGCGAGGCCGCCTGGGCCAGGCCCGCCGCCAGTGCCAGCAGCAGTTGCGGCAGCAGCGGCCCGCCCGCCATCCGAGAGCGCCGCGACATCAGCCGTCGGAGGGAGTGTCTTCGACCCTGGACACCTTGAACCAGCGCACCGCCCCGCCCTTGGTGTGCAGCACCACA
Source organism: Acidovorax sp. GW835-FHT14G06 (assembly GCF_058793595.1). NCBI lineage: Bacteria > Pseudomonadati > Pseudomonadota > Betaproteobacteria > Burkholderiales > Comamonadaceae > Acidovorax > Acidovorax sp. GW835-FHT14G06. The sequence goes on from NZ_JBXAGA010000005.1 coordinate 216,205, forward strand.
AAATGCAGGCCGCTGAGCTGCAGATGCTCACCGCGCTTGGGCACATGGCCCATTTCGTGGGCAATCAGGCCGCCGATGGTGTCGAAATGCTCGTTGGGATCGCTACCCACGATGGCCACCTCAAAGGCCTCGGCCACGCGCTCGATGGGAGTGTCACCACTCACCCGGTAAGTCCGATCGGCCAGGCCAAAGATATCGCCATCGTCTTCCGGGATGTCGAACTCGTCCTCGATCTCGCCGACGATCTGCTCCAGCACGTCTTCGATGGTGATGAGCCCGGCCACACGGCCAAACTCGTCGATCACGATGGCCAGGTGGTTGCGGTTGCCCCGGAACTCGCGCAGCAGGTCGTTCAGGCCCTTGCTTTCGGGGACAAACGCTGCCGGGCGCAGCAGGGCGCGAATGTTCAGCTCGGGCGCCCGCTGCAGCTTGAGCAGGTCCTTGGCCATCAGGATGCCGATGATGTTCTCGCGCTCGCCCTGGTACACCGGAAACCGTGAATGTGCGGTGCTGATCACCAGGTGCAGCAGCTCATCAAAAGGCGCATCGATGTTGACGAGGTCCATGCGCGGGGCGGCCACCATCACATCGCCCGCCGTCATGTCGGCCATGCGGATGACGCGCTCCAGCATCACGCGCGAGTCAGCGCCGATGACCTCGTTGTCCTCGGCCTCGGCCAGGGTTTCGATGAGTTCTTCCGTGGAATCCGGCCCAGGATGGATGAACTCGGCCACTTTCTGCAGGAAGGTGCGCTTATCTTCCCTCTCGGGCGGTCGCCCGGGGTGCGCGGGGTGCGGGTCAGACACTGTCTGGAGTGCAGGACGTGCGGTAGTGAATCAGGCCCCTAGGATAGCGGATTGCCGTGACAACCGGCCACCGCTGGCGTCAGAGCCGGATTCGACCGCAGCGGCTCACTCGGCCGACTGGTGGCGCGCGTGTTGCACTCCACTGCGCACTTCCTGCACATTGGCCAGAAAGTCCCAGAACTGCTTGGCCTGCTTTTTGAGCTGGTAGTCCACCTCGGCGAACTGTTGCTCGACCATCTCGGTCATGCGCGTGTCGAGGCTGGCGGGTGGGATCTGCAGGTAGGCCTCGGACTCGGACCCGTCGCGGCGCAGGGTGGCACCGGCGTTGCGCGCGATCTTGAGCATGGCAGTGTTTTCGGACAGCGCATGGATGAACACCATGTTCACGCCCTCATTGCGCGCATGCATCACGGCGCGCTCGAACAGGCGGGCGCCAAAGCCACGGCCCCGTGCCTGCTTGAGCACGGACACACCAAACTCTGCGCAGGGCTTGTGCTCGGGGTTTTCCGAAAATGCCAAGTGGGCCATGGCGATGAGTTCAAGGCGGCGGTTGTAGATGCCAAAGATCTCGTCGCGCTCGAAATTGAGCTGCTCGGCGTAACGGCGGATCTGTTCGTCGTTGGCGGCATAGCCAAACCGCAGGTAGCGGTCTGCAGGCTCCAGCTGCAGCAGGTGCTGGGTGATCCGCTCCCGGTAGGAGGGGCCCAGGGAGCGGATAGGAACCATCACGGGCGTCTCCTGCTGGTGGATGTGAATGTCAGAGGCAGAAGAGCCGCCGGTTACCGGGCGCAGCAGGTCCCGGCCTGCGTACCAGGATGCCTTGAGCCAGTCTTTGGTTGCGAACATGTCGCCAAATATAAGGGTTTTCCCTCATTTTTTCCAGTCCAAATTGCTGCGTTGCAACAAAATAGTGATCCTACTCAAAATGCGAAAAAATCAGCCACAAGCGCCAGAAGATCATGCCTCGACAGCTATCAATTTCAGAGCATTCATGATCAGAATCTCCTCTGCACGGGTCGCAGACGCGACGGCTGGGGTGGCTGCACTCCTGTCTTCGCCAACCCTTCTTTGCACACGCCAGAGCGTAAAGCGCGGACCGCGTTACAGCAACCTCCGCCACATCAACAGACGCCACAGAGAGTCACGCCCGTGACGTGCACAGGCTCTGTCAACGAGTGAAGGCCAGCGCCGGATTACACCGGCACGGCCGTGGTCGCCTTCACGCGGTCGAGCACAAAACTGGTCTTGCAGTCCTGCACGCTGGGGTGCTTGAGCAATGTGTCCATGATGAAGCGGCTGTAGTGCGCCATGTCGGCCACCACCACGCGCAGCAGGTAGTCCATTTCGCCGGTGAGCGATGCGCACTCCACCACTTCGGGCCAGGTCTGCACACTGGCGCGAAACAGGTCCATGGGGTTGCGCTTGTGGCTTTCGGTGTGTTTTTCGAGCCGCACATTCAGGTACGCCGTGAGACCCAGCCCCACGGCTTCGGGCTGCACCAGCGCCACATAGCGGTGGATCACGCCGCTGTCTTCCAGCCGCTTGACGCGGCGCAGCACGGCACTGGGCGACAGGCCCACCTGTTCACCGATGACGTCGTACGTCTCGCGGCCGTTGTCCTGCAGGCGGCGCAGGATGGCGCGGTCCAGCTTGTCGAGTGCGTCAAAGGCTTTCATGACGCAGGATTTTACGAACAACTGCGTAATTTCTGCATGGTGCGCCGCACACACGGGTATGTCCCGATAGTGACTCCATGGGCTGAATACAAAAATTGATCTCGCAAAAAAGAACGGTCGTTCGTTTTTGCGAGCATAAGAAACCATACCAACGGAGACAAACACATGACCGGATTTTTCAGCCGCTTTTTGCGGCGACTGGTGCTGGCAGCAACGGCGGGGTTGCTGCTGCTGGGCGTGGGCGCACAGGCACAAACGGGCTACGCCCAGACGCGCTATCCCATCGTGCTGGTGCACGGCCTGTTCGGCTTTGACTCGGCCCTTGGGATCGACTACTTCTACGGCATCCCCGACGCACTGCGCCAGGGCGGCGCCAAGGTCTACGTCGCCCAGGTCTCGGCCGCCAACAGCACCGAGGTGCGCGGCGAGCAATTGCTGGCACAGGTCAAGACCATCCTGGCGCTGACCGGGGCCCCCAAGGTGAACCTGGTGGGCCATTCGCACGGTGGCCCCACCACCCGCTATGTGGCGGGCGTGGCGCCGCAGCTGGTGGCATCGGTCACCTCGATTGGCGGCGTGAACCGGGGTTCGCGCGTGGCCGACATCCTGCGCGGTGTGGCGCCTGCAGGCTCGGTGTCTGAAGCCGTGGCCAGTGCCGCCGCCAAGGCGCTGGTGGGCCTGATCAACCTGACATCGGGCGGCACCGGCCTGCCCCAGATGCCCACGGCGGCGCTGGACTCGCTGACCACGGCAGGCTCGGCCAAGTTCAACAGCCGCTTTCCGCAAGGTGTGCCCACGTCCGGCTGCGGCAGCGGCGCCGAGCTGGTGAACGGCGTGCGCTACTACTCCTGGACCGGCACCCTGCCCCTGACCAACGTACTCGACGCCAGCGACGCCCTGCTGGCCACCCTGAGCCTGACCTTTGGCGAAGCCAACGACGGCCTGGTGTCGGCCTGCTCGTCGCGCCTGGGCAAACACCTGGGCGACTACCGCCAGAACCACCTCGACGAAGTCAACCAGCTGCTGGGCCTGCGCGACTGGTTCTCCACCGACCCGGTGACGCTGTACCGCCAGCACGCCAACCGCCTCAAGCAACAAGGCCTGTAAGCCATGGCCCAGCCCTCGCGCACCTGGGCGGTTACCGCCGCAGTCCTGGCCCTCACCACGGCCGCTGTGGTGTGGTGGCTGGTGGGCCCTGCCGGGTTGGGCGCGGGGGATACACACCCATCACCGGCGGGGGCGGCCACCGCCTCCGCCGGTGCCGAGACACAACCCTCTCCAGAACAGGGCGCGGACCAAAGTTTTTTTGCACGCCGCCGCGCCATCACCACCGACGGCCCGGCCGACCCGCTGCTGGTGCACGGCCTGCGTGACATCCTGGAAGCCCTGTTGATGGAAGCGGGCGACGCCAGCGACCCAGCCGCACTCAAGCAGCGTCTGGCCGCCTTGGTGAACCAGCATTTCCCCGCCGCCCTGGCCACGCGTGCGCTGGCACTGGCGGAGCGCTATGTGGACTACCGCGTGGCCCTGGGCAGCTTGCGCGCGCCGCAGGACCTGACCGACCCACGCGCACTGCGCGATGCGCTGGAGGCACGCCACAAGGTGCGCCTGCAGTTCTTTGACGACGCCGAATACGATGCCCTGTTCGCCCGCGAGGCAGAACTGGATCGCTACACCCTGGCGCGCCTGGAGATTGCGCGCAACCCCCAGCTCAGCCCGGAGCAGCGCGCGCAGGCGCTGCAAGCTGCTGACAACGAGCTCTCCACAGAACGCCGCGCCGAACGCAGTGCCGCCACCGCACACATGGCCGCCGCCGCGCAGACCGCCGCGTTCAACGCCAGCAACGCCGACGAACGCACCCGCTACGGCGCACGCAGCGCGCAATACGGCCCGGCTGCCGCCCAGGCCATGGCACAGCTGGACCGGGACGAGCAGCACTGGAACCAGCGCCTCGACCAGTACAGCCAAGCCCGCGCCCAGCAGGGCGAGGGCCCCAGCCTGCAGCAATTGCGCCAGCAGCTCTTCTCGCCCGAGGAGCAACAACGCATCGACGCCGCCCTGGCGCTGCGCCAGCTCAACGCGGGCACCTCGGGGTCGTAGCTCTGCTGGGGCCGACGCAGCCCCGGGCAGCAATCCAGCCTCAGCGCGCCGCCAGACTGCGCCAAATTTTGACCATTCACAAGATTCCTGCAAATCAAGCGACCAAGCCTCTTGATTTCGCCAGAAACATGAGGCAAGGCACGCCTACAGTTCATGACATTCATCAACGAATGCCGGAGACACCCCATGAACGCCGCCTTGCCGCAACAAACCACCGCCCAGCTCGACGCCTGGGACAACCCCATGGGCCTGATGGGCTTCGAGTTCGTCGAATTCACCTCGCCCCAGCCCGGCGTGCTGGAGGCGGTGTTTGAAAAGCTCGGCTTCACCCTGGTGGCCAAGCACCGCTCCAAGGATGTGGTGCTGTACCGCCAGAACGGCATCAACTTCATCCTGAACCGCGAGCCCCACAGCCAGGCCGCCTACTTTGGCGCCGAGCACGGCCCATCGGCCTGTGGCCTCGCCTTCCGCGTGAAGGATGCCCACAAGGCCTACAACCGCGCACTGGAGCTGGGCGCCCAGCCCATCGAGATCCCCACCGGCCCCATGGAACTGCGCCTGCCCGCCATCAAGGGCATTGGCGGTGCGCCGCTGTATCTGATCGACCGGTTTGAAGACGGCAAGTCCATCTACGACATCGACTTTGAATTCATCGAAGGCGTGGACCGCCGCCCCGTGGGCCACGGCCTGAACCTCATCGATCACCTCACGCACAACGTGTACCGGGGCCGCATGGGCTTCTGGGCCAACTTCTACGAGAAGCTGTTCAACTTCCGCGAAATCCGCTACTTCGACATCCAGGGCGAATACACGGGCCTGACGTCCAAGGCCATGACTGCGCCCGACGGCAAGATCCGCATCCCGCTGAATGAAGAATCCAAACAGGGCGGCGGCCAGATCGAAGAATTTTTGATGCAGTTCAACGGCGAAGGCATCCAGCACATCGCGCTGATCTGCGACAACCTGCTGGACGTAGTGGACAAGCTGGGCATGGCCGGCGTGCAGCTGGCCACCGCGCCCAACGAGGTGTACTACGAGATGCTGGACACCCGCCTGCCCGGCCACGGCCAGCCGGTGCCCGAGCTGCAGTCGCGCGGCATCTTGCTGGACGGCACCACGGCCGACGGCACGCCCCGCCTGCTGCTGCAGATCTTCTCCACGCCCATGCTGGGCCCGGTGTTCTTCGAGTTCATCCAGCGCGAGGGCGACTACCGCGACGGCTTTGGCGAAGGCAACTTCAAGGCGCTGTTCGAGTCGCTGGAGCGCGACCAGATCCAGCGCGGGGTGCTTGGCACCAAGAACGCCTGAGCGGGGGCCCTCACCATGGCCGTCGAACCCGTCGTCTACGGCGCCAGCGAGCGCCCTCCCCGTGGCGACTACAGCCGCGCCAGTGCCGACTACACCTGCCCGCAGGATTACGCGGCCTACACCGCCGCCGACCACGACACCTACCGCCGTCTGTACGAGCGCCAGCGCGCCCTGCTGCCTGGTCTGGCGAGCCAGGCGTTCATCGACGCCCTGCCCTCACTGGGCGCGAGCGACCGCATCCCGCGTTTTGAAGCGGTGAATGAGCGCCTCTACAAAGCGACCGGCTGGGAGCTGGTGGGCGTGCCGGGGCTGATCCCCGAGGTGCCCTTTTTCACCCTGCTGGCCAACCGCAAGTTCCCGGTGACGGACTGGATCCGCAAGCCCGAGGAGTTCGAATACATCGTCGAGCCCGACATTTTTCATGACCTGTTCGGGCATGTGCCGCTGCTGTTCAACCCGGTGTTTGCCGACTATGTGCAGCGCTACGGCCAGGGCGGGCTGAAGGCGCAAGGGCTGGGGTCGTGCGAGATGCTGAGCCGCTTGTACTGGTACACGATCGAGTTCGGGCTGATCCGCGAAGCGGGGCAGTTGCGGGCCTATGGCGCTGGCATCCTGAGTTCGTCGGGCGAACTGGCGTATTCGGTGCAGAGCCCGGAGCCGCAGCGCATTCCGCTGCAGTTGGAGCGCACGATGCGCACGCGCTACAAGATCGATACGTACCAGCAGACGTATTTTGTGATCGACAGTTTTGAGCAGCTGTTTGAGATGACGGCGGCGGACTTTGCGCCGATCTATGAGCGGCTGCGTGGGTTGCCGGAGTTTGCCGCGGATGAGCGGGAGGCTGTGGCAGCTTGATTTTTTGAAGAAAACGGCTGCTAGCGCTAGTGAATCATGCCTTAGCAGCTACGCTTTCAATAGCAACTCTCCTGCATCCAGCAATGCTGGGCTGGGATTGTTGGGCCTTGTGGATGAATCGGTCTCTGTGCCTGGGTTGAGGGCGGGGGCCGGGAGTCGCCCGGCAGGCGAGTCCCTTTCTTTCGCGTCGCCGAAAGAAAGGAACCAAAGAAAGGGCGACCCCACTGTATGCGTCCCCTGCGCTTCGCTACGGGGCAACCTGCGGTGCTCGGGTTTGGCGGGGTCTCGCTCAACTCGCGCCGCTGCGCGTCGCTCAGACACACGCGAGCCCTGATCCGCCAAACCCTGCGCTCCTCGGCGCATCCAGAGGGGCAAAGGGAGCAGAACATCCACACAGGCCATCGCTGCGCTCGGCCCCACCTCGCGGGCGCAAGCGTTTCGCGCTGCGCAGGCGCGGCCGAGCGTAGCAATGGCCCGAATGGCTGTCCGGCTGTTTGGCTCCCAACCCCTGCTGGCTGCGCCGGCGGCGGGGCGGCACGCGCGTCGGAGCGCGCGTGCTTCGTGCTCTGACCCGCCGTGGATGTCTGAACGAAGCCGCATCGCAGCGCAGTGAGTTCCACGGCGCACCCCGCAACCGCCCCGCCGCAGGTTTGCCCCTTCGCACAGCGAAGGGGTCGCAGACTGGGGGTCGCCTTTTCTTTGGTGACTTTCTTTTGGCGAAGCAAAAGAAAGTTACTCGCACGCCGGGCGACTCCGGCCTCCGCCCTCAACCAAGCATGCAGTCCGATGTGCAGCTCACGCCCGACGCAGCCATCGAAAACACACTACAAAATCAATAGCTATCAGCGCTTTGCATACGGGCGCTAGTAGCAAAAAACTTCAAAAAATCACCCTCGACTTATCTCTTCCAGACAAGCCGTCATCACCCCAGGGTCAAACGCCATCTGCACATGCGCAACCCCTTCCACCAACCGGTTGTCCGCCCCCACCAACGCCGCCGTGGTCGCCGGAAACACGATGTTGTCGCAGTTCGAATACCAGCAGCTAAACAGCGCTGCCCGCCCCGCAGGCTCCGCCCGCTGCAAGGCCACCACCCAATCCCCCGCCAAGCTCATCTGCCGCCCGTTCACCGCGCGGCTGAAACGCCCCAGCCACGTGCCGCCATGCGGCGTGCCCAGCGTCAACACACGGTGCACTCGGCCGTCGGCTTGGTGCGCCCGCAGCCACGCCCGCACCGCCAAGCCCCCCATGCTGTGGCACAACAACACCGGCGCCTGGCCCGTGGCCGCCGTCACTTGGCGCACGGCGTCTTCGATGATGTCGGCGTACTCGTCAATCGAGCCCATCACCGGCTCCAGATTGACCGCTACATAGGCATGCCCCTGTGCTTGCAATGGCGCAAACCACGGCAGCCACAAGCCCCGGTTGCACATGAAGCCATGCACCAGCACCACGCCGCGCTTTCCCGTCGGCTGCGCAGGCAGCCAGTCGGGCACGGAAGCGTGGCGAAACGGCTGGCGCCAGCAAAACACCATCAACGCCACCCACACCTCGGCCCACCAAGCACCCACAACCTGCGACAGGCGGGCGCGGGGTGCAGCGTCGGTGCGGTTGGTGATGTGCATCAGCACAAACTCCACCGCCATCACCACCAGGTACATGCTGAGCGGCACCAGTGCCCACAGCACAGCACGCAACGGTGAATGGGGCCACTGCCACAGCAGCCAGGCGGCCATGGTCAGCAGGATGAACAGGAGCAGGATTCGTTGCCAGCGCGCGATCATGGTGGTGATGGGCAAATGTTGTAATCGACCAGCCGCATTGTGCGGTCTCACCACAGCCCGACACCGCACCCCGCAGAACGCCGAAAGGACCCCGCCCCATGGATGCCGCCCAGACCATCCGCGACTGCATCGCCGACGTGACCGCCCTGCGCCTGCACCGCACGGGCGACCCGGCGCTGGGGGCCGCGGTGGGCAGCGTCAAAAGCCTGCAGGCGCGGCGCTTTCGGGGCACCTATGCGGACCTGGTGGACTCGCCCGCGTTCGGACCCGCAGCGCAGTTCTTTCTGGAAGAGCTGTACAGCGACACCGACTACACCGACCGCGATCTGCAGTTTGGCCGCATCGCCGGCACGCTGCAGACCATGTTCCCTCAACCGGTCGTGACCACCGCCGTGGCCCTGGCGGTGCTGCACGCACAGACAGAGGGACTGGACCAGGACATGGGCCGTGCATGGTTGCTGCACGAAGCCGATGCGGCCAACGTTGCAGACCGCTACACCGCCGCCTGGCGCACTGTGGGCCAGCGCCATGCGCGGCAAGAGCAGTTGCAGCGCGTGCTGGCCATGGGCACCGACCTGGCGCGCCTGACCCGCACGCCGGGCCTGCGGATGATGCTGCGCATGATGCGGGGCCCGGCCAACGCGGCCGGCATGGGCGCGCTGCAGAAATTTCTGGAGGCGGGGTTTGACACCTTCGGCCAGCTCGCTCGCCAGCGCGGTGGGGTGGAGCAATTCCTGGCCACCATCGAGCAACGCGAGCGGGCGCTGATGGACCAATTGTTCGATGCCGATCCTGTCACCTGCGGGACCCAGCTCGCCCACACACTAGGACAAGCCCGATAGCCCGCAACGCGCCCGCCTTCCACAATCTGTGCCCACCTATCAATGGCATTTGGCGAGCACAAGGAAACAAGCGCATGGAAAAGATCTGGCTCAAGAGCTACCCCCCGGGCGTCCCACACGACGTGAAGCCCGAGCAATACCGCTCTGTGGCCCACCTGCTGGAAGAGTCGTTCCGCAAACACGCATCCAGTCCGTTCTCGGTCTGCATGGACCAGTGGATGACCTATGGCGAGCTGGAGCGCCGCTCGGCCGCGCTGGGGGCCTATCTGCAGAGCCTGGGGCTGGAGCCGGGTGCGCGCGTGGCCATCATGCTGCCCAACATCCCGCAGTTTGGCGTGACCATGGCCGCAGTGCTGCGCGCAGGCTACACCTGCGTGAACGTGAACCCGCTGTACACCGCGCGCGAGCTGGAGCACCAGCTCAAGGACTCGGGCGCCACCGCCATCGTGATCCTGGAGAACTTTGCCCACACGCTGGCTGAGGTCATTGACCACACGGCCGTCAAGCATGTGGTGATGGCCTCCATGGGCGACCTGCTGGGCTTCTGGTTTGGCAAATGGATCACCTTCGCCGTGCGCCACCTGGCCAAGATGGTGCCTGCCTACGACCTACCCCTGTCGAACGGCCGCAAGGTCGTCACCTTCAAGAAGGCACTGTCGCTGGGCGAGCACAAGTCGCTCGCGCCCAGCCAGGCCACGCTGGATTCGATTGCCTTCCTGCAGTACACGGGCGGCACCACGGGCCTGTCGAAGGGCGCGGTGCTCACCCACCGCAACATCGTGGCCGCCACGCTGCAGGCCGAGGCGTGGTTCACGCCCGCGCTGTCCAAGGTGGGCGACCTCTCCAAGGCCAACAGCATTGCCGCACTGCCGCTGTACCACATCTTCGCGCTCACGCTGTGCCTGCTGGCCATCCGCCAGGGCTCCAGCCTCACGCTGATCCCCAACCCACGTGACATTCCCAAGTTCATTGCCGAACTGAAGAAGCGCCCCTTCCACATGCTGCCCGCCGTGAACACGCTGTTCAACGCGCTGCTGCAAAACCCACAGTTCAAGACGCTGGACTTCTCGCACCTGTGCGTGTCGCAGGCCGGGGGCATGGCGGCCAGCGAGGGCACGGCCAAGCAATGGCAAAAGGTGACCGGCAGCACCATGATCGAAGGCTGGGGCATGAGCGAGACCTGCGCCATCGGCACCAACAACCCGGTGATCAGCACCACCTTCAGCGGCAACATCGGCCTGCCCTTGCCGGGCATCGACATCGCCATCAAGGACGACGAAGGCAACAGCCTGCCCCAGGGCGAGTCGGGCGAGATCTGCATCCGCGGCCCCAACGTGATGGTGGGCTACTACAACCAGCCCGAAGAAAACGCCAAGGCCTTCACGCCCGACGGCTTCATGCGCACGGGCGACATCGGCATCATGGACCCGCAGGGCTACACCCGCATCATCGACCGCAAGAAGGACATGATCCTGGTGAGTGGCTTCAACGTGTTCCCCAACGAGCTGGAGCAGGTCATCAGCCTGTGCCCCGGTGTGGTCGAATGCGCGGCCATCGGCGTGCCCGACGAAAAGCAGGGCGAGGCCATCAAGGTGTTCATCATCAAGAACGACCCGGCCCTGACGGAGGACGAAGTGGCCAACTACTGCCACCAGAACCTCACCGGCTACAAGCGCCCCAAGTACATCGAGTTCCGCGACGAGCTGCCCAAGAGCAACGTGGGCAAGATTTTGCGCAGGGAGCTGCGCAAGGCTTGACGCCGTTTTAAGGGCAGCGCGCCAAACGCAGCCCCTGCCACCTCCCCCAGGGCGCTTCGGCGCCCTTTTTCTTGGGTGCAAACCATGGACGCCATCCTCCGGCACCCGGTGCTCCCATGTCCGTATCTTCGGGTTTTTACTGATTAGCAAACGTTTGCGCAAACGTTTGCTTTCGATATCATCCAGTTCGCGACAAGGCACCGGGGCATCGGCGGTCACTCCTTTTGAGGAGGTCTGCTGGGGATTCCCCTCGACGCTGTCGGTCGCCTTCGTCCACATTCCAACCTGGAGACAAAACCCATGCAGTTCACCCGCCGTTCCGTTCAGACCGCCGCCGCCCTCGCCGTTGTGGGCAGCCTGCTGGCCAGCCCTGCGTTTGCGCAGGACAAGCCGAAGATCGCGCTCATCATGAAGTCGCTGGCCAACGAGTTCTTCCGCACCATGGAAGACGGCGCCAAGGCGCACCAGAAGGCCCATGCCAAGGAATACACGCTGGTGGCCAACGGCATCAAGAACGAGACCGACACGGCAGCCCAGATCAAGATGATCGAGCAGGCCGTGGCGCAAAAGGTCAGTGCCATCGTGCTGGCCCCCGCCGACTCCAAGGCGCTGGTGCCCGTGGTCAAGACGGCCATCGACAAGGGCATTCTCGTGGTCAACATCGACAACCAGCTCGATGCCGATGCGCTGAAGGAAAAGAACATCACCGTGCCGTTTGTGGGCCCGGACAACCGCGCAGGCGCCAAGCTGGTGGGCGACCACCTGGCCAAGACGCTGAAGGCCGGCGACAAGGTCGGCATCATCGAAGGCGTGTCCACCACCTTCAATGCGCAGCAGCGCACCCTGGGCTACCAGGACGCCATGAAGGCTGCCAACATCACCGTGGTGGGCGTGCAGTCCGGCAACTGGGAGATCGAAAAAGGCAACACCGTGGCCGCCGGCATGATGCGCGAGCACCCTGACCTCGTGGCCCTGCTGGCCGGCAACGACAGCATGGCCCTGGGCGCCGTGGCGGCCGTGAAGGCCGCCGGCAAGACCGGCAAGGTGCAGGTGGTGGGCTACGACAACATCGGCGCCATCAAGCCCATGCTGGCCGACGGCCGCGTGTTGGCCACCGCCGACCAGTACGCCGCCAAGCAGGCCGTGTTCGGCATCGAGCTGGCACAGAAGGCCCTGGCCGCCAAGACGCCGCAGAACCAGCTGCCCGCCACGGTGAAGACGGATGTGGTGCTGGTGACGAAAGACAGCAAGTAAATCCGAGAGCGGCGAACAAGGCCCTTCTGGCGTTGTTCCCCGCTCAACCGATAAACACCGCCCTGCAGCCGCCCACTTCAAGCCCCCATGCCCAGTCGCTCGCCCGATCCTCAGTCCCCGCCCTTGCTCGCCATCCAGGCCGTGGGCAAGGACTACACCGCCACCGTGCTCGATGGCGTGAATGTGGAGCTGTTTGCGGGCGAGGTGCTGGCGCTGACCGGGGAGAACGGCGCGGGCAAGAGCACGCTGTCCAAGATCCTCTGCGGGCTGGAGCAGCCCACGCGCGGCGGCATGCAGCTGGCGGGGCAGGCCTACGCCCCCACCTCGCGCCGCGATGCCGAGCGCCACGGCGTGCGCATGGTGATGCAGGAGCTGGGCCTGGTGCCCACGCTCACCGTGGCCGAGAACTTGTTGATGGGCCGTCTGCCGCACCGGCTGGGCTGGCTGCAGCGCGATGTGCTGCACTCCGCCGCCCGTGCGCAGCTGTCCAAGATCGGGCTCGACACCATCGACCCCGCCACGCCGGTCTCGCAGCTGGGCATCGGCCAGCAGCAGATGGTGGAGATTGCGCGCAATCTGCAGGACGACACGCGCATCCTGGTGCTCGATGAACCCACGGCCATGCTCACGCCGCGCGAGACCAACTACCTGTTCGAACAGATCGCCCACCTCACCGCACGCGGCGTGGCCATCATCTATGTGTCGCACCGGCTTGAAGAACTGCGCCGCATTGCCGACCGCGTGGCCGTGCTGCGCGATGGCCGCCTGGTGGACGTGCGCCCCATGGCCGGCATGAGCGAAGACGACCTGGTGCAGCGCATGGTGGGCCGCGTGGTGAGCGACCTGGACCACCGCCCGCGCCGCCCCATCGGCCCCGTGGTGATGAGCGCTGAAAACCTGGGACGGGGCACCGCCGTGCAGGACGTGAGCCTGGAGCTGCGCGCGGGCGAGATCTTCGGCATTGCCGGGCTGGTTGGATCGGGCCGCACCGAGCTGGTCCGCCTGCTGTTTGGCGCCGACCGGGCAGACCGTGGCAGCGTGACGCTGCACCCGAATTCAGAGCAAAAACAGCCGCAAGCGCTAGTGGATCATGCGCCAGCAACTACACAAAACATAGCAAAACCATCAACTACAGCACCCACCGCCCCCCGCACCTGGCAGCGGGGTTTCGCATCCCCGCTGCAGGCCATCGCCGCAGGCGTGGGCCTGGTCACCGAAGACCGTAAATCCCAGGGCCTGCTGCTGTCGCAGCCCATCCGCATCAACGCCACACTGTCCGACCTGTCAGCCGTGTCGCGCGGCGGCTGGCTGCAGCGCGGGCTCGAAAGCCGCCTGGTGCAGGGCTTTGTGCGCACGCTGGGCATCCGCTGCCGCAGCCCCGAGCAGCCTGTGGGGCAGCTGTCGGGCGGCAACCAGCAAAAGGTGGTGTTTGCCCGCTGGCTGCACCGCGAAGGCCGCGTGCTGCTGCTCGATGAACCCACGCGCGGCGTGGACGTGGGTGCGCGCGCCGAGCTGTATGGCGAGCTGGACCGCATGGCCCTGGAAGGCCGCGCGCTGCTCATGGTGTCGTCGGACCTGCGCGAACTCATGGCCATGGCCGACCGCATCGGCGTGATGAGCGCGGGCCGCCTCGTGGCCGTGTTCGAGCGCGGCGAGTGGTCCGAGCAATCGCTGCTGGCGGCCGCGTTCTCCGAGCCCGGCGGGCGCACCAGCAACACCCCTTCAACTTCTTCTCCTGTGACCGCATGAACGCCCCCACCACATCTGCCGCGCCCGCTGCGGCGCCCTCCTCCGCCTCGGTCTGGCGCAGCCAGCTGGGCACCTACCTGGGCCTGCTGGCCGTTTTGGCGGGCATGGTGGCGCTGTTCTCGTCGCTGTCCGAATATTTCTGGAGCGCCGAGACCTTCATCACCATCGCCAACGAGATTCCGGCCCTGGCCGTGATGGCGGTGGGCATGACCTTTGTGCTCATCATTGCGGGCATCGACCTGTCGGTGGGCTCGGTGATGGCGCTGGCCGCTGCGACCTCGGCCGCCGCCATCCTGCAATGGGGCTGGACGGTGCCCGCCGCCGCCGCGCTGGCGCTGGCCACGGGCCTGGTGTGCGGCACCATCACGGGCACCATTTCCGTCGCGTGGCGGCTGCCCTCGTTCATCGTGTCGCTGGGCATGCTCGAAGCCGTGCGCGGCAGCGCCTATGTGGTCACCGACTCGCGCACGCAGTACGTGGGCGATGCGATTTCGTGGCTGTCAGCACCGTTTTTTGGCGGCATCTCGTTCGCCTTCTTGCTGGCCGTGGTGCTGGTGGTGGTGGCGCAGCTGGTGCTGTCGCGCACCGTGTTCGGCCGCTGCGTGGTGGGCATTGGCACCAATGAAGAAGCCATGCGCCTGGCCGGTGTGGACCCGCGTCCCATCCGCGTGATCGTGTTTGCCATGACCGGCCTGCTCGCAGGCCTGGCAGGCCTGATGCAGTCGGCCCGGCTGGAAGCCGCCGACCCCAACGCGGGCACCGGCATGGAGCTGCAGGTGATTGCGGCCGTGGTGATTGGCGGCACCAGCCTCATGGGCGGGCGCGGCTCGGTGGTGAACACCGCGTTTGGCGTGCTCATCATCGCGGTGCTCGAAGCAGGTCTGGCCCAGGTGGGCGCCAGCGAGCCCAGCAAGCGCATCATCACGGGTTTTGTGATCGTGGCGGCCGTCATTGTGGACACGCTGCGCCAGCGCCGCGCCGCCCGCTGAACCTGTTTCAACACACCGATTTTTCTTCTTCCTGCATGGCTACTATAAAGGACGTTGCGCGCCACGCCGAGGTGTCGGTCACCACGGTGTCGCACGTGGTCAACGGCACACGCCGCGTGAGCCCCGAGGGGCGCGAGCGCGTCGAGGCTGCCATCCGTGCCCTGGGCTACGTGCCCAGTGCCATTGCGCGCAGCCTCAAGAGCAACAATACGCGCACGCTGGGCATGCTGATCCCCAACAGCTCCAACCCCTACTTTGCCGAGATCGTGCACAGCGTGGAAGACCGCTGCTTTGGCGCGGGCTACAACGTCATCCTGTGCAACACCAACGACGAGGCGCACCGCCAGGGCTCCTACCTGCAGGTGCTGGCCGAACGGCGCATCGACGGGCTCATCGTAGTCTCCACCGGGCATGACGCCACGCTGGCCACGCAGCTGGCGGGCCTGTCCATCCCCACCGTGCTGGTGGACCGCGAAATCGACATCGCCGGGCAGCAGCCCTGTGACCTGGTGGAAACCGCCCACATGCAGGGCGGCCTGCTGGCCACGCGCCACCTGCTGTCGCTGGGCCACCGGCGCATTGCCTGCATTGGCGGCCCCGAAGGCATTGCACCCAGCGAACAGCGCATTGCCGGCTGGCGCACGGCGCTGGCCGACGCGGGCTGCGGCACGGGCGAGGGCCTGCTGTGGCACGGCAACTTCACGAGCCAGGGTGGCTACGAAGCCATGCACGCGGTGCTGCGCGCGCCCGAGCCGCCCACTGCCGTCTTCGTGTGTAACGACCTCATGGCCATGGGCGCGCTGTGCGCCGCGCACGAGCGCGACCTGCGCGTGCCCGAGGCACTGTCCATCGTCGGCTTTGACGACATCGAACTCACGGCCTTCACCAGCCCACCGCTCACCACCGTGGCGCAGCCCAAGCAGCGCATCGGCGCGCTGGCGGTGGACATGCTGCTGGAGCGCATCGACGGCAAGCGCCAGGACGCGCGCAAGGTCATGCTGCAGCCCGAGCTGCGCGTGCGCGCCTCCACCGCCCATGCGCCCGGAGGTGTGGCATGAGCACGCCCCAAACACCCCACGCGCCCCGCATTGCCGTCGTCGGCAGCCTGAACATGGACCTGGTGCTGCAGGTGCAACACGCGCCGGGCCCTGGAGAAACCGTGCTGGCCGACGCCCTGCATCTGGTGCCCGGTGGCAAGGGCGGCAACCAGGCCGTGGCCTGCGCGCGCCAAGGCGCCCAGGTGGCCTTGTTCGGCCGCGTGGGCGACGATGGCTACGGCCACACGCTGCGCGCCGGGCTCGACGCCGACGGCATCGACCACAGCGGTGTGCAGACCGACACCGACACCACCACCGGCGTAGCCGCCATCACGGTGGAAGCCACGGGGCAGAACCGCATCGTGGTCGTGCCCGGCGCCAATGGCCGGTTTGTGCTGGACGCTGCCGCGCTGGGCGCTGCGCTGCAGGGCGCAGGCGGCCTGGTACTGCAGTTCGAAACCCCCCTGCCCCAGGTACTGGCCGCCGCCGCGATGGCCCATGCCGCTGGCTGCCCCGTGCTGCTCAACCCCTCTCCCATCCAGCCCCTGCCCGATGCGATGTGGCCGCTGGTGCACACGCTGGTCGTGAACGAGGTGGAAGCCGCCGCGCTGGGAGGCCAGCGCGTGACCACGCCCGCCGATGCCGCGCAGGCCGCGCAGGCCCTGCGCGCCAAGGGCCCCGCACAGGTCGTAGTAACTCTGGGCGCTGCGGGCGCCGTGGCCGCCGATGCGGCAGGCAACCGCTACCACCCCGGCCTGGTCGTGAAAGCCGTGGACACCACGGCCGCTGGTGACACTTTCCTGGGGGCACTGGCCGTGGCGCTGGCACGCGGCGAGCCGCTGGACGCCGCCGTGCGCGAAGGCATCCGCGCGTCGGCGCTGTGCGTCACCCAGCCCGGCGCCCAGCCCTCCATCCCTACCCGCGCCGCCGTGGCGCAAAGCCCCCAACCGCCCGCCTGGAGCCCCCTGTGAAACGCACCGCCCTGCTGCACGCCGAACTCTCCCACGCCATCGCCACCCTGGGCCACGGCGACATGCTGGTGATCGGCGACGTCGGCCTGCCCATCCCCAACGGCCCGCTCCGCATCGACCTGGCTCTCACGCCCGGCATCCCGGCCGTGGCCGATGTGCTGCGGGTGGTGCTGGACGAAATGCAGGTCGAAAAAGCGCTGATCGCCACCGAAGCCGTGGAGCGCAATGGAGGGCAGTTGCCCGCCTGGTGCCACTTGCCGGTGGAGCCCCAGTCCGTATCGCACGAGGAGTTCAAGCGCCTGACCGAGCAGGCCAAGGTGATGGTGCGCACCGGCGAGTGCACGCCTTATGCCAATGTGATCCTGGTGGCGGGCGTCACGTTCTGACACAGCCTGGGCGGCCAGGCTGCGGGTTTTGGAGGACTTCGGGCAGGCACGACCTGCGGTACGCTGGGCAGCAGCCCACGGCGCGGCGTTAAAGCCCGCCACCGAAGCCCCGAATTCCTGCACCCATGCCCACCACAGCGCCCCACGATCTCCTGCCCCCTGAAATCACCGTTCTCGAACGCGGCTGGCTGTCGGCCAACAACATCCTCTTCATCGGCCAGCACGACACAGCCATCGTGGACACCGGCTATTGCAGCCATGCCGAGCAAACCGTGGAGCTGGTGCGCGATGCTCTCGCGGGCCGCAGGCTGGACCGCCTGCTCAACACCCACCTGCACAGCGACCACTGCGGCGGCAATGCCGCGCTGCAAAAGGCCTGGCCCGGCGTGCTCACGGCCATACCGCCCGGCCAGGCCGACCATGTGCGCCAGTGGGATGCCTACGCGCTGAGCTACACCCCCACAGGGCAGGAGTGCCCACCCTTTCGGGCCGACACGCTGCTGGTGCCGGGCTCGTGCGTGCTGCTGGGCGACAAGCCCTGGCAGGTGCATGCCGCGCCGGGGCACGACCCGCACTCGGTGGTGTTGTTCGAACCCCAGGGCCGCGTGCTGATCTCGGCCGATGCGCTGTGGGAAAACGGCTTTGGCGTGGTGTTCCCGGAGCTGGAGGGCGACGATGCCTTCGCCCAGGTGGGCGCCACGCTGGACCTGATTGAAACGCTGTCGCCCCAGGTCGTGATCCCGGGCCACGGGCCGGTGTTTGCCGATGCGCCCCGCGCCATCGACGGCGCCCGTCGCCGCCTGGATGGTTTTGTGCGCAACCCGGGCAAGCACGCGCTTTATGCGGCCAAGGTGCTGCTCAAGTACAAGCTGCTCGAATGGCAGCAGATCGGCATACCCAACCTCACGGCCTGGGCGCAGGCCACGCCGTATTTCGGCATGCTGCGCGCACGGCACTTTGCCACGCAGACCGAGGCCGAATGGCTGGAGAGCCTGGCAGATGAACTGGTGCGGTCAGGCGCCGCTGCGCGCCAGGGCGAGGTGCTGCACAACGTGTGAGGCCTGGCGCCTCGGCATGGCTGGGTGCCAGTGCGTGCCCTGACGGAGGGACCCCACCACTGGCGCAAAGCGCCTGGGCGGATCAGCACAACGCCCTCAGTGCTTGTATTGCTTGTCGCAGCCCGTCACGTGGTTCTTGCTGCTGGACATGCACTGGTAAAACGACTTCTTGTTGCCCGAGGCGCCCTGACAGTCCGACACGCTGTACTTGCCCTTGGCCTCGCGGATTTTGGGGGCGGCGGAATCAAACGCTGCCTGCGTCATGTAGCCATCGCGCACGTTCTTCTGGCCCACCTCCAGCATCAGGTCGGCCTGGTAGTGAATGTTGTCAACGGCCACGGCGCAGTTCAGGGGCACCTGCTGGCTGTCCACGGTGCCCAGCGATTTCTTGAGCCCTTCGCCAAACTCCTCCACGTCCTTGGAGACCTTCTTGGTGCCATCGGGGTTGTACTGCTGGCCCGCCTTGGCGCTGGCGCCCTTGTTGCCGGATGAGGTGCTGCCGCCACTGGTGCCGTTGTTGCTTTGCAGCTTCAGCGGCTCGGCGTCCTGTTTGGCGGGCGGGGGCTGCGAGCCATAGTGGGTCTTGCCATCGGCATCCACCCACTTGTACACGGGTTGCGCCTGAGCACCCGCGCCCCACGCCCACACTGCGGCCACACAGGCCATCCATGCCAGTTTGCCCATCACACCCTCTCTCTTTTAATTAAAACCCACTGAAGCGCCAGTTGAACATGCGCCTTCAGCTCCTCTATTTATAGCAAACCTGCTACCCCTCACTGCCTGTCAGCTCGGTGAGCGAAAGAGCGTCAGGGCAGGTCCTTGTTCACCTCGGGCAACGCCGCATCGCGGGGGCCAATGGTGCCCAGGCGGCTCTTGAGCGACTGGGGCTGGCCGGTGAGCATGGCCGCGTAGTTGGTGGTGTTGGAGAGCACCTTCTTCACGTAGTCGCGCGTCTCGGCAAAGGGCACGTTCTCGGCCCAAATGGCAGCGTCCAGCACCGGGCCGTTGCGCCAGCTGCGCGGACGGCCAGGGCCGGCGTTGTAGGCGGCGGCAGCCATGGGCATGGAGCCTGCAAAATCGTCCAGCGCCAGCTTGAGATAGGCGGTGCCGATGGTGATGTTGGTGTCGCGGTCGGTGATCTGGTCGGGCGTGAAGTTGGTGAGACCAATCTTCTTGGCCGTCCAGCGGGCCGTGGCGGGCATCACCTGCATGAGGCCCGAGGCACCGACGTGCGAGCGGGCATCCATCACAAAGCGGCTTTCCTGGCGGATCAGGCCGTACACATAGGCTGGGTCGATGCCGATGCCCTGGGCACGCTCCACCACGGTGCTGCGAAACGGCATGGGAAAGCGCTGCGTGACGTCCACCACGCCCTTGGTGCGCTCGCTGGTGTTGATGCAGCGGTCCCATACCTCGCGTTGGCACGCAAAGTCGGCGGCGGCCAGCAGTTCGCGGTCGGGCATGCCACCGCTCTGGTGCAGGTTGGTGGTGTAGTTCCACTCGCGCACGCCTTCGCTGCGCAGGCCCAGCAAGATGGCGTACAGCGCGCGGTTGAGCCCCGGGTTGGCGCGGGCTGCGGCTTTTTCTTCGGCGGTAAGGGGCGCGGGAGCGGGGGGGGTGGTGATGCGCTGGCCCAGCTCTTCGAGCGCCAGCTGCTCATAGAAGCCGCGCGTTCCGGCGATGCCTTCGAGCAGTTGCCGTGCTTCGGCGCGTTCGGCATCGGTCACGCGGCCTGCCAGCAGCGAGCGCGCCTTCCAGTACACCCAGGTGCTGTCCTGGCGGCCTTCAGGGCCCATGGCGTCCACCGCCTTGCCCACGGCCTTCCACTGGCCAGCGCGCAAGGCGGCACGCACCTTCCAGCCCAGCAGGTCGTCGTTGAGGTCGCTGTCCTTGGTCACATTGGCGAAATAGCCGTGGGCGTTGCTGGCCAGCTTCTGCGCAGCGGTCTTGCCAATCACGCCCCAAGCCCAGTTGCGCTCTTCGGCGGAGAGGTGCACGCCCCATTTGTTGTCAAGCTGATAGGCCGCACCATCGGGGTCGCTGGTGGCCAGTTTCAACAGCGCCAGCAGCACCAGTTCCTGCCGCGCCTTGCCGGCCGCAGTGGCGCGCGAGAGCAGGTATTTGCTGGGCGCATCGAGCACATCCTTGAGCTGCGGCAGCGATTCGGGCGAAACGATCTCGACCGCCGAGCGCACCACGCGGGGGCGGTTGGCCTCCACGCCCAGGCGGGCCTTGCGCCACACGTCCAGGGCCGAGAGCTTCTTGTAGCCATACAGCTCGCGCGCGGCGTGGGTGCAGCCATCGTCGGCGTCGCGGATCGCATACCAGTTGCTGCGCACGTCCTCGGCCACGGTGGCCGGTGCCGTGCCCTTGATCTGGTCGATCAGCAGCGCGTAGCAGCGCACTTCGCGGTCGTCCGACATGCGGTAGCTGGGGTGTTGGTCGGCAAACTGGCCCCAGTCGCGCCGCTGGCCCAGCAGCAGCAGCCAGTCATTGCGCAGGCGGTCTTCCTGGTAGGTGCCGGCGTAGCGCTGCATGAAAGCCTGAATCTCCTGTGGCGAGGCCTCGCCCAGACGCACGCGCAGCTCCCAGTAGGCGGCCCAGGGCTCGAGCGCATGGCCGCGTGCCGCAGGCAGCAGCTGCGCGAGCTTGTTGCGGTCGCCCTTGCGGAACGCCTGCTGCATCTCCAGCAGGGTATCGTCACCACGGTTTTGCGCCATGACAAGGGGCGCGGTGGCGGCCAGCAGGGTGGCGGCCACAAGGGGTGTCAGAATCGCTCTGAGAAATTGCATGGGGGAATTATCTGATGGACAAAGCAGCCCTTCGGCGCACATTGATAGAAGAACGCCTCAACCTGCCCGACCGCCTACAGCGGGCCGACCTGTTACAGCAGGTGATGCGCATCTGGCTGGTGAACCGGCCGGATACGGTGATCGGCGCCTACTGGCCCATCAAGGGCGAGTTCGACCCCCTGCCCGCCCTGCACCGCTGGAAGGAAGATGGCGAGCTGCTGGACGAACCCCTGCGCCGCCGCATCGGCCTGCCGGTGGTCAACAAGCAGCACAAGACCCTCACCTTCCACGCCTGGTACCCCGGCTGCCCCATGGAAGAAGACGCCTACGGCATCCCCAAGCCCAAGGACACCGAGGTCATCGTGCCCACGCTGCTGTTCGTGCCCTGCGTGGGCTACGCGCCGGGCGGCTACCGGCTGGGCTATGGCGGCGGCTTTTACGACCGCACGCTGGCCACGTTGCAGCCCAAGCCATTCACCGTGGGCCTGGGCTTCACCCATGGCTATCTGGACGACTTCGAGCCCGAGGAGTTCGACCTGCCACTCGACGCCATCCTGAACGACAACGGCGTGGTCTGGCCCATCTGATCCCCATCCAGGCAGACCTGCACAATGGCCTGTGATGCCTGCAGCGCATCATTCAGGCCAGTTTTTGGCATCGCTGGCGCGCCTGGTAGCCGCTAGCATGGCGGGCTGACCTCTTCATTTCAGGTGCCCACCATGCTCAAGCTCTACATCGGCAACAAGAACTACTCGTCCTGGTCCATGCGCCCCTGGGTGCTGCTCAAGCAGGCGGGCATCGTCTTTGAAGAAGTGCGCGTGCGCTTTGACAGCTTTGACGCGCAGTCGGAATTCAAGCGCACCATCGGGGCCGTGAGCCCCACCGCCAAAGTGCCCGTGCTGGTGGACGGCGACCTGGTGGTGTGGGACACCCTGGCGATTGCCGAGTACGTGGCCGAAACCCACCCTGACAAAAAGCTCTGGCCCACCGACGCCAAGGCCCGCGCGCGCGCCCGCAGCGTCTGCGCCGAGATGCACAGCGGCTTCACCGCCCTGCGCGGTCACTGCCCCATGAACATCGAAGCGACCCTTGCCGACACCGGCGCCCTGATCTGGCGCGACCAGGCCGGCGTACGCGCCGACGTGCAGCGCCTGGTGGACATGTGGAGTGCGCTGCTGCAAGAACATGGGGGCCCGCTGCTGTTTGGCGAATTCACCGTGGCCGACGCCTACTTTGCCCCCGTGTGCATGCGCCTGCATACCTACGCCTTGCCTGTGCCTGCGATCATCCAGGCCTATGTGGCCCGCGTGCGCGCGCTGCCCGGCGTGCAGGCCTGGATCGACGAAGCCCTGGCCGAAAAGGACTTTCTGGACTTCGAAGAGCCCTACCGCCTGCGCCATACCGAAGGCTGAGCATCACCATGGCTGTCACCATCTACCTGCGCTACGTGCTCAACACCAGCAAACTCAAGGAGTTCGAGCACTACGGAAAGCTGTGGATCCCGCTGGTCGAAAAATTCGGCGGCCAGCACCACGGCTACTTCATGCCCAGCGAGGGCGCCAACAACATCGCGCTGGCGCTGTTCACGTTCGAGAGCCTCGCAGCCTACGAGCGCTACCGTGAGGCGTCGATGCAGGATGCGGACTGCCAGGCGGCCTTCCGCTATGCCGAGGAAACGGGGTGCATCGTGAGTTATGAGCGGAGTTTTTTCAGGCCGGTGTTCCGATGAGACTTCAGGTACGTCGGTAGGAAGCACGGCGCGAGAACTCTGTCTATTCGCGCTGGATCAGCTTGCCCTCATCGTCATACTCGTTAGCCCAGCCAATGTGAATCGCCATCTGGCCCAACCCCAACAGCGCAACAATGGCCGCGATCGCGAGCAAAAGTGCCCGGCCATCGTAGACAGCGTCGTAGGGGTAGAGGATCCGCTCCATGTCGGCGACCTGGAACACGCGCACCCCATCGTGCCAAACGGTGAGTGGCGCCTGACTTGCCTCCATCTTGACCAATTGTTCGATAGGGCATCTGCCCGACTTTCCCCTGGTACAAGACACCTCCGCACCCGACGCAGTCCGAAAGACGGCCTCCCGCCCCAACGGCCCCGGGTGCTTCACTCTCACCGTCGCACTCTCTGCCGTGAGTGTTTCAAAAGGAGGAGCGTAGGGCCATAAAGCCATCCGCGCCAGCAAAGCCGCCAAGGAAAAAGTAAACACCGTGAAACGTTTCTTCATCGGCAGCGCTACCGGAACTGCTTGCGCAAAAACGCCTTGTGCCGCGCGATGTGCGCCAGCTGGGCGGGGGCAATGGAGCCGCCCAGGTCTTCGTCCTCGGTGTTGAGCACCCGGTTCGCATAGGCCATCGCGCGGGCCACCACCTCTTCCTCGCTCACGCCCCGCGAGGCAGCCAGGTCCATCGCAACGCGGCGCATGGCGCGCTGCGACAGCATCCACATCGCGCCGAAGGAATCCCACGCGGCCGCAACCTCCTTGAACTTGTCGTGTTCGGCCAGGATGTCGTTGAGCGGCTTGGCCAGGATCTCCTGCAGCGCCTCCACCTGGGCCTTCAGGGCCTCGAACTGCGCCTCGCGCTGCAGGGCCTCGGCGGCCGCATTGGCAGCGGCATCGGGCGCCGTCGGCACGGGCACGCTGCCATCGGGGTTGAGCTGGGCAATGGTGAGGTCGGAGGATAGGGACATGGTGGGTTGGAATATACGGCCGAGGGCTCGTCCTAAACTACGCCGATGCAAATCTACATGGTGGGCGGCGCCGTCCGCGACAAGCTGCTGGGTCGGCCCGTGAATGACCACGACTGGGTGGTGGTGGGTGCCACGCCAGAGCAGATGCTGGAGCTGGGCTACCTGCCAGTGGGCCGAGACTTCCCGGTGTTTTTGCACCCCGAAACGCGCGAGGAATATGCACTGGCCCGTACCGAGCGCAAGAGCGGGCGCGGCTACCGGGGCTTTGTGGTGGAAAGCTCGCCGGATGTGACACTGGAAGAAGACCTTTCCCGCCGCGATCTCACTATCAATGCAATAGCTACTAGTGCTTATGGGACAAGCGCTGGAGGCATTTTTGACCCATATTCTGGAGCCAAAGACATCGAGGCGCGGGTGCTGCGCCATGTGACGGACGCCTTCCGCGAAGACCCGGTGCGCATTCTGCGTGTGGCGCGGTTTGCAGCGCGGTTCACCGACTTCACGGTAGCGCCCGAGACAATGCAGCTGATGCGCGAGATGGTGGCGCATGGCGAGGTGGACCACCTGGTGGCCGAGCGCGTGTGGCAGGAGCTGGCGCGGGGGCTGATGGAAGAAAAGCCGTCCCGCATGTTCGAGGTGCTGCGTGAGTGTGGCGCGCTGCAGGTGCTGCTGCCCGAGGTAGCGCGCCTGTGGGGCGTGCCCCAGCGGGCCGAATACCACCCCGAGGTGGACACCGGCGTGCACCTGATGATGGTGCTGGACATGTCGGCCCGGCTGCAGGCGCCGCTCATCGTGCGGTTTGCCTGTCTGGCACACGACCTGGGCAAGGGCACCACGGCCGCCGATGTGCTGCCGCGCCACATTGGGCACGAAGAGCGCAGCGCCGAGCTGCTCAAGGACGTGGCGGAGCGCCTGCGCATGCCGGTGGACTGCCGCGAGACCGCCGATGTGGTGGCGCGAGAACACGGCCACATCCACCGCAGCACCGACTTGTCGGCCGCAGCCCTGGTACGCCTGCTGGAGCGCTGCGACGCCATCCGCAAGCCCGAGCGTTTTGCCGACATCCTGCTGGCCTGCGAGTGCGATGCCCGTGGGCGGCTGGGGTTTGAAGAGTCGGCTTACCCGCAGCGTCCCCGCCTGATGGCCGTGTTGGGTGCCGTCCAATCGGTCGTCACGCGCGAGATTGCAGCGCAGGCCGCCGCCAAGGGCCAAAGCGGCCCGCAGGTGGGTGCACTGATCCACCAGGCGCGGGTCGAGGCGGTGGCGCAGTGGCTGCACACCCAGGCGCACAACGAAACTACCTGACCGGGTGCACCACGTCCCGATGCGGGGATCCACCCTTTCTACAATCCGCGTCCGCTCGCACCCCTGGCGGGGTGCGCCTCTTGGCCTTTTTGCGATCCGACGCCTCCATGACCTCTGTGCACATCCGCCCCGCCACCCCGGCAGACGCCGACACCATCTCGCCGCTGTTGGATGCCTACCGGCAGTTCTACGAGCAGGCGCCGGACCTGGCCGGAACACGGGCATTCATTGCAGAGCGGTTGGAGCGTGAAGAGTCGGTCATCCTGCTGGCGCTGGATACGTCGCAGACAGCCGTGGGCTTTTGCCAGCTTTACCCCACGTTCTGCTCGGTGGAGGCCGCGCCCATCTACACGCTGTACGACCTGTTCGTGGCGCCCTCCGCGCGCAAGACAGGTGCCGGGCGCAGCCTGCTGCTGGCGGCAGAAGCGACGGCCCGCGCCCATGGCAAGGTGCGCATGGACCTGACCACGGCCCACACCAACACCACGGCGCAAAAGCTCTACGAATCGCTCGGCTGGACGCTGGACACAGTGTTCCGCGCGTACAACAAGCGTGTCAACGCCTGAACCGCCACGGCGCTTGCCGTGCTCCCCGCGCCAAACCCTCACCAGCGCAGCAGGCGCGGCCCCAGCACAGCCCCCAGCGCGGTGGGAATGGCCATGCCCGCCAGGTACCAGACCGCCAGAAACGGTGCGGCCATCTCGGGGCAATGCAGGGCGTACACCAAGGCGCCCAGCGCACCGGCCAGCAAACCGGCACCCGCGCCCGCCCAGGCCAGGCGTGTGGGCGCCGCGCCCTTGAGCGCCCAGAAACCCGTAGCAAACGCTGGCACCGACAGCGCCGCGATATTGAATGGGCAGGTGCGCCACGTGCTGCCCAGGATGAGCGGCATGCGCTCTGCGGCAGACACCTGTGACAGGGCCATCAGCGCCATGGCCCACAGCACCAGCGGCGGCACGGCCAGCCACAGCGCTGCGTTCCCCACGGGCATGCCCGGGCGGGCCATGCGACGCAGCAGCGCCAGCCCGGCAGCGGCCAGCGCGGCGGCAAACACCAGCTTGCCCCAGAACATGGGCAGTGCCATGGTCGTGAGCAGGTCGGGGCGCAGGCCGAACATTGCCAGCATCAGCACCCCGGCACCCACAATACCCGCTGCGATGGCAACGGCAAACCGCTGCTCAATCGCAGTGGTCTCTACGGGCCGGTCATCCGTGGCCAGCAGGTGGATCAATTCATCGGTTTTCATGCCATTCCCCTGATCTTGGCGGCCAGGGCCTTGAGCCCCCGGTGCACGCCGACTTTGACGGCCGACTCCGACAGCCCCGTGAGGCGCGCCGTCTCGACCACAGACAAACCTTCCAGCTTCACATACTCAATCGGCAGGCGCTGCTTGTCTGGCAGCGTGCGCAGAAGTTGCCCCAGGTCCCGCCGGGCTTCGGCAGCCTCGCTGTCGCTGCTGGCAAACAACTCGTCGGCATCGTCCAACGGGTCGTTGCGGCCCTCTTTCACCGCGTGCGAGCGCAGCCAGTCGATGAGCTTGTAGCGCGCAATCGCGTGCGCCCAGGCCGTCACCGGCATCTCGGGCCGGTAGGTGTGGCGCTGGTTGTGCACGGCCAGCAGCGTCTCCTGCACCAGGTCTTCCACCTCATCGGGCCGCTGCGCGAGGCGGCGACGCAGGAAGGCGCGAAGGTGAGCACTCAGCTCCTTCAAAAAGCGCTGGTAGGCGGCGGCGTCGGCATCCAGCCCCTGCAGCAACAAGCCTCGCAGGCGCTCTTCCACTATCTCCATGGTGTCTCCCTGAAGGCAATTCGGATGCCGGGACCGATGGGTTACAGGCCGCGCAAAAAATATTGGAGGCCTGCCGCCAATATTTTTTGCGCAATGCTGTAACCCGCCTGCTGCACAGCGCGAATTACAACGCAGATCGGGCAGTTCAGTGCTGGCTCTGTGCAGCACCCCGGTCGGATTCAAACCCTACCCAACCCTCGGAGAACCGTACCATGACCACTCGCACCCTCAGCCTCGGCGCCCTCGCACTCGTTGCCCTGACCTCTGGCGCCGCCATGGCCCAAACTAACGCGGCCCCCATGGATGGCGCCAAGCCCGCCATGGAGAAGTGCTATGGCGTCTCGATGGCAGGCAAGAACGACTGCGCCGCCGGCCCCGGCACCACCTGCGCGGGCACGTCCAAGATGGACTACCAGGGCAACGCCTGGAAGTTTGTGCCCGCTGGCACCTGTAGCACCATCAAGACCCCCAAGGGCATGGGCACACTGACACCCGCCAAGGCCTGAACCATGACCCCGTGCCCTCTCACCGCCGGCCTGGGACTCAAGCCCCAGCACTACGACGAGGCGCTGCATTGCTCGGCCCCCGGCCTGTGGTGGGAGGTGCACCCCGAAAACTACCTGGCCGATGGCGGCCCGCGCCTGGCCTGGCTGGATGCCATCCGCGCGCACCACCCGGTGGCATTGCACGGCGTTTCACTGTCCCTCGCGGCCGATGCACCGCCCAACGCGGCCCACCTGGCGCGACTGGCAGCCCTTGCAAGGCGGATGGAACCCGCCATCATTTCAGAGCACCTGGCCTGGTCCACCTGGCGCGGACAGTACCTGCCCGACCTGCTGCCGTTTCCGCGCACGCACGCGGCATTGCACCGCATCGCAGACAACATCGCCCGCACGCAGGATGCGCTGCAACGCCCCATCGCCATCGAGAACCCCACGCACTACCTCCACATCGACGGCCACGACTGGGCTGAAACCGATTTTTTGGCCGAACTGTTGCAGCGCACTGGTTGCACCCTGCTGCTGGACGTGAACAACGTGTTCGTCAGCGCCAACAACCTGGGCTTTTGCGCACAGGCCTACCTCGACGCCTTTCCCCTGCACGCAGTGACCGAAATCCACCTGGCAGGCCACCATGCCGACCCGGTGCATGGCAACGCCCTGCTGATCGACAGCCACGATGCGCCCATCGCTGCTGCGGTGTGGGCGCTGTACGAGCAGGTGATCGCGCGCACAGGCCCCGTGCCGACCCTGATCGAACGCGACGACCAGCTGCCCGCCTTCAGTGAACTGCTGGCCGAGCGGGAGCAGGCCCACAGCGCGCTTGCAAAACCACTGCCTCAGGAGGCCGCATGCAGTTGAGTGCATTTCAAGACGGTCTCTCTGCCGCGCTTCTGGGCCACGCCGTGCACGTACCGTGGGTGTCGGCGCTGGAGTCCCAACCGGGCTTTGCCGTATACAGCAACACCGTGCTCAAGGGCGGCATCGACGCACTGCAAGCCAACTACCGCACGGTGTGCCAGCTGGTGGGAGAAGACTGGTTCCGCGCCGCCGCAGCGGTCTATGTCCGCGCGCAGCCGCCGGCTGACGGACTGCTGATGGACTACGGCGTGGGGTTTGCAGACTTTCTGGCCGGGTTTGCACCGGCGGCCGAGCTGCCCTATTTGCACGCCGTGGCACGCCTGGACCGCTGCTGGACCGAATGCCATCTGGCGGCAGACGCCACCGCTGTCGGCCGCGACTGGCTGGCACAGCAAGCGCCCGACACTTTGCCCCTGGCGCAGCTGCTCCCCCACCCCGCCGCGCGCTGGGCCTGGTGCGAAGAACATCCCGCCTACGCACTGTGGCAAAGCCACCGTGAAGGCCTGGCCCTCACAGAGCCGCTGGAGTGGACAGGCGATGGGGCCTTGCTCACCCGGCCCCGTGCAGAAGTGACGTGGCGTCCCCTGTCGCGCGCAGGAATGGCGTTTCTGGACGCCTGCGCCCACAGCCAGACACTGGAGGCCGCCGCCACTTCAGCCCTGGATGCCGAACCCACCGCAGACTTTGCGGCCCTGATAAGCACCTTGCTGGACGCAGGCGCATTGATACCCACCGATTCACGCCCAGGCTAAGGAGCACTTCATGACCACCAGCACACATTTCCTCACCGCGCCCGCCAAAGGCCCCCGCGTGCTGTGGGCGCGCCTGGCCGATGCCGCCACGTGGCTCACCCCGCACAGCCTGCTGGCCTTGGTCAACCGGGTGGCCATTGCAGGCATCTTCTGGCTGTCGGCCCGCACCAAGGTCGAAGGCTGGTTGACCATCTCTGACAGCGCCTATGCGCTGTTCCGCGACGAATACAAGCTGCCCTTGCTGCCGCCCGAGCTGGCGGCGCAGATGGCCACTGTGGCGGAGCATCTGCTCCCTGTCCTTCTGGTGCTGGGGCTGTTCACACGCCTGTCGGCCCTGGCCCTCTTGGGCATGACGCTGGTGATCCAGCTGTTTGTCTACCCCGACGCATGGCCCACCCATCTGTCATGGGCGGGGCTGATGCTGTACCTGGTGGGGCGCGGTGCAGGCAACGTATCGCTGGACCGGGCGCTCGGAATCCGCTGAGCAACAGGTTTCTTCAACCTGCCGCTGTGCGCACCCAGCGCACGATGTCTGCCGCCCCCAGTGCGCCCGAGATGCGCGCCACCTCACGCCCCTGCTGGAACAGGATCATGGTCGGAATGCTGCGGATGGCATAGCGCGCTGCGATGGCCTGCTGGTCTTCGGTGTCGAGCTTGGCCAGGCGCACTCGGGGCTCCAGCTCCCGTGCGGCCTGCGCAAAGGCCGGTGCCATCTGGCGACATGGCCCACACCAGGGGGCCCAAAAGTCCACCAGCACCGGGATGTGGCTGCGCGCCACATGCTTGTCGAAGCTGGTCGCATCCAGCTCCAGAGGCGCCCCCGCAAAGAGCGGCTGATGGCATTGGCCGCAATCGGGCGCGCTGCCCAAGTCGGCACTTTGCACGCGGTTGGTGGTGTGGCAATGGGGGCAGACGATGTGCAGGGCTTCGGTCATGGCGTGGCAAGGGCTGGGGGGGGAATCGGCGTACTGATCACATTGCGACGCAGGCTCACCGTTTCAAGGGTTGGCCTCGCCAGCCTCGGTTGCCAAAGTTGCATACGGTCGCAGACCTTGCGCGCGTTTACCAGCCCTGAATCCCCCTGGTGGCCGTATCTGCATTGCAGCGTCTGCTATGGTTTCGCGCATGCAGCTGCTCCCCACACTGACAACTGCCCATGCGCTTTTTCTGGACTTCGACGGCACGCTCACCGAGCTGGCGCCGCGCCCCGAGGCGGTGCGCGTTGCGTCGGGGCTAGTCCCGACACTGTCATCGCTGTACACCCACCTGGGCGGCGCGCTGGCCATCGTGACCGGGCGGCCCGAGGCCGACATCGACGGATTTCTGGCACCGCTGCGTCTGCCGCTGGCCAGCGAGCATGGAGCCCAGTACCGCCTGGGTGGCACCTCTGTTCCCGCCACGTCACCACCCGCCCTGGAGCCCGTTTTACAGGCCGCACAAGACCTTGCAGCACGCCACCCCGGCCTGCTGGTGGAGACCAAGCGCGTCAGCGTGGCCTTGCACTACCGCCTTGCGCCACAGCTGGAGGCCTTGTGCCACGACACCCTGGTACGGGCCATGCACCAGGTGGAAGGCGTGGAACTGCTCTGCGGCAAATGTGTCTTTGAAGTGAAGCCCCGTGGCGTTCACAAGGGCCAGGCGATTGCCGACTTCATGACCCAAGCCCCTTTTGCAGGGCGCATACCGGTCTTCATCGGCGATGACGTCACCGACGAAGCGGGCTTTGCTGCCGTTCAAGCCCTGGGCGGCTGGGGCATCAAGGTGGGCGAAGGACCCACCATGGCACAACACCGCTGCATGACATCTGCCGCATTGCGCGGCTGGCTGTCGTCTGCACGCACGACCTTGGAGCGCGAACGATGAACACAGCCGCCACACAACCCCAGACGGGCTCGCTCAACCTCGGGATGATCGGCAACTGCGCCATCAGCGCACTCATCGACAACCATGCCCGCATGGTGTGGTGCTGCCTGCCCCGTTTTGACGGCGACCCCGTATTCAACGCCCTGCTGCAGCCCGGCGACGAAGGCAGCCACTTCGCGATCGAACTGGAAGACCTGGCGTCGGCCCACCAGTGGTACGAGCCGAACACCGCGATCCTGCGCACGCAGCTGTTCGACAAGGCAGGCCACGGGGTGGAGATCACCGACTTTGCGCCGCGCTTTTACAGCCGCTCGCGCTACTTTCGCCCTATGACGCTGGTGCGCCGGGTACGCCCCATCCAGGGCGCGCCACGCATTCGCGTAGCGCTCAAGGTGCGCTACGACTGGGGCCAGACCACACCCGAGATCACACGGGGCAGCAACCACATCCGCTACGTGGGCGAGAGCATGACGTTGCGCCTGTCCACCGATGCGCCGGTATCGCATGTGCTGTCAGGCCAGGCATTTGTGCTCACGCGCGAACACAACTTTCTGCTCGGGGCCGATGAAACCCTGGTGGACGGCATTGCCGACACCGCGCGCCTGTTTGAGCAGGAAACCACGGCCTACTGGCGCAGCTGGACCCGCGCTCTGGCCGTGCCCCTGGAGTGGCAGGACGCGGTGATCCGCGCAGCCATCACGCTCAAGCTCTCGCTGTACGAAGACACCGGCGCCATCGTGGCCGCCATGACCACGAGCATCCCCGAGTCCGCCCACAGCGGCCGCAACTGGGACTACCGCTACTGCTGGCTGCGCGATGCGTTTTTTGTGGTGCGCGCGCTCAACAGCATCTCTGAAGTCGGCACCATGGAGGACTACCTGCGCTGGCTGAGCAACGTAGTGGTCGAAGGCGGCGACGGGCACATTCAGCCGCTGTATGGCATTGGGCTGGAGAAAGACCTGCCTGAGCGTTTTGTGCCGCAGCTGGCGGGCTACCGGGGCATGGGCCCTGTGCGCGTGGGCAATCAGGCGGCCGAGCATTTTCAGCACGACGTGTACGGCAACATCGTGCTGGGCGCAGCCCAGGCGTTCCACGACCACCGCCTGCTGCACCGTGCGGGCCTGGCCGAGTTCACGCGGCTGGAACAGGTGGGCGAGAACGCGGTGCGTGTGTATGGCCAGCCCGACGCCGGCATGTGGGAGCTGCGCACGCGCGCCAGGGTGCACACCTCGTCCGCGCTGATGAGCTGGGCAGCCTGCGACCGGCTGGCCAAGATCGCCGCCACCCTTCAGCTGGCCGACCGTGCCAGCCACTGGCAGCAGCATGCCGACCGCATGCGCGCCGAGATCCTCGACAAATCCTGGTGCGAAGCGCGCCAGGCGTTCGCCGAGAGTTTTGGCGGCCATGAACTCGATGCGAGCGTGCTGCTGATGGCCGAGGTGGGCCTGATCGACCCCAAGGACCCACGCTTTGTGAGCACCGTGGAGGCCATGGAAAAGAGCCTGTGCGATGGCCCCTACATGCGCCGCTACGAGGCGGCCGACGACTTCGGCAAGCCCGAGACAGCCTTCAACATCTGCACCTTCTGGCGCATCGACGCGCTGGCGCGTATCGGCCGCAAGGCCGAGGCCCGCGCCATCTTCGAGACCATGCTGGCCGCCCGCAATCCGCTGGGCCTGCTGTCCGAAGACACGCACCCCGAGACCCGCGAGATGTGGGGCAACTTTCCGCAGACGTACTCGATGGTGGGCGTCATCAACGCTGCCGTGCGCCTGTCGGCGCCCTGGGACAGCGTGATTTGAGGCACTGTCCGACAACGGCCAGGGGCGATCCACAACGATGATCAATCCATGAGCCGTCTTGTTGTCATCTCCAACCGCCTTGCAGACCCCCGAAAACCCGCTGCCGGTGGCCTGGCCGTCGCCCTGGGCGAAGCCCTGAACCAGACCGGGGGCCTGTGGTTCGGCTGGAGCGGCACCGTGGTCGAAGGCGGCACACCCGGCGAGGGCGACCTGCACACCCGGCAGGCCGGTGCCGTCACCCTGGCCACCGTGGACCTGTGCCGCGAAGACCACGACAGCTACTACCATGGCTACAGCAACAGCGTGCTCTGGCCGGTGTTCCATTACCGCCTGGACCTGGCCGACTTCAACGCCAGCTACATCGCGGGCTACCGCCGCGTGAACCAGATGTTTGCGCGCAAGCTGCTGCCGCTGCTGCGCGACGACGACGTGATCTGGGTACACGACTACCACCTGATCCCGCTGGCCGCCGAGCTGCGCGCCATGGGCTGCAAGCAGCGCATCGGGTTCTTTCTGCACATTCCCATGCCGCCGCCGCTCATCATGGCGGCCATCCCGCAGCATGAGTGGCTGATGCGTTCGCTGTTTGCCTACGACCTGGTGGGTCTGCAGAGCGAGGCCGACGTTTCGCATTTCATGCGTTATGTGCGCAACGAAGGCCGCGCAGAAGAAGTGGACGAAAAGCGCGTGCGCGCCTTTGGGGCCACCGTGGTGGTGCAATCGTTTCCTATCGGCATCGATGTGGACGAATTCACGCGCCTCACGCACGCACCCGACGCGGTGGAAACCTACGAGAACATGCGCGCTGAGTATTCACGCAGGCGCCTGATGCTGGGCATCGACCGGCTCGACTACTCCAAAGGCATCCCGCACCGCGTGCGCGCGTTCCGTGAGCTGCTGGACCGGTATCCGGAAAACCGCGACAGCGCCACGCTCATCATGATCGCCTCGCCCACGCGCGACGACGTCAACGCCTATGCCGACCTGCGCCAGGAGCTGGAAGGTCTGTGTGGCTCTGTCAACGGCGACTATGGCGAACTGGACTGGATGCCCGTGCGCTACATCCACCGCATGGTGGCGCGCAAGCGGGTGCCGGGCCTGTGCCGCGCCGCTGCCGTGGGGCTGGTCACGCCACTGCGCGACGGCATGAACCTGGTGGCCAAGGAGTACGTGGTGGCGCAAGACCCGAACGACCCGGGCGTGCTGGTGTTGTCACGCTTCGCGGGTGCGGCCGAGCAGCTGAAAGAAGCGCTGCTGGTGAACCCCTACGACACCCAGGGCATGGCCGACAGCATCCAGCAGGCCTTGCAGATGCCATTGGTGGAACGGCAGGTGCGCCATCAAAAGCTCATGGCCCGTATACGCCAGTACGACGTGCACTGGTGGCGCAAGGCGTTTCTGGACGCGCTGCAGACGGCGGGCTAGCAGGCGCACCGGCAACAGCAGCTGTTGCGGCTGCCCTACAGCAGCTTGGTGATCAGGCTGACCACAAAGCTCAGCAGCAGCGTGGACGCCAGCGGCACATCCCAGTCGCGCCCCAGCCAGCGAAACCGGAAGTCCCCCGGCAACCGCCCAAAGCCCATGCGGCGCAGCAGGGGCGACAGCCAGCTGATGAACATCAGGGCCAGTAGGATGACGAGGAGCCAGCGGAACATGGGCAGCGCAGCAGCAGGCGGTCAGAGCCGGTGCGAACGGTCTCCGTGCCTGAACCCCACCGGTTCCCACGGCTCGCCCGCGCCCACGGCCAGCACCTTGAACAGCTCACCCATCTCGTGCTCCATGATCAATTTGGCCGCTGTCGCGCGCTGGGCCTGCGGTAGCTGCTCCATTTTTGGGAGCAATCCACAGTTGATCAGAAAGTGCGCCTGCGTGGTGTAACCCAGCACATTCAGGCCCGCCTCCTGCGCGGCCAGCGCCATGGCGGTGAAATTGACGTGCGCGGTGATGTCTTTAAGCCCCACCGCCACCAGCGGGTCGCCGTCGGCCAGGTGACCCTGGTGGCACATCAAGGTGCCCATGTGGCGCTGGGGGTGGTAGTACTCGTCTTCGCCAAACCCATAGTCCAGCAAGAAGGCCGCGCCGCACGTGAGCCGGTCGGCCAGCATGCGCATGAAGCCCTCGCCCTGGGCGTGGATCTCAGTCAGGTAGTCCTGCGGGCCTTCGATGTCGATGGGCGGGCGCAGGTCGGTGGGCCGGTCGGCCCAGGCAAAGCGGCCGTCTTCAGCCACCACCACGCCACGTTCGTGCCAACCATCACCGTCTTTGCCGCCCTGCTGGCCGCCGCGGCGCGCCAGCAGTTGCACGGGCATGGCGTCCAGCACCTCGTTGCCCACCACCACGCCGCTGAATTTCTCAGGCAAGGCATCCACCCAGCGCAGCTTGTGGGCATGCGCCACCAGCTTGGCCTGCTGGCGCGCGCGCAGGCTGCCCGACAGGTCGACGATGGTGTAGCGCTGCACCTGGTCGCCCAGCGCATCCAGCAACTGCAGCGCCAGCGCGCCCGAGCCCGCGCCAAACTCCCAGACCTCTTCGGTACCAGTTTGGGCAAGCGCCTCGCCCACCTGCACAGCCAGGGTCTGGCCGAACAGGGGCGTTAGCTCAGGCGCGGTCACAAAGTCGCTGCCCGACTCGGGCATGGCGCCGAACTTGGTGGAGTCATTGGCGTAGTAGCCCAGGCCGGGTGTGTACAGGGCCAAGGCCATGAAGCGGTCAAAACCCAGCCATCCGCCCTCGGCGGCAATGGCCTGGGTGATGTGCTGGTGCAGGGCGGTCGTTAAACTGTCGGGTCTTTGGGTCACGGCCCGCATTGTCCCCCACATGTCCACCCCTTCCCTCCCCCATCGCCCCCGCACCGTGCTGGTGACCGGTGCCGCCAAGCGCCTGGGCCGCAGTATTGCGCTGGCCCTGGCCGCCGGCGGCTGGCAGGTGGCGGTGCACTACCGCTCATCGGCGCAAGACGCTATTAATACCGTAGCTGAATGCGCAAGATTGACTAGCGCCAGCGCCCATTTTGAGGCTGATTTCGATGACGAGGCCGCTGTGCGCGGCCTGCTGCCCCGCGTGGTGGCGCATTTCGGCAGCGTGGACGCGGTGGTCAACAGCGCCTCCCTGTTCGAGCACGACAACGTAGAGACCTTTGGCTTTGCCGCGCTCGAAAAGCACCTGCGTAGCAACACCGCCGCCCCGGTGCTGCTGGCCCAGGCGCTGCACCAGCATGTGGCCGACCGGGTGGTGGCAGGCGAGACCGATGCTCAGGGCGCCGTGGTCAACCTGCTGGACCAGAAGCTCTGGAACCAGAACCCCGACTTCATGAGCTACACGCTCTCCAAGGCAGCGCTGGAAGCCGCCGGCACCATGCTGGCGCTGGCCCTGGCGCCGCGCGTGCGGGTGGTGGGCGTGGCGCCCGGACTCACGCTGACCAGCCACATGCTGAGCGACGAAAAATTCGCCCAATTGCATGCCCTCTCGCCTCTGGGCCGCTCGTCCACCGCCGAGGACGTGGCGAGCGCAGTGAAGTTTGCGCTGGAGAACCGGTCCATCACCGGCACCACGCTGCTGGTCGATGGTGGCCAGCACCTGATGAAGTTTGACCGCGATTTCTCTTTGATGTGAGCGCACGCACACACGCAAAAAATGGCTCACTCAAGCCAGGACCTTTCCCCATGACCCACGCTGTTGGCACCCAGATCCTCACGCTCACCGGTTTGCGCTTTGACGCCAACCTGGGCATCCTTGACCATGAAAAGACCGCCCCCCAGCCCATCCAGGTCGATGCCGAACTGAGCCTGGGCGTGCAGCCGCTGGCTCCGCGCGACGACGACATCGGCCATGTGCTGGACTACCGCCGCGTGCGCCAGATCATCATCGATGAGTGCACTGCCGAGCATGTCAACCTGCTGGAGAGCCTGATCGGCAAGCTGGCCAACCGCCTGATGCAGCTGCCCGGCGTGCTGGGCGTGCGGGTGAAGATTGCCAAACTCGAAATTTTTGACGACTGCGAAGTGGCCATTCGCGTCGAGACAGGACAGTGGTGACCCCATGAGCACCGTATTGAACGAAGCCCCGACCGCAACCTCCGCCCTCTCTACCCCCGTCGGCTGGACTGACGAGTCCACAGAAGCCGCAGCCAGTGCGACCGCCCGCATGAAGATCGAGCGCGAAACCCACAAGCTCGAAAAGCGCCTGTGCCGCGAGGTCGGCAAGGCCATCGTGGACTTCAACATGATTGAAGAAGGCGACAAGGTGATGGTGTGCATGTCCGGCGGCAAGGACAGCTACGCGCTGCTGGACATCCTGCTCAAGCTCAAGGCCCGCGCGCCCATCCACTTTGACCTGGTGGCGGTGAACCTGGACCAGAAGCAGCCGGGCTTCCCTGAGCATGTGCTGCCCGAATACCTGGCCAGCACCGGCGTGCCCTTCCACATCGAGAACGAAGACACTTACAGCATCGTCAAGAAGCTGATCCCCGAGGGCAAGACCACCTGCAGCCTGTGCAGCCGCCTGCGCCGGGGCATTTTGTACCGCGTGGCCGACGAGCTGGGCTGCACCAAGATCGCGCTGGGCCACCACCGCGACGACATCCTGCAGACGCTGCTGCTCAACATGTTCTTTGGCGGCAAGATGAAGAGCATGCCCCCCAAGCTGGTCAGCGACGACGGCAAGCATGTGGTGATCCGCCCGCTGGCCTATGTGGCCGAGAAGGACACCACCCGCTGGGCCGCGCACCGCAACTTCCCCATCATTCCCTGCAACCTGTGCGGCAGCCAGGAGAACCTGCAGCGCAAGCAGGTGGGCGAGATGCTGCGCGATTGGGAAAAACGCTTCCCGGGCCGGGTGGAGAACATGTTCAACGCGCTGCAGAACGTGGTGCCCTCGCACCTGCTCGATGGCAGCCTGTACGACTTCCAAAACGCCAAGGCCACGGGCATCGCCAGTGAAGATGGCGACAAGGCGTTTGACAAGGAAGAGTTTGTGGCGCCGTCGCCGTCGCTGCCGGGCGTGCAGGTGGTGCAGCTGTCGTGAACTGCCGGGGCCAGCGGCACTCTCATGGAGATCCTCTTTTTCAGGAGCCTCTGAAGATGCGACAACGCCGATGGATTCCCCTTCTGGTACTGAGCCTGGCCGCCGCCCTGCTCACAGGCTGCAGCACCACGCGCGTGGTCGAAGGCCAGGTGCAGAGCTTCTCGACCCTGGCGGCCGTGCCCGCGCCCGCCACCTACCGCATCGAACGCCTGCCTTCGCAGCAGGCCCCCTCATTTGACGCCATCGCCACGCTGGCCGAACAGTCGCTGGCACGCGCAGGGCTACGGCGCGACGATGCCGCGCCGCGCCTGCTGGTGCAACTGGGTGCGCAGGCCGACACGGTACCGCGCAACGATCCTTTCGGCCCCTCCGGCCCCTACAGCACAGGCCCTTGGGGCTTTGGCGGCTGGTATGGCCGGGGCTGGGGCGTGCATGGCATGTGGCGTTTTGGTGAGCCCACGCCCCTGCACCGCCGCGCGGTCAGCATCGTGATGCGCGACGCCAGCACCCAGGCCGTGGTGTACGAAACCTCGGCCGTGCATGAAGATGTGTGGGTGAGCGACCCTGCCGTCTATGGCGTGCTGTTCGACGCTGCGCTCAACGGCTTTCCGAAGCCGCCCGAGGGGCCACGGCAAGTTCGCCTGCCATTGGTTCCACCCTCACACTAATTCCCCATACACCTGTCCACTGCATGCACGCCACCCGCATCGTTGCCATTCGCCACGGCGAAACCGCCTGGAACGTGGACACCCGCATTCAGGGCCACCTGGACATTCCGCTCAACGATACGGGCCTGTGGCAGGCCGATCAGGTGGCGAAGGCCCTGGCGGGCGAGCCGATTGCGGCCATCTACTCCAGCGACCTGCAACGCGCACACACCACCGCCCAGGCCGTGGCCCGAACCACCGGCGCACCTCTGACGACCGAGCCCGGCCTGCGAGAACGCAGCTTCGGGCACTTTCAGGGCCGCACCTTTGCCGAGATCGAGGCGGAGCTGCCCGACGACGCGCTGCGCTGGCGCAAGCGCGACCCGCACTACACACCCGAAGGCGGCGAGTCGCTGGTCACGCTGCGCGAGCGCATTGAACGCACCGTGACCACCCTCGCGCAGCAGCATGTGGGCGAGCAGGTGGTGATGGTGGCGCACGGTGGGGTGCTCGATGTGCTGTACCGCCTGGCCACGCGCCAGGACATCCAGGCGCCACGCACCTGGCAGCTGTCCAACGCCGCCATCAACCGCCTGCTGTGGACGCCCGACGGCCTGACACTGATTGGCTGGGCAGACACCCAGCACCTTGACAACAACGCAGCGCGCGATGAAACCCATTCCTGAAGCACTAGAGGCCTGTATCGGCCAACGCGTGGACCTGATCGACACCCCCGCCCTGGTGGTGGACCTGGATGCCATGGACCGCAACATCCAGCGCATGGCCGACTTTGCGCGCAAGCACCATGTGCGCTGGCGGCCCCATGCCAAGCTGCACAAGAGTGCCGAACTCGCGCTGCTGCTGCAACGCGCAGGGGCCCAGGGAGTGTGTGTGCAGAAGGTGGCCGAAGCCGAGGCGCTGGCTGCCGGTGGAGTGGATGACATCACCATCACCAACCAGGTCATCGCCATGCCCAAGCTGCACCGCGTGGCGCGGCTGGCCGCGCAGCTGGCGGCACGCGGCGGACGCCTGGGTGTGGCTGTGGACCACTCCGACGGCATCGAACGCCTGGCCGAAGCCATGACACAGTACGGCAGCGACGCGGGCATTGATGTGCTGGTGGAGATCGACGTAGGCCAGGGCCGCTGCGGCGTACCCCCTGGCGAGGCCGCAGTGCCCCTTGCGCTGGCCGTGGCGCGCAGCCCGCGCCTGCGTTTTGCAGGTCTGCAGGCCTACCATGGCCGGGCCCAGCACCTGGCCAGCACCGTGGGGCGCAAGGAGGCCATCGCGCAGGTCGTGCGTGCAGCCATCCATACACGGCAGCTGATTGAGGAGGCCGGTGTTACGGTGCCGCTGATCACCGGATCGGGCACAGGCACCCTGGTGCACGAGGCCGCCAGCGGCGTATTTGGCGAGTTGCAGGCAGGCTCCTTCCTCTTCATGGATGCCGATTACGCCCGCAACGAGCGCGAACCGGCGCAACCCGCGTTTGAACACGCGCTGTACGTCAAGACCCAGGTGGTATCGGTGCGCGACACCCACGCCGTGTGCGACGCGGGCCACAAGAGCCACGCCATCGACTCCGGCCTGCCCACGGTGGCCCTGCTGCCGGCCGACCGCACCCTGCGCTACGCCAACGGCGGTGATGAACACGGCCTGCTGTATGCCGACGCCCCCGACGCCCGCCTGCCCAGCCTGGGCCACATGCTCTGGCTCATCCCCGGTCATTGCGACCCCACGGTCAATCTGCATGACTTTTTGATCGGTGTGCGCGGAGGTTTGGCGACGGGTACGGTAGAGCGCATCATCAGGGTTGATGCCAGAGGCGCGCTGACCTGATTGGGGCAAGAATCGGCGGACATTTTGGTGTCCTCCATGAGCCCCAGCCAGATCATTGTCCTTGCGACCCCCGTCTTCTTTTTGCTGATCGCCATCGAACTGGCGGTGGGCTACAGAAGGCAGCGCAACACCTACCGGCTGGCCGATGCGGTCAGCAGCATCAGCCTCGGTATGCTCAGCCAGACCAGCGCAGTGTTCACGCGGCTGCTGCGCATCGGCATCTACACGGCCCTGTTCGAGCACGTGGCGCTGTGGCGCAACGATGCCTTCTGGACCAGCCTGCCCGGATGGCTGCTGGCGCTGGTGTTCTACGACTTCTGCTACTACTGGCTCCACCGCATGGGGCATGAATCGGCCGTGCTGTGGGCCGCCCACGCGGTGCACCACCAGAGCCAGGACTACAACCTCTCCACCGCGCTGCGCCAGACGAGTTCGGGCGCGCTGCTGGGCTGGATCTTTTATGTGCCCATGGCACTGGCGGGCGTTCCGCCGCTGGTGTTCGGCGTGGTGGCACTGATTGACCTGCTCTACCAGTTCTGGGTGCACACCGAGCAGGTGGGCAAGCTGGGCTGGTTCGACCGCTGGTTCTGCAGCCCCAGCAACCACCGGGTGCACCACGCAGTGAACGACGCCTACCTGGACAAGAACTACGGCGGCATTCTGATCCTGTGGGACCGGCTCTTTGGCACCTTCAAGGACGAAGACGACCAGGAGAAGTGCGTGTACGGCACGCGCGGCCTGCTCAACAGCTGGGACCCGTTGTGGGCCAACACCCAGGTGTATGCGGGGCTGGCGCATGACAGCTGGCACGCGCGCAGCTGGCTCGACAAGCTCAAGGTCTGGGTCAAGCCGCCGGGCTGGCGGCCTGCCGATGTGGCAGAGCGCTTTCCCAAGCCCGCCTTCAGCATGGCGCAGATGCAGATCTTTCAGCCGCCCATGTCGCGCGGTGTGCAGCGGTTTGCGCTGGTGCAGTTTGCGCTGCTGCTGGCGGGCGTCGCGGCATTTTTGTGGCAGGCCGACACCGCACCGCTGGCGCGCAACGCCATCTGGTTTGCGGTGCTGCTGACGGTGCAATGGTCGCTGGGCGCTGTGATGCAGGGGCGCATTGGCATGCTGATGGCGCTGATGCTGCAAAGCGCTGCGCTGGCCACGGCCACCAGTGCGCTGGGGTTCACACAATGGCATTGGCTGTTCAAGCCGCTGACCATGGCAATTGCTATTATTTTGGTAGCTGCCAGTGCATATTTGACTATCGCAAGGGGTGCATTGGGCTCAAAACCGCCATGTGCCTTGCTCATCGCTGCCCTGGGCGGGTCATTGGCGGGGGATGTGTTCCTCATGTTCCAGGGCTTCTTCATACCGGGCCTGGTGAGCTTTCTGGTGGCGCATCTGTTCTATGTGGCGCTGTTCAAAAGCGGGCAAGCGTGGTTTGCGCACAGAGGTGCACTGGCCGCCACGCTGGGCATTGGCATGGCGATGTACGCATTTTTATGGGCAGGCGGTTTGCCGCCCGCACTGCGCGCGCCGGTAGCCGCCTATGTGCTGGTGATTGCGCTGATGGCCGCTCAGGCCATCGGCCGCGCTACAACACTGCGCGATGCGCCATCGTTGCTGGTTGCGGTTGGCGCCGGGTTCTTCATGCTCAGCGACTCGCTGCTGGCCACCAACCGCTTTGTGACGCCCCTGCCGATGGCACAGGTGTGGGTGCTGTCTACCTACTACGCGGCGCAGGTGCTGATCGTCTTGGGCATGCTGCCAAGCGTGGCGCGGGTACCGGCTGATGCGAAGGTTGTGGCGCCGGTCGAAGCGGGCCGCGCTGCGCACGCGGCCAATGGCTACACCGGCGCTGACGGGCTGGTTT
Source organism: Acidovorax sp. GW835-FHT14G06 (assembly GCF_058793595.1). Classification (NCBI taxonomy): domain Bacteria; kingdom Pseudomonadati; phylum Pseudomonadota; class Betaproteobacteria; order Burkholderiales; family Comamonadaceae; genus Acidovorax; species Acidovorax sp. GW835-FHT14G06. The sequence goes on from NZ_JBXAGA010000005.1 coordinate 258,504, forward strand.
CCACCGCGCCGCCCGGGCTGTGAAGCAGCAGGCGACACAGAAAAAAACAAGCCAAATCGGCCTCTAGCGCTTTATAGATAAGCGCCAGCAGATATCAAATCAGAAGCACTACGATTATTTGCACGCAAAGACACCGCGCCGCGCGCCCCTTAGCGCTTCAGCGCAGGCAACGCGGTGGGCACCGGCTCCACACCTGCAGCAATTGGCTCGTCGCGCGCAATGCGCCCGTCGATCAGCTCCACCAGCCGGTCGCAGCGCGCGGCCAGGCGCGGGTCGTGGGTGACCACCACAAAACTCGTGCCCCGCTCGGCGTGAATGCGGCGCAGCAGGGCAAACACTTCGGCCGACGAGGCAGTGTCGAGGTTGCCCGTGGGTTCATCAGCCAGCACCAGCGGCGGGTTCATGACCAGCGCGCGCGCAATGGCCACGCGCTGCTGCATGCCGCCCGACAGCTCTGCGGGGCGTTTGTCCATGGCATTGACCAAGCCCACAGCGTCGAGCAGGCTGCGCGCGTGATCGCGGCTAGCGGCACTGACGCTGCCTTCAGCCATGAGGGCCGGTAGCGTGACGTTTTCCAGCGCCGAGAACGCGGGCAGCAGGTGGTGGAACTGAAAGACAAACCCCAGGGTGCTGCGTCGGCGCAGGGTGAGCGCGGCATCGTCCAAGTCCTGCACCGCCTCGCCGTCCAGCAGATAGCTGCCAGTCGTCATGCGTTCGAGCAGACCCAGGATGTTGAGCAGCGTGCTTTTTCCCGACCCCGAGGGCCCCATCAGCGCGATGAACTCGCCCCGGCGCACTTGCAGGTTGATGCCGTGCAGCACCTCGGCCTCGCTGGGGCGGCCCAGGTTGTAGCTCTTGCGCACGGCATCGAACGCGATCAGATCGGGGGCGGCTGCGGTGTTCATCACATCCTGATGGCCTGCGCCGGGTCCAGCGCCGCTGCGCGCCGCGCGGGCGCCACGGCCGCCAGCACGCCGCACACCGAGGCAATCAGGGCAATCTGCAACGCCATGGCGGGCGCCAGCGCAATCGAAAACAGCGGCATGCCATCAGAGCCCCGCACGAAATGCGTGAACACCCAGATCAGCCCTACCGCCAGCAACAAGCCCAGCACCGAGCCCAGCGCACCCACCACAGCGCCCTGCAACAGAAACACGCGCAGCACCTGGCCCCGCGTGGCGCCCATGGCGCGCAGGATGCCGATCTCGCGGCCCTTTTGCACCACCGACACCACCAGCACGCTGGCAATGCCCAGCACCACCACCGCCAGCACCACACCCCGGATGATGGAAGTGCTGATGGACTGCGCGTTGAGTGCTGACACCAGCTGGGCATTGCTCTCTTGCCAGCTCTCGATCTTGTAGGGGAACTGCATTTGCAACGCACGCGCCAGGGTCTGTGCCACCCACACGTCTTTCAAGGTCAGGTCGAGCTGGCTGGCGCCCCCCGGCAGCGCCAGCAGGCTTTGCGCCGCGCGCAGCGGCACGATCACGGTGCGCCGGTTCAGGTCTTTCACCCCCAGGTCCACCAGCGCGGTGACGCGCACCGAATCACTCACCGTGCCGCCCGCGCCGCTCGTCTGTACCGTGAGGCGGTCTCCCACACGCACGCCCAGGTCGGAGGCCAGCTCGCGCCCCACGATGGCCTCGCCCGGTGCCAGCCGCGCGGTGCCACTGACCACCTTGGAGCGCAGCCCCACCACGCGGTCATAGCGGTCCAGGTCCACGCCCATCAGGGCAATGGCCTGCGATGCCTCGCCGCGCAGCGCCAAGCCTGAGCCGGACACCATGGGCGACACCCCAGCGACTTCGGGCAAACGCTCCAGCAGCGGCACCAGCGCCTGCCAGTTGGCCACCGACCGCAGGCGCTGGGCACGCGGTTGTGTATCGGTCAAAAGAGCGCTACCCGTAGGCAAGGAAGCTGCGGGCAAGACCAGATCGTCCGGCGCCCGCAGGGTGATGTGCGCCTGGGCGCCCAGTGTTTTGGCCAGAGTGTTCGACTGCAGGCCACTGATCAGCGCCGAGATGTAGGCGATGACCGCAACCCCCGCTGCCACCCCCACGATGATGAGCACGGTCTGCATGCGGCCCTCGCGCAGAAAGCGCAGCGCCACGCGCAACTCGAAGCCGGGCCAGATCCACATGGCGGGTCAACGGCCCATGGCGTTGGTGAGGGCAGCGCCGGCGTCAGCGCCTTGGGATCGACCTTGCGCTGCACCGGCTGTGGCGGAGCCCGCGCTCCACTCCACCGTGCGGGCACGTACGCGGTCGCCAGCCTGCGCGGTGCCGCCACGCAGCACAGTGTCGCCCTCGGCCAGGCCGTCCAGTACCTCCACAGCGTCCAGTGCGCGCAGCCCCAGCCGCACGGGGCGGGCCTGGGCGCGCCCCTCCTGCAACACCAGCACCGTGGCCTGGTCACCCACCACCGCACCCCGCAGGGCCGCCTGCGGCAGCACCAGGGCACGCTCGCGCCGCGCAGTCTCGACCTCGACCGACAAGGTCATGTCTTCGCGCAGGAAGGCGGGGGCCTGCTGCTCCAGTGCAAATTTCACCTCGATGGCGCCACGCTGAGCATCCACCGAGGGTGCGATGGTGAGCACACGTGCTGCAAAGCGCTGGCCCGCAAAGGCATCGGCCACCACCGAGGCCTTTTGGCCCGGCAGCAACTGGTCCAGAAAACGTTCGTCCACCTGGGCCACCAGCTGGGTGGGCCCGGCCAGCGCCAGGCTGAGCAGGGCCTTGCCAGGCTGCACGATCTGCCCGGGCTCGACGTCGCGGACCAGCACGCGGGCATCGGCCGGGGCCAACAACGTGGTCTGCGCCAGGCGGGCCTGGGCCACCACCGTGGCCGCCTGGGCCAGCGCCAGCTGCGCCTGCGCCTGGACCACATCGGTGCCCGCATCGGAGTTGGCTTGGACCTGCGCCTGCGCGCTCAACTGCTGCGCCCGGGCTACCTCGACGGCGCGCTGCGCCTCATCAAGCTGCGCGGCACTATAGAACCCCTGGGCCACCAGCTGCTGCACCCGCGCCAGGTTGGCGCTGGCCGCCTGCAGGGTAGCGTCGGCCTGCGCGCGCGCCGCCTGTACCGCGCTGCGGCCGCTGCTGCGCAGGCCCACCAGGCGCGACTGTGCCTGGCGCTCAGCCGCCACAGCCTGCGCCAGGGCAGCCCGCAGCTCGTCGGCCTCCAGCTGCACCAGCACATCACCCTGGCGCACCTGTGCGCCTTCTGCCACCCGCACCTCGGCCACGCGGCCGGTGATGGTGCTGCCCACGTCCACCCGCGACAACGTGGCCACGCGCGCCGAAAACTGCAGCGTACGCACCAGCGGCGCCGACTGCACCAACAGGGCATCGACCTGCGGCCCCTGCAACGCCATTGCGCCCACTGCGGCAGCCACCACCAGCACTGCCGCGCCCAGCCCCAGGACCCAACGTCGCTTGTTCACAAGACAATCCAAAGTGCGAGGGATGTTCGGGGTGTCATGTGCCGTGCCTTTAGATCATTCAGAGAAGAGTCCGCCCGCCGCCATGGGCGGCGCCACCCCCAGGTGCCTGAACGCCGCCAGCGTGGCAATCCGCCCACGCGGCGTACGCTGCAAAAAGCCCTGCTGGATCAGGTAGGGCTCGATCACGTCCTCGATGGTGCCGGCCTCTTCGCCAATGCTGGCGGCAATGTTGTCCAGCCCCACCGGGCCGCCGTCAAAGCGGTGGATCACGGCTTCGAGCAGCTTGCGGTCCATCACGTCAAAGCCCTGCGGGTCCACGTCCAGCATGGCCAGGGCCCGGTCGGCTATTGTTTTGGTGATGCGGCCATCGCTCTTGACCTCGGCATAGTCGCGCACCCGGCGCAGCAGCCGGTTGGCAATGCGCGGCGTGCCGCGCGAGCGGCGGGCGATCTCAAAACCACCTTCTTCGTCCATGGGCGCATTGAGCAGCCCCGCGCTGCGCTTGACGATGCGCGCCAGCTCGTCGGCCGTGTAGAACTCCAGCCGCGCCACGATGCCAAAGCGGTCGCGCAGCGGGTTGGTGAGCATGCCCGCGCGCGTGGTGGCACCCACCAGCGTGAAGGGCTGCAGGTCGAGCTTGATGCTGCGCGCCGCGGGCCCCTCGCCGATCATGATGTCGATCTGGTAGTCCTCCAGCGCGGGGTAGAGGATTTCCTCGACAACGGGCGAGAGGCGGTGGATCTCGTCGATGAAAAGAACGTCGTTCTTTTCCAGGTTGGTCAGCAGCGCCGCCAGGTCCTTGGGCTTCTCCAGCACAGGGCCACTGGTCTGGCGCAGATTCACTCCCAGCTCCGCCGCAATGATGTGGCTGAGCGTGGTCTTGCCCAGGCCGGGCGGGCCGAACAGCAGCACATGGTCGAGCGCCTCGCCCCGCTTACGCGCCGCGCCGATGAAGATCTCCAGCTGCTCCCGCGCCTTGGCCTGGCCCACATACTCCTGCAGGAGCTTGGGGCGTAGGGCACGTTCAATGGCCTCCTCTTGGGGGGATGCGGGGACTGAGGAGATGACGCGTTTGGCGGGGGCGGGGGTGAAGTCGTCGGTCTGGATGGTCATGTCAACGCCTATTGGCTGGTCCACGCGTAGTAGCCCACACCCTCGTACACATATTCAGGGTTGTTGGAGACAATGAAGTCACGTTCTGCCAGGCTGATCGTGTAGAAATGGACCTGCTTCGAGGGCCTGTAAAAGCGGTACACAGGGGATGCCCCAGCAGTGGGACTGGGCGCTGCATACCAGGCAACGCCCTCATAGCGATATGACTGCAGGTTATTCAGTACGGAGTCTCTTTCCTGTGCACTGCTGGTGTAGAAGTGCGCACCGCCCACAAGACCATAGAAACGATACACAGCGGAATTGCCGGTCGCAGGGGCTGCCTGCGCATAAAAGGCAACGCCTTCGTACGAAAAGCTGGGCGCCGTCTGTATCGTATTGTCACGCTCCGCCACGCTGGTGGTAAAAAAATGGGCGCCGGTCGTGCCATTGAAGAACCGATAGACTGCGGCGCGGCCATTGCCAGAAGGGGGGGGCGACGCTGGTGCCAGCCAGTTCTTCAATGCCGTGTTGAACGCAATATCAAACCGCCCATAGAACTCGGGGGATGTCTTGGCCGAGCACGTCGCACTCCCGCCATACAAGGTACCAATCACCTGGTTGGCACTGTTGAACAGCGCGGAGCCGCTACTGCCGCCCTCGGTTGTTCCTCGACTCCAGTTGATCTGATAGTAGTTGCCCGAATTGCCTATGCACTGGAATCCGGTGCCAGTGCCAGGAGGAGTGCAGAAGGTTTGCCCGCTGATGTTGCCAAAACTGATCTTGAGCACGTCCCCGCGCGGGTGATGCAGCCCCGTCACTTCCGAACCTACCACCTGAGCGCCCGCGTCCCAGCCAGCAAAAAATGCACCAGCCGGAGGGGCCTCATTGAGCTTGAGCAACGTCATGTCGAAACCATCGGAAGCGTAGAGCAAAGTCGCTCCACCCAGCCGCCTCTCTGCCGAAGAAGACAAGGTACGGCTATTGCATATTGGCGTCCTGTAAAACCAGTCCGTTTGCAGCGACTCGGCTTCCGCTGCGGACGAAATGCAGTGATTGGCCGTCAGAAAATAGGGCGTGCCTGAAGAAATGCTGTCATTCAGCAACGTGCCAGTGCACAGGTAGGTATTGGCCCCAGAAGTAAAGATCATCCGTGCGACCGCGTTGCGCTGATTGGCATACGCGTCGTAGCAGGAGGCGTCCAGTTGGCAGGCTGCCGACTCGTTGATCTTCGTGGAGAAATCGCCCTCCGTCGGAAGCGACAGGTCCTCAAAGATATGTGACACGCGAGGAACCGCAATGTCGAGTGCTCCCAACGGGGTCCCCGGAGGTAGCTCCACCTCCAGAGTGACTTCGTCAGAACCCAAATCGGGAGTCCACCAAGTCTGTCCGTCTAGGCCCGAATCCCCTGCCATCTTCTGTCGTTGAATGCGCTGCAGCACCTCCTGGCCTGGGATCTGAAACACCGTGCCAGCTTTTGCCGGACTGTAGATGCGCAGCACGGAGCCACCGGGCAACTGCTTGACCACCACACCGAGACGCAAGCCATGCGCCCCCTCTGAAGAAAAGCTGATGGCGGCGACCAGCCCTCCCGACTCGGTGGGCCTCCAATGAAACATCTGCAGTGTCTGGGCTGATGCGCCAGTGGCATCCACATCGCGGGCCATGCCGATCAGACGGGGCGCCAAGCCGGTCTTTAAAGGGAAAGGTATTGCCTTCTCTTGTGCAATGGCACCAAGCCGGATTTTCGCAGGGGTAGGCAGATTTATCGCTTCGCGCAACTTGACATATGGCACGCCCTGGTCAGCGCTGGCGGGCTGTACCCAGCCTTCCATGCGGGTGGTCTGGGACGTCGCCTCTGCCTCTCCGGAACCGCCCCCACAGCCCGCCAGCAGCAATGACAGGGCCACACCACCAAGCGCGCTCATCAGATTTCTAAAACTGTTTGCCATGGAATGCTCCAACAACCTGAAAAGACGTCATCACAAAGAACCACACGATTTTTCAAAGACACGCAGCGCTACTTCGCCAACGCCTTCAGCGCCATCTTGATGCCATCACTGACTCCCACCTCCACCGGCAGAGCCTTGAGCGCCGCTGCCGCTTCTTTGTCGTTGTATCCCAGCGCGAGCAGCGCCTGCAGGATATCGGCCTGCGCATCGCTGGTGGCCGCATCGCGCACAGCGCCCATGTCGGCGCCCAGCTTGCCCTTGAGCTCCAGCAGCAAGCGCTCTGCCGTCTTTTTGCCGATACCCGGCACCTTGACTAGGCGCCCCGCCTCCTGCAACGAGATCGCTTGCGCCAGGTCGCTCACGCCCATGCCGCTCAGGATGGACAAGGCAGTGCGCGGCCCCACGCCTGAAATCTTGATCAGCTCACGAAAAGCCTGGCGCTCAGGGGCGGTTGCAAAGCCGTACAGCAGCTGCGCATCCTCACGCACGATGAACTGGGTCAGCAGGCTCACCCGCTCGCCCACGGCGGGCAGGTTGTAGAACGTGCTCATGGGCACATTCACCTCGTAGCCCACGCCGTGACAGTCCAGCAGCACCTCGGGGGGATTCTTCTCCAGCAGGGTGCCGGTCAATTTGCCTATCATTGATGTCCTTTGACGTCGCGGACATGACATGCCGCGCCGCCGTTCTTGCTGTTTTCCGTTGCCTGACTGGAATTATCCGCGTGATCCTGCGCCACACCTTCACCCCCCACAACAACACCCGGCTCACCAACCTGTGTGGCCCGGCCGATGCGCACCTGCGTACCATCGAGGTGGCCTTGCAGGTGAGCATTGCGCACCGGCACGAGCAGTTCAAGGTCGATGGCCCCAAGGCCAAGGCCACGCAGGCGATGGAGCTGCTGCAGGCCCTCTATGAAATGGCCGAGCGCCCCATTGGCGAAGACTACATCCAGCTCATGCTCGCGGGCGACAGCGAACTGCTGGAGGCCCCGGACGACGCCATCATCCTCAACACCCGCCGTGCCGACCTGCGCGGCCGCACGCCCACGCAGAACCTGTACCTGCAGAACATCGCCACGCACGACATCACCTTCGGCATCGGCCCGGCCGGCACGGGCAAGACGTATCTCGCCGTGGCCAGTGCGGTGGACGCGCTGGAACGCAGCAGCGTGCAGCGCATCGTGCTGACCCGCCCGGCGGTCGAGGCGGGGGAACGCCTGGGCTTTTTACCCGGCGATCTGGCGCAGAAGGTGGACCCCTACCTGCGCCCGCTGTACGACGCGCTGTATGAACTGATGGGGCATGACAAGGTGCAAAAGGCCTTCGAGCGCAACGCCATCGAGATCGCGCCGCTGGCCTTCATGCGTGGGCGCACGCTGAACAACGCCTTCGTCATCCTGGACGAAGCGCAGAACACCACCCCCGAGCAGATGAAGATGTTCCTCACCCGCATTGGCTTTGGCGCTAAGGCGGTGGTGACGGGCGACGTGAGCCAGATCGACCTGCCCAAGGGCAACCTGAGCGGCCTGATCGACGCCGAACGGGTGCTCAAACGTGTGAAGGGCATCTCCATCACCCACTTCACCAGCGCTGACGTGGTGCGCCACCCACTGGTAGCCCGCATCGTGGACGCCTATGACGCCCCCCGCCGTGCAGCCACTGCACGCGGCAGGGACTGAACACCACTCGCTCCTATTTTCATAGCTTTCAGCACCTACTCTTCCAGCGCCTGCCGCCAATTTCGCTTCACATGCCACTGAACCAACTCTCCCTGTCGCTGCAGTTCGGCTCGTTTGACGAGGCCGCCGCCCACCGGGCCGTGCTGCCCCGCCACAAGGTCACGCGCTGGATTCGCCACGCCCTGGCCACCGACGCCGAGATCACCGTGCGCATCGTGGGTGCTGAAGAAGGCCGGCAGCTCAACCGCGAGTACCGCAAGAAGGACTACGCCACCAACGTGCTCACCTTCGACTACACCCAGGAGCCGGTGGTGACTGCCGACCTGGTGCTTTGCGCCCCCGTGATCGAGCGGGAAGCGAAGGAGCAAAACAAGAGCCTGGAAGAACACTACGCCCACATGCTGGTGCACGGCGCGCTGCATGCCCAGGGCTGGGACCACGAGACGAGTGAGGCCGATGCCGAGGAGATGGAGGCTTACGAGACCGACATCCTGCAAGAGCTGGGGTTTGCAGACCCGTACGCTTCTGAATAGCGCCGCCCAAGTAGAGCGGCCAAGGCATAGAGCGCCCTGGGCTTGGCGCTGCACGCGCCTCACCACGGGTCACATCTTGCCCACCAAGCCTCCTGCAGCGATCCGGAAACAAATCGTATTTCTTGCTGTTTATTTTTTACTGAATGGTATAAAAGCCCGACCTAAGGGAGGGCTAAGGAACAGGTTCGGGATAAGCGTTTGTAACGCTACACGGCCCTGGCTACGGCACTTGGGGGCACACATCTGACATCTCCACGCCCCCATCCTCCTCCGTTCGCACCGCTTCCTTTCCCACTTCAGGACAACAGGACATTGCCCATGATCGGACACTCGATACCTCGCAGGACACCTACCACCCCGAGGCCGACTCACCTGGCGCGGGCACTGATGATGGCCGTCCCTGTGATGCTGGCGGCCTGCGGTGGGGGCTCAGGTTCGGACGCTCCATCCACGGGCCTTGCAGCGCCGTCGGGTTTCACCGTGGGCTACGGAACCAAAGGTTACAAATTCCAATGGAACACCAGCACGGACGCCTCCCGCTACGAGCTGTTCGAAGACCCCGACGGCCCCACTGGCCCGCAGCCGGAGACGATAGTAGGCAGCACCAACGACCACACCATTACCGCCTTTTTCCACGAGATAAAGTCAGCGCAACTGCATGAGCGAGTGAATGCCACCTATCGCCTGCGCGCCTGCGACGGCACTGGCTGCGGAGCATTCACGACCGCAGTCACGCCCGATGTGACCCAGGCCATTGGCTACTTCAAGGCCAGCAACAGTGAGCCTGGCGACACGTTTGGGGGTGCCGTGGTGCTGTCGGCAGATGGAAAAGTGATGGCCGTGAGCGCGACTGGAGAACGCAGCAACGCGACCTGCCCCACAACCACCTCCTGCGACCAAGCCGACAACTCCATCGTGAACGCAGGCGCCGTCTATGTTTTCTCGCGCAACAATACCTACGGCTTGTGGACACTGGCGTCCTATCTCAAGGCCGGCAACAACCGGGCCTACGACAACGGACGCTACCTGGACAACGGCCCCCGCTTTGGCGCCAGCCTGGCCCTGTCTGCCGACGGATCCACGCTGGTCGTGGGAGCCCCCGGCGAGACCAGCAGTGCCAAAGGGGTGAACGGCGACGCATCCGACACCCAGACCCAGGGTGCGGGTGCCGCATACGTCTTCAAGGCTATCGGGAGCCCCCTGCCTCACGGCCTTTCTATGAAGTGGGTGCAGGAGGCCTACATCAAGGCAAGCAATACGCGCCCCAAGGCCGATTACAGCGTTGACATCATGGGCTATTACGTACGCAACCCCCAAAGCTTCGGAAGCAGCGTGGCGGTGTCTTCCGATGGCAACCTGGTGGCCGTTGGCGCACCCGGCGAAGGCAGCAAAGCCACCGGCATCAATGGCGATCAGAGCGACAACTCGGCCATCCGCTCAGGCGCGGTATACACCTACACCCGCAGCAGCAGCGGCGCCGGAGGAGGAAGCATCTGGGCCCATCAGGCCTACCTGAAAGCCAGCAACACCAACAGCCTAGGTTGGCAACACTTTGGCGAATCCATTGCGCTCTCGGGTGATGGGAGCACGCTGGCTGTGGGGGCCCCGCTGGAGAGCAGCAGCGCCACCGGCGTCAATGGCAACCAGCAGGATCAATCGGCCAGCAGCTCCGGTGCGGTCTACGTCTTCACCCAGAGCAGCAAAGGCTGGAGCCAGCAGGCCTTTGTCAAGGCATCCAATACTGCCGCCAACGACCGATTTGGCCTCAAGCTCGCACTTTCGGCAGATGGCAACACACTGGCCGTCGGAGCCCAGGATGAGAGCGCGTCTGGAACGGGCATCAACAACCCGCCCGGCGCTCGCACCCTGGCACGTGCGGGCGCCGCCTATCTGTTCACCCGCAGCAACGATGCGTGGAGCCAGCAGGCCTATCTGAAGGCCAGCAACACCGGCCAGGACCACTGGTATGGATCCAGCCTCGCACTGTCTGCCGACGGCAATACTCTGGCCGTGGGCGCCATGGCTGAAGCCAGCGGCGCCAGGGGCATCAATGGCAAACAGGCGGACCATTCTGCGGGCGGCGCGGGCGCTGCCTACGTATACCAGCGAAGTGGCGGTACCTGGAGTCAACGCGCCTACCTGAAGGCCAGCAATACCGATGCGGGGGACCTCTTTGGTGCCAGCATCGCATTGTCAGGCGACGGCACCACCCTGGCAGTGGGCGCCACGGGCGAAGACGGTCTGGCCAAAGACATCCAAGGCAACCAGGCGGACAACTCGGGTAGCCCCGCCTACCCTGCAATGCCCCTTCCCGTCAGCGTCGGGGCGGTGTATCTGTACTGACCATTGATCCTGGGCACGCCCTCCCACTCCACTCGTCAAAACCCAATACTCTGAGGAATCCCTTCATGCCTCGCATTCTTCAACCCCTGAACGGCTTGTTTCTCGCTATCCCGCTCGTACTGACAGCCTGCGGCGGTGGCTCCGGAAGCTCGACCTCCCCTACACCTTCCAGCCTCACCGTGGGGTATGGGATCAAGGGCTACAACTTCAGCTGGAATGCCAGCGCCGGAGCCACACGCTATGAACTGTTTGAGGACCCCGATGGACCGACAGGCCCCCTGCCCGAGACACAGCTCGGAGGCGCACTGAGCAGCACCTCTTACGCCCATAGCCTCGCCCCTCAGCTACTACACGAGCGTGTGAACGCCAGTTACCGACTGCGTGCCTGCGATGCGAACGGCTGTGGCCCGTTCACGGCCACCGTCACCCCCGACCTCACGCAGGCCATTGGCAAGTTCGAACTCGCAGGCGGCAATCCCGCGCGATTTGGCAGCTATACAAATGTGATTGCCCTGTCGGCGGACGGTGCAACAATGGTTGTTGGATCCCCGAGCGAGGGCAGCTCAGGCGGGTTGGCCGGGGCAGGCGCGGTGTATGTCTTCAGTCGCAATACAGTGGGCGGCACCTGGAGTCAGCAGGCGCGCATTGAAAGCACCAACTCCGCCGCCAAAATGGCCTTTGGCGCCAGCGTGGCTTTGTCTGCTGACGTTAATACGCTGGCTGTGGGCGCACCGGAAGAAAGAAGCAACGCGCGGGGCATCAATGGTGATGCATCCAACCGCGATGCGTATGGCGCAGGAGCGGTCTATCTGCTCACTCGCAGCAGCGGCACCTGGAGCCAGCAGGCTTACATCAAGGCACGCAACACACCGCAGAAAGTCGAATCCTGCAGCCGCCTCGACGTCATGGGCACGTTTGTGTTTCCCTGCACCCCCCAACACTTTGGCTTCAGCGTGGCTCTGTCAGCCGACGGAAACCTGCTGGCAGTGGGAGCACCTGAAGAAGGCGCTAACTTCACCCCGGGGCTTGAAGGAAGCCTCGTCGGCTCGATCTCCAGCGGAAGCGATTCCATTTTTGGCGGTGGTTTGGGCGCGGTTCACACCTTTGTCCGCAACAACAGTGCCTGGGCGGAGCAGGCGCACCTGCCACGCAGCAGCACCGACCGGCGTGTGGCCCGCTTCGGAGCGGTAGTAGCCCTGTCCAGCGATGGCACACTCCTCGCAGCGAACAGCCAGCACGACGTGTCTGTCCTGACACAACTCAGTGGTACGTGGAGCTCCCCCAAGCAAGTGTGGAGCAAGACCACCGACGTAATGGATGGGGAGCACCCCTTTGCGCTGTCCGGGGACGGAAGCACGCTGGCCGTCCTGGATGGTGCTGGATTCTCCAGCGTTGAGCTGCAAACCTTCACACGCACGGGGGACGCCTGGACGCAGCAGCCGGCCCTGTCGGTCAAGGCTGATGGCCAATCGCAGTCAACAAGCGTCATGTTGTCGCTTTCCTCGGATGGCCGCACGCTCGCCCTGGGTAACCTGAGGGACGCCAGCAACGCCCCCGGCATCAATGGCGACGCCAGCAACCAGGCCGCCAGCGCGGCCGGGGCCGTCAACATCTACCGCCGTGACAGCACCACCTGGGCACACAGGTCCTACCTCAAGGCGCCCCAACCGCGCGCACTTGCGCGCTTCGGCGCTGGCGTGGCGCTGTCTGGTGATGCCAGCACCCTGGCCGTGGGCACCAGCAGCGCTACGGATGGCGTAACACCCGCCGCGCCCAATGCAGCCTATCTGTACTGATTGCGCTGAGGGTAGCCCTTTCATATTGACCAGCCCCAGCACCTGACAGGCGCCAGGGAAGGAAAAAGTGTTGCACCTGCGCCGTCGCCAATGGCGGTGGCGCCACCCCCTACCATCGGTGCATGCTCGACACACCTTTGCTTCTCACCGCCGCCTTCATCGCTGGCGCCCTCAATGCCGTTGCCGGTGGCGGTAGCTTTCTGACCCTGCCTGCCCTCGTCTTCACCGGCGTGCCACCCGTGGTGGCCAATGCCACGGGCACGGTGGCGCTGTTGCCGGGCTACATGGCGGGGGCCTGGGGGTTCCGGGAAGACATGCAGCCGCCGCCCGGCCTGTCCATGCGGGCGGTGGTGCTGCTGGCCCTCATCGGCGGATCGGCCGGGGCGGCGCTGCTGCTGATCACGCCCGACGCTACCTTCCGCAAGGTCGTGCCCTGGCTGCTGCTGGCGGCCACGGCGATGTTTGCGCTGGGCCCCCGGCTGCGCCAGTGGGCCGGTGCGTCTGCCCATGGCCCCGCCGCGCCGTGGAAGGCGGCCCTGGGCATGCTGGCCGTGGCGGGGTATGGCGGCTACTTCAACGGCGGGTTGGGCATCTTGCTGCTGGCACTGTTCGGCCTGCTGGGGCAAACCCAGCTCAACGCCATGAACGGCATGAAGAACCTGGTCTCTGCGCTGCTCACCGCGATTGCGGTGGCCATCTACGCAGCAGGCGGCATCGTGCTGTGGCCGCAGGCGCTGATGATGATGGTGGCCGCCACCGCAGGCGGCTATGGCGGCGCCCGCGTGGCGCGCAAGCTGCCTGCCAACGTGCTGCGCTGGGGCATCGTGGCTACCGGGCTGGTGATGGCGGCGGTGTTCTTCTGGCGGCAGTGAACAGCAGCCCCTCGGCCTCGCCGCCAACGCCCAGGTCCACGCCTGCGGCGGTACCGGCACCCGCGCCGACACCCACGGTAGACAGCGGCCGCCCGCCGCCCCGCGTGCTATGGGCCATGCTGCTCACGCTGCTCAGCGGGTTCGCGCTGAGCCAGGCGTTTCGCACCACCACGGCCATCCTGGCCCAGGGGCTGACCGCAGAGTTCGGGCTGTCGCCGGGGTCGCTGGGGGCCTTTGCCGGGCTGTTCGGCCTGTCGTTCGGTGTGGCCCAGTTGCTGATGGGCGTGGGGCTGGACCTGTGGGGCCTGCGGCGCACGGTGCTGACCGCTTTCCCGCTGGCGATTGGCGGGGCCGCGCTGTCGGCGGCAGCGCCCGGCTATGCGTGGCTGATGGTGGGCCAGTTGATGATCGGCGTGGGCTGCTCGCCCGCGTTTCTGGCCTGCACGCTGTTCATTGCGCGGCATTTCCCTGCCGACCGGTTTGCCTACCTGTCGGGCGTGGCGATGGGAGTTGGCGGTCTGGGCCTGCTATTCACCGGCACGCCACTGGCCTGGCTGGTGCAGCACGGTGGCGGCTGGCGCACGGGTTATGCCGTGCTGGCGGTGCTCAGCGCGCTGTCGTGGCTGCTGATCTGGCTGCGGGTGCACGAGCCCGCCCCGCTCGTGCCGCCACCGGCGCAGCGCGAAACCTGGGGCCAGGCGCTGCTGGGCTTTGGCCAGCTGCTCACGGTGCCGCACACCTGGGGCATCCTGCTGCTGGGCATGTCGGGCTACGCCGCGTTTTTGTCGCTGCGGGGCCTGTGGCTGGCGCCGTTGCTGATGGAGCGGTACCACCTCACGCTGGTGGACAGCGGCAACGTGGCGCTGGGCCTGTCCTTGATTGCGCTGTTTGCACCCGGTCTGGCGGGCCGTCTGGACCCAGGCATTGGCCGCCGCCGACGCTGGATCGGCAACGCCTCGCTGCTGATGGCTGGGCTGTTCGCGCTGCTGGCATTTTTGCGTGTGCACCCGGCGGCCAGCGTGGTGCTCATCCTGCTGATGGGGCTGCTCTCGGGCTACGGCGTGCTGCAGTACGCCGATGTGCGCGCCTCATACCCGGCCGCGCTCACAGGCCGGGCCCTGTCGGCGTACACCATGGCGATGTTCCTGGGCGTGGCGCTGATGCAGTGGTTCACCGGCATCGTGGCCAACGGCGCCCAGCGCCAGGGCTGGGATGCGCACACGGCCGTCATGTTGGCCATTGCGACTTGGCTGACGCTGGCGTCCATGGCGTTCCGGTTTCTGCCTGTGTCGCCATTGGTTTCTCGGAAAACATCAGAGCCTAAATAGGCTCTAGCGCTTATATATCAAGCGAAAGCAGCTATCAATTTTGATGAGCTGCAGGCGGCATCCGCAGCGGAATCGTCACCGGTCCGTCGTTGACCAGGTGCACCTGCATATCGGCTGCAAACTGGCCGGTGGCCACCACAGGGTGAATCTTGCGCGCCTGGGCCACCAGGTAGTCGTACAGCCGCCGCCCCTCGTCAGGCGCGGCCGCCTGGGTGAAGCTGGGGCGGTTGCCGCCGGTGGTGTCTGCCGCCAGGGTGAACTGGCTGACCAGCAGCAGGCCGCCGCCCACATCCTGCACGCTCTGGTTCATCTTGCCCGCAGCGTCCGAAAAAATCCGCAGCTTGAGGAGCTTGGCCAGCAGCCTGTCGGCCTCGGCATCGGTGTCGCCGCGCTCGGCGCACACCAGCACGAGCAGGCCTGCGCCGATGGCGCCCACGGTTTGCCCCTCGACTTCTACACGCGCTTCGCGCACACGTTGCAATACGCTGATCACTTCACGGCATCCTTCAAATCATCACGGGGGTCGTCGAAATGCGCCTCCACATCCGTGGGCAGCAGCTCGATAGTGGCGCGCAGGCCGGGCACGGCGGTCATCAGCGCGCGCTCGACCTGGCCGCGCAGTTCTGCCGCGTGGCGCAAGGTCCAGTGGGCGGGCATATGCAGGTGCATGTCCACAAACTGGCGCTGGCCTGCGCGGCGCGTGGAGACATGGTCGAACCGCACGGCACCGGGTGCCTGTGCCGCCACAAATTGCTGCAGCGTGACTTCGATGGTGGCCTGCACCTCGGGCTCCACCGCTGAATCCATGAGGCCCTGGGACGAACGCCACACCAGCTCCACGCCCTCTTTCAGGATGTTCAGCGCCACGGCAATCGCCGCCACCGCATCCAGCCACAGCCAGCCGGTGAGGGCCGCGCCCGCAATGCCCACCAGCACACCGGCCGAGGTCCACACGTCGGTCACCAGGTGGCGGGCATCGGCCTCCAGCGCGATGGACCGGTGCTCGCGCGCCGAGCGGAACATCACCCATGCCAACAGCCCGTTCAGGGCCGAGCTGAGCACCGAAAGCCCCAGGCCCCAGCCCACCTGCTCGATGGGTTGTGGGTCGAACAACCGATGCCCGGCAGCCCACAGGATGCCCGCCGATACGCCCACGATGAGGATGCCCTCGAAGCCCGAAGAAAAATACTCGGCTTTGTGGTGGCCATAGGGGTGGTCGTCATCAGCCGGCCGCGCCGCCACCGTCACCATCGCCAACGCAAACATGGCGCTGGCCAGGTTCACAAACGACTCCATCGCGTCGGACAACAGACCCACCGAGCCCGTGACCACCCAGGCCAGCGTCTTGAGTGCGATGGTGACCACCGCCACGGCCACCGAGGCCCAGAGCAGGTTGCGGGGCGATAGCCAGGGGTGGGATGCTGGAGAAGATGCGGACATGGTGGGTATGCGAAGGAGCGGCAGACAGGCGAATCGGAAATTACACCAGAGCCACCTTAAGCTCCGTTTAATGGGAGGCACGAGTGCAGCCCAGGGCTGAGGCAACGCAGCCCCCATGCCAGAATCCGCGCATGCTCCCCGCCTGGCGCCTTCTTTTGCGACACACGCCCCACCTGCCCAGCCTGCTGCTATGGGCGTTGGTGGCCTGTGCTGGCTCTGGCTGGCTGGCGGTCAACCGCTTGCAGCAATTGCACGCGGCATTTGAGACGGACGCGCGCATCGTGCACCGGCTACTGAGCCAGCGCGTGGTGCAGCACGACGCCATCATGGCCACGCTGGCGCTGTTGCAGCCCGCCGCTGCGGCGGATGACCTGCACAACGCGGCATCGCCCCTGCCCCGCCTGACATCGGTGTACCCCCAGATCCTGGCCGTGCTGCAGAGGGCGGCCCACAGCGACTGGCCTCCCGCGCTGCAGGCCGAACTGGCGGCAGCCGAAGCCACCTCGCGCCGCACCGGCCACGCCGCTATGGCAGGGCTGAACCTGCCCGCAGGCCGCTACTACCTGGTGCTCGCGGGCACGCCCGGCAGCTATGCGCTGCACATCGACCTTCGCACCACCATCCCGACCGACGAGTGGCCTATGGACATGGCGACCAGCCCGGTTCGCGTGACGCTGGAGCGAAGCGGCGCTGCCTTTGTGGTGCAGCCCGGCCATGCCAATCAGGGCAGTGGCATCCGCAGCTACGACTTTCACAAACTGCTGGCCGCACCCAGCCAGCCGCTGGATGTGGTGGCCCGGCGCAGCGTGGGCCTGCACGAGCTGCCCTGGTGGGGCATGCTGGGCTGGTGCCTGCTGACCGCGGCACTGTGGGCTGCAGGCCGCGCACTGTGGCGCCAGCGCGTTGCCCGCCAACGGGCGGAAGAGCTGCTGCGCCTGGGCCAGGTGGCTCGGCTGAACACGCTGGGCGAGCTGGCTGCAGGCATGGCCCACGAACTGAACCAGCCGCTGACCGCACTGCTGTCCAGCACCCAGGCTGCGCAGCGCCTGCTGGCCGATGACCCGCCCGAGCTGGCGACGGCACAAACCGCCATGGCCAGGGCTGTGGAACAGGCACGCCGCGCGTCCACCGTGGTGGGCCGACTGCGCCGCCTGGTAGAGCGGCCCGACCTGGCGGCCCAGGCCCAGCCACTGGCGCTGCCCACCGCCGTGCAGGACGTGCTGCACCTGCTGGAGCCAGAAATGGCGCAGCGCGGCGTGGCGCCCGAGGTGTCTGCCCCCCCTGACTTGCCCCAGGTGCTGGCCGAACCCGTGGCCCTGCAGCAGATCATCCACAACCTGCTGATGAACGCCCTGCAGGCACTGGAGCAAGTGCCCCCCCCTGAACGCCAGCTGCACCTTGAGATGGCGCGCGCCGGTGCCGGACACGTGGCCCTGTCGGTACGCGACCACGGTCCGGGCATACCGCCCGAGGCGCGCCAGCACCTGTTCGAGCCCTTCTACACCACCCGCACCGGTGGGCTGGGCCTGGGCCTCACGCTTTGCGAGAGCCTGGCGCAGGCCATGGGTGCGCAGCTGACCCTGGCGCCCGAGGCCACGCCCCCGTCCGCCGCCCACCGGGGTGCCGAGTTTGTGCTGACCCTGTGCGCCGCCCCACCCGCCCATGACCGATAGCGCCCCATCCCTCTCGCCCCTGATCCACCTGGTGGACGACGACGCCGCCGTGCGCGACAGCCTGTCACTGCTCATCAGCACCGTGGGCCTGCGCGTGCAGACCTGGGCCGACCCACAGTCCTTCATGGCGGGGTTCGACCGCGCCAGCATTGGCGCCATCGTGCTCGACGTGCGCATGCCCGGCATCAGCGGCCTCACGGTGCTGGAGCAGCTGCTGGCGCAGGGCGTGGACCAGCCCATGATCCTGCTCACCGGGCACGGCACGGTGGAGATGTGCCGCCGCGCCTTCAAGGCAGGGGCCGCAGAGTTTCTCGAAAAGCCCGTGGATGACGAAGTGCTGATCGAGGCGCTGCAGAACGCCGTGCGCCAGCATGTGCGCTCGCGCGAACGCCACCAGGCCGACCAGCAGGCGCGCGAGCGTTTTGTGCAGCTGTCCGCCCGGGAACGCGAGGTGCTGGGACTGATCGTCGAAGGCCTGACCAACAAGGAAATCGGCAGGGCGCTCGAACTCTCCCCCCGCACGGTGGAGACGCACCGCGCCAACCTGTTTGCCAAGCTGGGAGCTGAATCACTGGCGCAGCTGATCCGGCGCTATGCGGCGCTGGTGGATGCAGCCGAGTGAACTGGCCTGCCCTCTGTGGTCTTTCCGTAGTTCTACGGAGGGCCGCGCGTAGCCGCCCGAATGGCTGAAAACGGCGGCAATTTCTACAGTTCTCCCACGGCGCCACAAAGGGTGGCACCGATCCAGAAACACCGGAGAACACCATGCAAAACCGCCTCGCCACCGTCGCCGCCCTCACCCTGTCCCTGATCGCCACGGCCGCCAGCGCCGAAGGCGTGCGCACCGAAAAGAACATGTCGCTGGACCTGGCCACGCAGATTGCCGCACAGACTGTGGCCACCTGCACCACCAACGGCTACGCCGTGACCGCCACCGTGGTGGACCGCGCAGGCACTGTGCGCGCCGTGCACCGCGCCGACAACGCAGGCCCCCACACGCTGGAAGCCAGCCGCCTGAAGGCCTACACCTCGGCATCGGCCAAGAACACCACACTGGCCATGATGGAAGGCGCGCAGAAGAACCCCGCTGCGGCGAACCTGGTGAACATTCCCGGCTACCTGCTGCTGGGTGGTGGCGTGCCGGTGAAGGTGGGCAACGAAGTGATCGGCGCTGTCGGCGTGGGCGGCGCACCCGGCGGCCACCTGGACGAGCAATGTGCCGTGGCGGGCATCGCCAAAGTGCAGGACCTGCTGAAGTAATCACCCGCCCTCACCCGCAACGCACGCCATCGGAGGCACCCTTGAAGCACTGGAACCTTGTTTTCGCACTGGCCGCAGCACTGGCCTGCGCCACCACGGCCCAGGCCCAGGTGCCTCCCACTGCCGCCGAAACGGCTGCTTACCAGGGCCTGCACGCCGCCGCAGCACGGGGTGATGTGCCCGCCCTGTCCAAGCTGATCGCCGCACGCGCCGATGCAAACGCCCGCGACGCGTATGGCCGCACGCCACTGCATGTGGCTACCTACGCCCGTCAGGCCGATGCCATCCGCACCCTCGCCAAAGCCGGTGCCGATCTGAACGCGCTGGAAAACGACCGCTACGACGCCGTGACCATCGCCGCCGTGGCCGACGACGAAGCCACGCTACGCCTGCTGCTGCAGCTGGGCGCCAGCGCCAGGCAGGTGACCAGCCGCTACGACGGCACGGCCCTCATTGCCGCTGCCCACCTGGGGCACGACGGTGTGGTGCGCCAGCTGATCGCCGCCGGGGCGCCGCTGGACCACGTGAACAACCTGCACTGGACGGCGCTCATCGAGTCCATCGTGCTGGGCAACGGCGGCCCGCGCCACCAGGCCACGCTACAGGCCTTGCTACAGGCGGGGGCCAGCCAGGCACTGACCGACCGGCAGGGCAACACGCCCTTGCAGCTGGCGCGCCAGCGGGGCTTCGGCGAGATGGTGCGGATGCTGGAGACCGCCGCAGCCCGGCGCTGACGCAGCCGGGTGCAGGGCATGCACTTACTATCAAATTGATAGCTATCAGTGCATGATTCACTAGCGCATCCGGCGCTTTTCATTCAAAGTCCTGGGTTCCGGTCACCATGCGGGCCTTCACGGTCTTGCCCTTCACACGCCCCTGGTTCAGGCGCTGGGCAGCTTGGGCGCCGATGGTGCGGTCCACCGCCACATAGGTGGAGAAGTCGTTCACGTTGATCTTGCCGATCTGCTCACGGGTGTAGCCCATCTCGCCGGTCAGCGCGCCCAGTACGTCGCCCGCACGGATCTTCTCCTTGCGGCCGCCGATGATCTGGATGGTGACCATGGGCGGCACCAGTGGGCCGCTGCCGGTGGGCGTGAGGTCGGCCACCAGGAACCAGCGTGACTCGCGGCCCTGCAGCTGCTCGATCTTGCCCACGCTGCCCATCTCGTCCATGCTGGCCAGGTTGAGCGCCAGCCCTTCGGCATCGCCCCGGCCCGTGCGGCCGATGCGGTGGATGTGCACCTCGGGGTCGGGCGTCACATCCACGTTGATCACGGCGGCCAGGTTGGCAATGTCCAGCCCGCGCGCGGCCACATCGGTGGCCACCAGCACCGAGCAACTGCGGTTGGCAAACTGCACCAGCACTTGGTCACGCTCGCGCTGCTCCAGCTCGCCAAACAGCGCCAGCGCGCTAAAGCCCTGCGCCTGCAGCACACCCACCAGGTCGCGGCACTGCTGCTTGGTGTTGCAGAACGCGATGGACGACTCCGGCCGGAAGTGGTTGAGCAGTTGCGACACCGTGTGCAGGCGCTCGCTGTTTTTGACCTCATACCAGCGCTGCTCGATCTTGCCTTCGGCATGCTGCGCCTGCACGGTGATCTGCTCGGGCGACTTCATGAACTGCGCGCTGAGCTTGGCAATGCCCTCGGGGTAAGTGGCCGAGAACAGCAGGGTCTGGCGCTCCTTGGGGCACTGCTTGGCCACCACCACGATGTCGTCGAAGAAGCCCATGTCGAGCATGCGGTCGGCCTCATCGAGCACCAGGGTGTTGAGCGCTTCCAGGCTCAGGTGCTGGCGCTCCAGGTGGTCCATCACGCGGCCGGGCGTGCCCACCACGATGTGCGCGCCATGCTCCAGGCTCAGCGTCTGCGCGCGCAGCGGCACGCCGCCGCACAGGGTTACGACCTTGATGTTTTCTTCGGCACGAGCCAGGCGGCGGATCTCGGTGGTCACCTGGTCGGCCAGCTCGCGCGTGGGGCACAGCACCAGGGCCTGCACCGCAAAACGGCGGGGGTTGAGGTTGGCCAGCAGGGCCAAGGCAAACGCGGCGGTCTTGCCGCTGCCGGTGCTGGCCTGGGCGATCAGGTCCTTGCCCAGCAACGCGGGCGGCAGGCTGGCCGCCTGGATGGGGGTCATTTGCGTGTAGCCCAGCTGCTGCAGGTTGGCCAGCGTGGCGGGGCTCAGGGCCAGCGTGCTGAAATCAGTGCGGGCTAGGTTTTCTTTGGAGGTCATGGGGCGATTATCCCGCCCACCCCCTACAGACCGCTACGCCTGCAGGGCCAACACCCCCACAAAGGCCAGGGTGTGTGCCAGCACGCCCGGCGCCACGGCCAGGGCGTAGCGCCAGCCCCCACTGGCCAGGGCCACCACACATTTGCTACCCGCATGCACCAGCAGAGCGACCATCAGGGCCTGCGCAATGGCGGGTGCAGCCGCACTGTCTGGCCCGCCGCGTACCAGCACTGCCGCTGTGGCGGCGTGCACGTCTGCCAGGGCCGCCAGCAGCGCGCCTGCGAGCATGCCCGCGTCGCCCTGCCACGCTGTCAGCCCCTGCACACTGGCCTGTATGCCGGTGAGCAGGGCGGCAATCAAGAGGGCATCGCGCAACTTGAACATGGGGGTGTCGGGAGGGATGACAGCAGCCCTCTGCGCTTCGGCATTCGTAGGCGATGCAGCCGTTGCAAGGTAGCGCGCCGCACCCCGACCGCACCACCACCCCACGGCAACCGCCACGCACCCGCCCGCCAGTGCGGGCAGCCACAAACGCGCAAGCCACTGTGGCTGCACCGTGACGGCCACCACCACAATCTGCGCCATGGTGGCCACACACGAAAGCACCGCAGCGCCTGCGTTCGTGCGCGCCGTGGCCCGGCCCGCACGCACCTCCATGCCCAAGCTGCCAATGGTGGCGGTGCTCGACACAAAGCCCGAGGCCAGCGCCGACAGCGCCACCGCATGGCGCGCCTGCATCAGCCGTTTGGCCAGATGCGCCAGCGACTGGATCACCAGCAGCACGATGACCAGACGCACCACCACCTGCGGGTTCAGCACCCCCTGCCACAGGGGGGTGTTGGGGACGAGTGGGTACACCAGCAAGGCCAGCGCGGCCAGAATGAGCCCGCTGCGCACCTCGCCGGGCTGTAGCCACTGGTTGGAGAACTGGTGCAGCGCGCCCCGCATCGCCAGCAATCCCGTCACCACCACTGCCAGGGCGGCAGCCAGCAACTGGTCGCGTGCGCAGGTCACTCCGATCACATAGGCCAGCAACAGCGCGATCTCGGTGGTCACGCCGGGGTCGCCGGATCGGTCACGTGCATAAGCCACCACAGTCAGCGCCGCCACCAGGGCAGCCCCCACCGCCACCAGGGCGGACAGGCCCGTCAGCGCTGCCGCAGCCCCCCCCAACGAGGCCAGGGCGAACGACCGCACCCCGGCCAGCGCCCGGTCAGGCCCTTCACCCTTGCGGCGCTCGCGCTCGATGCCCATCAGCAAACCGCACCCCGCCGCGCTCGCCAGCACGGCCAGCGCGGTGAAAAAACTTCCGAACTCGTGCATGAAACTCTCGCACCTTTCCTGTGGATGGCTCTCCTGGCAACGCTCCATGGTGACAGAAAGACTGGCCCCGTACCGCTTCTGCATAGCGGACATGCGGAGTTGCCCCAAGCCTTGGCGCTCGGTGGATCGGCTATAACGAACCCCATCCGCGCCTGCCCATGCAAGACCCCCACAACGCAGCCCCCGCCCCTGGCCCCAGCGGCTCCAGCGACGCCTTGCTGCGCCTGATCGCCGACTCGGTACCGGCCTTGATGGCCTACTACGACGTCCCTGATCTGCGTTGCCGGTTTGCCAACCAGGGCTACGCGGCCTACAACGGCCACACCACCGAATCCATCCTGGGCCTGACGGTCCAGCAAGCGATTGGCGACAAGGCATGGCAGGCCATCGAACCCCACGTGCAGCAGTCTCTGCTCGGCGAACATGTGAAGTACACACGCGAGCAGACTTTGCCCAATGGCGAGGCGCGCATGATCGAAGTCAA
Source organism: Acidovorax sp. GW835-FHT14G06 (assembly GCF_058793595.1). Lineage (NCBI taxonomy): Bacteria > Pseudomonadati > Pseudomonadota > Betaproteobacteria > Burkholderiales > Comamonadaceae > Acidovorax > Acidovorax sp. GW835-FHT14G06. Next base: position 281,955 of record NZ_JBXAGA010000005.1, read on the forward strand.
TTTGATCCCGCACTTTGGCGGCGATCAACGGCAAATGGGCTCCTTTGTCCTGATCACAGACATCACCGAACGCTGGCGTGCCGAACGCACGGTACGCCAAAGTGAAGAGCGCATGCGCAAGTTCACCGAGGCCACGGACGAGGCCATCGTTTTCCACCGCGATGGCATCATCACCGACGGCAATGAGGCGCTGTACCGCCTGACGGGATTTGCGCTGCACGAGGTGCTGGGCCTGTCGATCTTCAACTTCATCAGCCCTGAATGGCGCGCCACCGCGCTCGAATACACCCGCAGCGGGCGTGAGGACCCCTACGAGGTGACGATCCGCCACAAGGACGGCCATGCCATCCCCGTCGAGGTCGTCGGCAAGACCATGCCCCTGCACCACGCGGACTACCGCATCGTGGTGGTGCGCGACATCACGGCCCGCAAGCAGGCGCAGGAGCGCGAGGCCTTCATTGCACTGCACGACCCCCTCACGCAATTGCCCAACCGGCACTTCCTGATGGAGCAGCTGTCGCAGGTGCTGTCGCTGGCGCGCAGGCGGCATGGCCGTGTGGCGGTGCTGTTCATGAACCTGGACCATTTCAAGACCGTGAACGACTCGCTCGGCCACCATGCGGGCGACCAGCTGCTGTGCAACGTCGCCGAGCGACTGCGCCAGGGCGTGCGCGATGCCGACGTGGTCGCGCGCATCGGCGGTGATGAGTTTGTGGTGGTGCTGACCGACGTGCAGACGCCCGATGACGCGGCCATGGTGGCCGACAAGCTGCTGGACTCCATGCACGGCGTGTTCACGGTCGATCAACTGCCGCTCACCATCTCCCCGTCCATCGGCATCAGCCTGTACCCGGACCACGGCGGCAGCGCCGACATGCTGCTGCGCTGCGCCGACGCGGCCATGCAGCACGCCAAGGACAGCGGGCGCGGCAACCGCCAGTTCTACGCCACCAGCATGGAGGCCAGCGCCCTTGATGTGCTGCACCAGGAGCGCCTGCTGCGCGACGCCATCGCCCGCAACCACTTTGTGCTGCATTTCCAGCCGCAAATTTGCCTGGCCGACGGCAGGCTGCAGGGCCTGGAAGCGCTGGTGCGCTGGCGCCACCCCGAGCGTGGACTGGTGGGGCCTGATGAGTTCATCACGTTTGCGGAGTCACGCGGTCTCATCACCCCCATTGGCCGCTGGGTAATGCACGAGGCTTGCCGACAACTCAAGGCCTGGCAGGACCAGGGCCTGGCCAGGGTGCCCGTGGCGGTCAACCTCTCGGCCCTTGAATTCCGCCAGCGCGACGTGGCCGCCGACATTTCTGCCGTCCTCCAGGAAACAGGGCTGGCACCGCAATATCTGGAGATCGAACTGACCGAGTCCGTGCTCATGCACCAGACCGGCCAGACCTTGAACACCCTGCACGCCGTCAAGGCCTTGGGCGTCGGCATCTCCATCGATGACTTTGGCACCGGGTACTCGTCCCTGGCCTATCTGAAGCGCTACCCCATCGACAAGCTCAAGATCGACCGGTCATTTGTCACCGACACCCCCGGCAACGCCGATGACGTCGCCATCGTCACCGCCATCATCCAGATGGCCCGCAGCCTGCAGCTCAAGACCGTGGCAGAGGGAGTGGAAACGCAGGGGCAGATCGCATTGCTCAAGGAGCTGGGGTGCGATGTGATCCAGGGGTTTGTGGTGTCGGTACCCATGGATGCCCAGGCCACCGGCAACTGGCTGCAACGCTAGGGAACCTCTGCACACATCACCGCTCGGTGTGCACCAGCGGACTCGGGCGGTCTGCGGTGCACACTTGGCCCGCTCGGTTCGTACGGAGCATCTCTCGCCGCAGTGGCAGTGGCATGTTGTCATGCCAACCACTCCGGCTTGTGGACAATAGGGGCATGCCCCTTATCCCCGACTTCATCGCCCCCACCCGCCACACCGACCCAGCCGATGCACTGGCCCAGGTGCAGCGCATCTATCAGCAACAAATCGGACACCTGCGCGACGCCATGCAGCGTTTTGTGGCGGGTGAGACGCCAGAGGGCCCGGTGCGCGCTTTCTACCCGTTTGTGCGGGTGCACACCACCACCGTGGCGCGGGCCGACACCAAGCTGGCCTATGGGTTTGTGGAAGGCCCCGGGCGCTATGAGACCACCCTGACGCGGCCCGACCTGTTTGCCAACTACTACGCCGAGCAGTTCCGCCTGCTGCGCGCCAGCCACAACGTGGAGCTGGAAGTGGGCACCAGCACCCACCCGATTCCCATCCATTTCTCGTTTGCAGAGCACGACCACATTGAAGGCACTTTGACCCAGGACCGGCGCATGCTGATGCGCGACGTGTTCGACCTGCCCGACCTGGCCGCCATGGACGACGGTATTGCCAACGGCACCTGGCAGGCAGCACCGGGCGAGGCCCAGCCGCTGTCGCTGTTCACCGCGCCGCGCGTGGACTATTCGCTGCACCGCCTGCGCCACTACACGGGCACAGCGCCCGAATGGTTCCAGAACTTTGTGCTGTTCACCAATTACCAGTTCTACATCGACGAGTTCGTGCGCCTGGGCCATGCCGAGATGGCCAAGCCCGACAGCGAATACATCGCCTTCATCGAACCCGGCAACGTGGTCACACGCCGAGCGGGCCTGAGCGCCGAGGCAGGCGACGACCTGGGCGCCGCTCCACCCCGCCTGCCGCAGATGCCCGCCTACCACCTGGTGCGCAAGGACGCGAGCGGCATCACCATGGTCAACATCGGCGTGGGCCCGGCCAACGCCAAGACCATCACCGACCACATCGCCGTGCTGCGCCCGCACGCCTGGATGATGCTGGGCCACTGCGCCGGCCTGCGCAACAGCCAGCAGCTGGGCGACTACGTGCTGGCCCATGCCTATGTGCGCGAAGACCATGTGCTGGACGAAGACCTGCCGCTGTGGGTGCCGATTCCCGCGCTGTCAGAAATTCAGGTCGCGCTGGAGCAGGCCGTGGCCGATGTCACGCAGATGGGCCGTGACGAACTCAAGCGCATCATGCGCACCGGCACCGTGGCCAGCACCGACAACCGCAACTGGGAGCTGCTGCCCGACAACACGCCACAGCGCCGCTTCAGCCAGAGCCGCGCCGTGGCGCTGGACATGGAAAGCGCCACCATCGCCGCCAACGGCTTCCGCTTTCGCGTGCCCTATGGCACTCTGCTGTGCGTGAGCGACAAGCCCCTGCACGGCGAAATCAAGCTGCCCGGCATGGCCAACCACTTCTACCGCGAGCGGGTGGACCAGCATCTGCGCATCGGCATGCGCGCCATCGAGATCCTGCGCAACGGTGGTGTTGACCGCCTGCACAGCCGCAAGCTGCGCAGCTTTGCCGAGGTCGCTTTTCAGTAAACGACAGGCCCGGGGCCGCTGCGCATGCCGCTGGACTTCCTCACGCTGATGACGGTCATGGCGGCCAACCTGTTCATGATCTCGGCTGCGCTGCCGCTGATCATGGGCCGGGACGTGAGTCGCGCCGCCCGCCACGTCCAAGCCAGCATGCTGCTGCAGGCGGTGGCCTGGGCGGCCATCATTACCTCATCCACCCTGTGGGACCAGGCCCTCTCCACCCTGTCGATTGCCTGCAACGCGGCTGCACAGTGGATGCTGTACAGGGCGCTGGAAGAATGGCTGGGCCCCCGCCCCTTGCGCCGCCTGCTGCTGGTGCTGGTGATAGCCGCCCCGCTGGGCTACACCCTGGGCTTTGGCCACTACGCCTGGCGCGTGGGCTGGGCCAACTTTTTGTTGGCCGCCATCCTGTGCATCGTTGCGCGCGCCACCCTGGCGCCCGTGGTCGAGGCCAACCTGCGCTGGCGCAGCCTGCTGCTCGGCTGCCTGCTGACGTCGGCCGCTTTCACACTGGCGCGGGGCATGCTCGGCGCCTTCACCGACCAGTACCCCAGCTTTCGCACACCCCACCCTGTCAACCTAGCAGCGGCTGTGGCCACCAACGTGAGCCTGGTGCTCGGCACCGTGGCCTTGCTGGTGGCTTGGCGGTCGGAGACCGAGCACAAGCTGCGCACGCTCGCCATGACGGACGGCCTGACCAGTGTGCTCAACCGGCGCGGCTTCACCACCCAAGGCAGCAGCTTGCTGGCACACGCAGCACGCCACCAGTTGCCCATGACGGCACTGATGCTGGACCTGGACCACTTCAAGCAGATCAACGACACCCACGGCCACGAGGCGGGGGACCGAGCGCTGCGACTGTTTGCCCGGCTGCTGGGTGACACCTGCCGCAGCGGCGATCTGGTCGGGCGCCTGGGTGGTGAGGAGTTTGGTGTACTGCTGCTGCACAACAGCGCGCCCGCCGGGCTCGCACTGGACCGGCGGCTGCGCAAACGCCTGCACGCTGCCAGCGTGGCAGAGCTGGGCTTTGCGCTGGACTACAGCGCCGGGATGGCAGTCCTGCAGCCGGGCGAAGCTGGTCTGGCGGAACTGATGGCACGTGCCGACGGCGCCCTCTATGCAGCCAAAACGGGAGGCCGTGGGCGGCTGGTCGCAGAGGAGTGATCTGCGGGGTCCTGTTTTGATAGCAGCCAGTGCAATATCTACTTGCGCCTGCGGCAGATCCTGGCAAAAACGACCGCACAAACATCTACAAGGCTCTCGTCGCACACAATCCCCCCATGACTGCACTCTTTGAAGTTCTGCACTTGCGCAAGCGCTACGGCGAGACCACAGTGGTGGACGATGTGTCCTTTGCCATTGCCCCCGGCGAATGCCTGGGCGTCATTGGCCCCAACGGTGCGGGCAAGACCACCACCATCCGCATGTGCCTGGGCCTGGCGTCGCCAGACGGAGGGGAAGTACTTTTCACTCCCGAGCCTAGCACCGCCCCTCTGCACATGCCAAGCGATGCACTGGCCATCAAGGCGCAGCTGGGTGTGGTCACGCAGTTCGACACGCTGGACCCGGACTTCACCTGCGCCGAAAACCTGCGCGTTTTCGGCCGCTACTTCGGCCTCAAGGGCCCAGTCATGGACGAGCGTGTACCCCAGTTGCTGGAGTTTGCAGCCCTCACCCACAAGGCCCATGCCAAGCCGGGCGAACTGTCGGGCGGCATGAAGCGGCGCCTGTCACTGGCGCGGGCCCTGGTCAACAACCCGCGCCTGCTGCTGCTGGACGAGCCCACCACGGGCCTGGACCCGCAGGCGCGCCACCTGATGTGGGAGCGGCTGCAACTGCTGCTGCAGCAAGGCAAGTCGATCTTGCTGACCACGCACTTCATGGACGAGGCCGAGCGCCTGTGCTCGCGCCTGCTGGTGCTGGACCACGGCCGCAAGATTGCGGAAGGACGCCCGCGCGAACTGATCGCCCAGCACCTGGAGCCCGATGTGGTGGAGGTGTTCGGCGTGGGGGCCGTACAAATGGCCGAAGACGCCGCGCTGCGTGCCCTGGCCGCGCGCGTGGAGATCAGCGGCGAGACCGTGTTTTTCTATACGCAGAACGCGCAGCCGCTGCTGCAGGCCCTGGCCGCACACGGCCACCTGCGCACGCTGCACCGGCCAGCCAATCTGGAGGATTTGTTCCTCAAACTCACGGGGCGGCAGATTCGGGAGTGAGGCCCGCAGGGTGGCCTGCCAGCCGCCCCGCCCACCAGCCTTCGAGGGCTTGCGGTGCACAAGGCTCCGAGAACAGATAGCCCTGCAGTTCGTCGCACCCCAACCGGGTCAGCCACTGGGCCTGGTGCTCGGTTTCTACGCCCTCGGCCACCGTGCGCAAGCCCAACTTTTGCGCCAGGGCCACGATGGCGTCCACCAGCACTTCGCCCCGGTCATTGCTCCCCAGATCGTTGACGAACGACCGATCGATCTTGAGCTTGCGCACCGGAAACCGCTTGAGTTGGCTCAGCGACGAATAACCGGTGCCGAAGTCGTCAATGACCAATTGAACGCCCAGAGCGGTGAGGCGCTGCATGGTCTGCAGGGCCTCCTCCACGGGCTCCATGATCGAGCTTTCAGTGATCTCCAGTTGCAGCAGCTGGGGCGGGCACCCGGTGCTTTGCAAGGCGCGGGCCACCACCTGGTCCAGCTCGGGCTCCTGAAACTGGCGGGCCGAAAGGTTCACCGCCACCGGGATCTCCCCCCACCCGGCATCCAGCCACCGGCGTACCTGGGCACAGGCCTCGTTCAGCACCCATTCGCCCAGGGGCACGATCAGCCCCGTTTCTTCCGCAATGGCGATGAACTGCAGCGGAGACACCAGCCCACGCTCCGGGTCCGCCCACCGCACCAGCGCCTCCACCGAAGACACCCGGCCCGTCCGCGCATCCATGATGGGCTGATAGTGCAGGCGCAGCCCGTCGTGCTCAATGGCATGGCGCAGGCCCGCCTCCACCCGCAGGCGCTCCGTCAACACATGCGTCATGTGCGGGCTGAAGAAAGCCAGCCGGTTCCCACCCAGGTCCTTGGCGTCATACATGGCCACATCCGCATTGCGCAGCAGGAGATCCCCGGAGTCCCCATCCTGCGGGAAGATGGCAATGCCCAGGCTGGTGCCCAGCAACCAGCTGGATGTGCCGGTCTCCACAGGCAGGGTCAGCGCCCGCAGAATGCGCCGCGCCATGGGCTCCACCAAGGCCGGATCCGGCAGGTCGGGCAGCACCACCACAAACTCATCCCCTCCCGGCCGGGCCACCACATCGCCAGGGCGTACACAGCCCTGCAACCGGGCCGCCACATCCTTGAGCAATGCATCGCCCCGGGCGTGGCCCAGGCTGTCGTTCACCCCCTTGAACCGGTCCAGGTCCATGGCCAGCACGGCCACGCAGTGGCCCTGCCCCCGCGCCCGATCCAACGCCGCGTCCAGCCGCTCCGTGAGGCTGTAGCGGTTGGCCAGGTCGGTCAGGGGGTCCCGCCGCGCCTGGCGCTCCAGCGTCTCCGTGTGTTGCGCGATGGAATGCTGCTGGCGCTGCAGCGACTCCGCCATGCGGTCCAGTGCCTGGGCCACCTGCCCCAGCTCTCCCGGGGGATAGGGCGCGCCAATGGGTTCGGCGTAGTTGCCAGCATCCATGCGGCCAATGGCGCGGATGACGCGCACGGCATGGCGGCGCACCGCAAACTCCACCAGCAGAAAAGCAGCTACGAACACAATGGCCGCCAGCGCCAGCAACCCCAGCAGCGCGCGCCGGAACTGCCGCTCCACCGGGCCACGCAAGTCGTCCTCGGGCACGGCCAGGGCCAGGCGCAGGTCGGAGCCCTGTGAGCGCGGCAACTGGGCGCGCACCCAGACGCGACGCACGCCATCGCCCCCCTCCATCACGACATGCCCGTCGGCCGCCTGCAGCATGAAAGTGCGTTCGACGCCCCCCAGGGTCAGCGACGCTACCTCTGGCCGGCGGAAGTCCATGACCACCGACCCATCGGCATTCCATACCTGCAGGTGCATGCGCTCATAGCGCTGTGCCTGCACCATGGCTTGCCCGTAGTCCTGCATGTCGAGCGAGGCCAGCAGGATGAAGCGCAACGCTCCGCCCGCATCGCGCACCGGATACGCCACCTGCAGTACCCCCTTGCCCGTCAGGCGGCCTATGGCCGCCTCCACCACCGGCCCGGAGGCCGTCAGCGCGCGCTGAAAGTAACTGCGGTCGCGAAGGTCCAATGTGCGGCCACTGCGCAGCGAATCGCAGAACAGGGAGCCATCGGGCTGAATGGTGAGGATGCCGGTGTATTGGGGATGCTCCTTGAGGACATCTGCGAGGAAATCAGAGCAGGCTGCCTTGTCGCCCGCTGCCAGCAGGGGTACGCGCCCAAGACCAAACAGGAGTTGCCCGGTGCCAGCGATCTTGTCGTCCAGGTCGCTCGCAATCAAGCCTGCCCGGGCCACCAACCGGTCACGCGCCTGGCTAGTGGTGGCCGACCGGAACTCCAGCAGCAGCCACACAAGGGCTGGCACAGGCAACAGGGAGGCTGCCAGCACCAGCCACAGGATCCGCGCACTCAGGCTCACAGGGGTTCTCCTTCAGAAGCGCCGACGCACCGGCCCGCCGCTGCTGCGGCCACAGGCCATCAGGCCACGCGGGGCCTGACCTTGCTCGCCGCCAGCTTGGCGTTCGCACGCGCCGTGTCCACATTCTCAGCCCGCGCCAGCGCCACGCCCATGCGGCGCTTTACAAAACTCTCGGGCTTGCCGAACAGGCGCAGGTCGGTGCCAGGCACGCGCAGGGCTTCTTCCACGCCGTCGAACACGATGCCCTGGGCTTCCACACCGCCATAAATCACCGCGCTGGCGCCGGGGTTGCGCAGGCTGGTGTCTACCGGCAGGCCCAGGATGGCGCGTGCGTGCAATTCAAACTCACTCTGGTGCTGGGTGCACAGCGTGACCAGGCCGGTGTCATGCGGGCGGGGGCTCACTTCGCTGAACCAGACGTTCTCGCCTTTCACAAACAGTTCTACGCCAAACAGGCCCTGGCCGCCCAGGTTGTCGGTCACGGCCTTGGCGATCTGGCGCGACTTTTCGAGCGCAGCGGGGTGCATGGGGTGGGGCTGCCAGCTTTCCACATAGTCGCCGCTCACCTGCACATGGCCGATGGGGTCACAGAAGCTGGTGGCGATCTGGCCGTCTGCGCCCACGGAGCGCACGGTGAGCTGGGTGATCTCGTAATCGAAGTCGATGAAGCCCTCGACGATGACGCGGCCGTGGCTCACGCGGCCGCCGGCCATGGCGTAGTCCCAGGCTTTTTGCACGTCGGCCGGGCCGTCGATTTTGCTCTGGCCCTTGCCGGAGCTGCTCATCACGGGCTTGACGATGCAGGGGTAGCCCACCCCTTTCCCGTTCTCGCCGTCAATCGCGGCCTGCAACTCTTCGAGCGAGTTGCAGAACTTGTACGGGCTGGTGGGCAGACCCAGGGTTTCGGCCGCCAGCACGCGGATGCCTTCGCGGTCCATGGTCAGGCGCGCGGCGCGGGCGGTGGGGATCACGCGCACGATGCCTGCGGCTTCCAGCTCTTCGAGCATGGGGGTGGCGATGGCTTCGATCTCTGGCACCACCAGGTGGGGCCGTTCGGCTTCGATCAGCGCCTTCAGCTGGGCTGGGTCGCTCATGGTGATGGTGCGCGCGTGGTGGGCCACTTGCTGGCCGGGCGCGTTCTCATAGCGGTCCACAGCGATGGTTTCGACGCCCAGGCGCTGCAGCGCGATCAGCACTTCCTTGCCCAGCTCGCCCGAGCCCAGCAGCATGACTTTGGTGGCATGGGGGGACAGGGGGGTTCCGAGGGTTGTCATGGTGGGGGTGCTTTCGGCAAAGGTCTAAAAGAGGGACTGCGGTGAACTTTAATCCAACCGGGCGCAGAACTTGCAACGCACGAGCCATGCCCCCTCCGCCCCCCGCCCGCGCCCCCACCGACTGGCACGCCCAGGAGCTGCTGCTGATGCGCGAGGTAATGCGCCTCATTGGCCGCAGCCTGGCGCCCGGCCTGGTGCTGCGCGAGATGCTGCACCTGATGAGCGAGCTGCTGGGCCTGAACCGGGGGCGCATCGTGCTGGTGGACGACGCTCCCTCCTCCACAGCCGGCGCGCCCCGCACCGCCTCCATCCAGCATGCGTACGGCCTCACCCAGGCCGAGGTGCAGCGCGGGCAGTACGCCTGGGGCGAGGGCATCACGGGCCGCGTGCTGGCCACGGGGCAGCCTGCCATCGTGCAGGACATTGATGCCGAACCGCTGTTTCTGGCACGCGCGGTGGAGCGCAGCCAGCTGCCGCCCGAGACGGTGGCCTTCATCGCCCTGCCCATCGAGGTCAACAACGCGCCCATCGGCGTGCTGGCCTGCCACCGCATCCGCAGCCGCCAGCGCCATCTGAACGACGACCTGGCCGTGCTGCGTGTGCTGGCTACGCTGGTGGGCCAGCTGTTGCAGCTCGAAGCCCTGGTGGCCGAACAAACGCGCCAGCTGCAGGCGCGCAACACCGTGCTGGCCAACGCCCTCAACACCAAAAGCGCGCGCTACGGGCTCATTGGCAGCTCGCCACCGCTGCTGCAGGCCTTGAGCGAGCTGGAGCGCGTGTCGCAAACCCAGGCCACCGTGCTGCTGCTGGGCCAGTCGGGCACGGGCAAGGAGCTGTTCGCACGCGCCGTGCACCTGGCCAGCGGGCGGCGCGACCGGCCCTTCATCAAGGTCAACTGCTCGGCCATCCCGGACACGCTGTTCGAGTCCGAACTGTTTGGCTACGAAAAAGGCGCGTTCACCGGCGCCAGCACAGCCCGCGCGGGCTGGTTCGAGCAGGCCGACAGCGGCACCATCTTTCTGGACGAGATTGGCGAGCTGCCGCTGGCCCTGCAGTCCAAGCTGCTGCGCACGCTGCAGGAGGGCACGCTGGTACGACTGGGCGGGCAGCGGGAGGTGAAGGTGAACGTGCGCCTGGTGGCGGCCACCCACCGCGACCTGGCGGCCGATGTGGAGGCCGGGCGCTTTCGGCAGGACCTGTACTACCGCCTGCACGTGATTCCGATCCACCTGCCCTCGCTGGCCGAGCGGCGCGAGGACATCCGCGCGCTGGCGCTGCACTTTGTGAGCCGTGCCAACCAGGCGCACCAGCGCAACGTGAACCTCTCGCCCGACGCACTGGCGCGGCTGGAAGAACACCCCTGGCCCGGCAATATCCGCGAGCTGGGCAATGTGATCGAACGCCTGGTGCTGCTGGCCAATGACACGCTGGTGGCGCGGGCGGAGCTGGACCGGTTTCTGCCGGCTGCGTCCGTGCCTGTGCCTTCGCCTCCCACACCACCACCCCCAGCCGCCATCGGGGCAGCAGCGCGCCCTGCCACTGCCCAGCCGCCGCTGGTGCGTGACTACGCGCCCGCTCAGTCTCACAGCGTGTTGGTGCTACAGGCCGCACTGGCCGAGCACCACGGCAACCAGTCGCGCGCAGCGCAGAGCCTGGGGCTGACGCTGCGGCAGTTCAGCTACCGGCTGCGCAAGGCGGGGCTGAAGTGACGCCAGACACTGTGTCGACAATTTGTAGACACAGTGTCTCGCGCGGTCCGCTCCATCCCGGCTACCAACATGTGGCCGCACCCAAGTACTACTAATTTAATAGCTAGTGGCGCACATTCCACTAGCGCCACCGGCCTATTTGATTCAAATTCTTAAATCATCAACCGCTCTGGCACACCTGTTGCGATAAGGAAGGCAGGCATCCCGCCCACCACCGCATCGAAAGGTTTCCCATGAGCACCGTGACCGCTTCCGCCTCCGACGCCGTCCTCATCTCACCCACCCAGTTGTTGGCCCTGCAAGCCGCAGAGCCTGTGGTGCTGATCGACACCCGCGACGCCGACACCTATGCCCTGGGGCACATCCCTGGCGCGGTGAACCTGCGCGAGACCTTCACCTACCTCGCCACCTCCACGCCCCAGGGCCTGCAGGAGCTGAAAGACACCTTTGCCGCGCACCTGGGCGCCATCGGCCTGTCGGGCGGGGAGACGGCCGTGTTCTATGAAGATGCGCTCAACAGCGGCTACGGCCAGTCGTGCCGGGGCTACTACCTGCTGACCTGGCTGGGCTACCCCAAGGTCAAGGTATTGAATGGCGGCTACTCGGCCTGGAAGGCGGCAGAGCTGCCCGTCTCCACAGAAGCCGTGGTGCCCACGCCCGCCATCTTCCCTACCCAGCTGGCCACCACCGATGTGATGCTCACCAAGGAAGACGTGATCGAGGCCCTGGGCACCGACACCGTGCTGCTGGACGTGCGCGATGTGGACGAGTGGATTGGCGACAGCTCCAGCCCCTATGGCAAGGACTTCGCGCCGCGCAAGGGTCGCCTGCCGGGCGCCAAGTGGCTGGAGTGGTACCGCTTCATGAAGCCGTCGGCGCAGGGCCCGGTGTTCAAGTCGCCCGACGAAGTGCGCGCCGAATGCGCCACGGCGGGCATCAGCCCGGCGGACACGGTGTACCTGTATTGCTTCAAGGGCGCACGCGCGTCCAACACCTTCCTGGCGCTCAAGCAGGCGGGCTTTGCCGATGTGCGCATGTACTTCGGCTCGTGGAACGAATGGTCGCGCGACGACAAGTTGCCGATTGAAAGCGGGCTGCCGCTGGTCAAGTTCCCCAAAAAGCCTGCGCTGGCGCTGGCGGCCTGAGCCCCGTGCGTTGTTGCAGCGGGCGTGGCCCGCTGCGAGCCCTGTCCTTCTTTTTTTTTGCATTCCCTTCTCTTTCTCCAAGGAACACCATGTCCACCGATCTGCTGGAACCCTCTGCCCCCGTCACCACCGTGCACACGCACCTGCGCCCCATCGACCGCGACGGGCTGATGGCCTTTGCCGACAAGGGCCGCAACAACCCTGCCAGCCGGGGCACCAACAAGGTCCATACGGTGATGGAGGGGCAGTACCGCTCGCTGAGCTATGTGGGCAACCATGCGCCGGTGGTGGTGGACGAGCCCCTGCACCTGTTCGGTCAGGACACGGCGCCTGCGCCCGGCGAGATCGTGCTGTCGGGCCTGGGCGGCTGCCTGGCCGTGGGCATCACGGCCGTGGCCACCTGGAAGCAGGTCAAGCTCAGCAAGATCGAGGTGTTCATGGAAGGCGACATCGGTAACCCCGCCGCCTGGGGTGCGGGTGGCGCATTGCAGAAGACGCCGCCGGAGATGGGCTTTCAGGCGATCCGCGTGAAGGTGCTGGTGGAAGGCGACGCGCCGCGCGAGGTGCTGGACGAGATCGTGCAGCACGCCAATTTCTACTCGCCCGTGGCTAACAGCATGCGCAACCCGATCCCGTTCGAGATCAGCCTGGCTGATTGATTCAGCGCCACATCCTGCCCGCCCCGCGCACCCAAGGAGCCCCATGAACCCCGCCGACATCCCCCCCCAACTCCACCTGGACGGCGCCCTGCGGGGCGATGCGCTGTTGGCCGCCGTACGCCACATTGCCCAGGGCCCGCTGGCCGCGCAGGTGGAGGCGATTGACCGCACCGGCTACTACCCCTGCGCCGAGCTGCAGCAGCTGGCCGCCGTGGGTGCGATGAGCGCGCACCTGGACAGCACGGCCGGCCCGGCCGACTACGGCCTGGCCATCCGCGCCATGGCCGAGGCCTCGCGCGTGTGCGGCGCCACGGGCTTCATGATGTGGTGCCAGGCGGTGTGTGGGCTGTACCTGCAGCAGTCGGGCAACCCCGCGCTGGTGGGCGATGTGCTGCAGCGCCACGCCAGCGGCGCAGGCATGGGCGGCACGGCGCTGTCCAACCCCATGAAGAGCTACGCGCAGATCGAAAGCCTGCTGCTCAAGGCCACGCCAGTGGAGGGGGGCTACCTCATCAACGGCACCCTGCCCTGGGTGAGCAACCTGGGGCCCGGCCACTACTGCGGCGCGATTGCTGCGGTGGTGGAGGCGGATGGTGCGGCCAGCCAGCGCGAGGTGATGTTCCTGCTGCGCTGCGACGCACCGGGCGTGGAGATGCGCGAATGCCCCAGCTTCTCGGCCATGGAGGGCACGGGCACCTATGCGCTGCGGCTCAAGGACCATTTCATCGGCACGGCCGACACCATCGCTGACCCTACCCGCCCTTTCATCGCCCGCATCCGCGCGGCGTTCGTGATGCTGCAATGCGGCATGGCGGTGGGCATCACGCAGGGTGCCATCGATTCGATGTGGGCGGTGGAGGCCCAACTGGGCCACGTCAACCAGTTCCTGGAAGACCGTCCCGACGCCCTGCAGGCCGAGCTGGATGCACTGACTGCGCGCGTCATGCAACTGGCCCAGACGCCGTTCGACACAAGCACTGATTTCTTCATCGACGTGCTGGACGCCCGTGCCCATGGCGCGGAGCTGTGCCTGCGCGCCGCCCAGTCGGCCCTGATGCACCAGGGCGCGCGCGGCTACCTCATGAGCTCGGACGTGCAGCGGCGCGTGCGCGAGTCGCACTTTGTGGCCATCGTCACACCCGCCATCAAGCACCTGCGCAAGGAGATCGCCCGGCTCAGCACTGAGGAGATGCCAGCATGACGCCCGCCCTCCCCACCGCCACGCCGTCGGCAGCCACCGCGTTCGCGTTGAGCGCGGCATCACAGGCGCTGTGCGATGCGTTCGCCGACGCGGCCAGCCAGGCGCCCTGGCAAAGCTACATCTGCAACGCCTGCGGCTACGTTTACCACGAGGCAGACGGCGACCCCGATGGCGGCCTGCCGCCGGGCACGCGACTGGCGGACATACCCGAAGACTGGGCCTGCCCGCTGTGCGGGGTGACCAAGGCCGATTTTTCGCAGTACGAAGCCCCCACGCTGGAAGCGCTGAGGGCGCAGGCCAGAGCAGCGCCAGCCGCCTCCCTCCGCGTGCGCGGCGAGCAGGGGGTCGTCATCGTCGGCGCAGGCCGCGCAGGCTGGCAACTGGCCGAAACCGTGCGCCAACACAGCGCCGCGCTGCCCATCACCCTGGTGACGGCCTGCGCGGGCGACCGGTACGACAAGCCTTTGCTGTCGGTGGCCATGGCGCGCCAGCTGGACCCGCTGGCCCTGGTGTCCGAAACCGGTCGCGATGCGGCGCACCGCCTGGGCGTCACCCTGCTGGGCCACACCCATGCCGTGCGCATCTGCGCCGACACCCGCCAACTGCGCACCACGCGGGGCGTGCTGCGCTACGGCCACCTGGTGCTGGCCCACGGTGCGCAGGCCGCCTTGCCGCCGGGGCTGCCCGCCAGCCTGTGCTGGCGCATCAACCATCTGGACGCCTACCAGCGCCTGCGCCAGCACCTGGGTGACCGCCCCAAGGACGTGCTCATCATCGGCGCAGGCCTGGTGGGCAGCGAGCTGGCCAATGACCTGGCATTGGGCGGCCACCGCATCACGCTGCTGGACACGGCCGCCGAACCGCTGGCGCGCTGGCACGACCAGCAGGCGGGGCCGCAGTTGCTCGACGCCTGGAAGGACCTGTCCATCCGCTTTGAGGGCGGCCTGCAGGTGGAGCAGGTGGAACGCGTGGGCTCGTGCTACCGCGTGACCGCCACCAGCGGGCGGCGTTTTGCGGCTGACGAAGTGGTGGTGGCCGCGGGCCTGCTGCCCCCCAACCGGCTGGCGCAGAGCGCGGGTTTGGCCTGGGCCAACGGCATTGCGGTGAACAGCGCCACACTGCAGACCAGCGTGCCCCGCATCCATGCGCTGGGCGACTGCATCAGCATTGACGGGCTGTGCAGCCGCTATATCGAGCCGATTGCCCGGCAGGCGCGCGCGCTGGCGGCCGCCATCCTGGGCCAGCCGGTGTCGCCCTACGAACACCGGGCGGCGGTGGTGCGGGTCAAGACCACCACCCGCCCAATGACCCTGCATTGATCGCGCCCTGGCCCGGGCCGAAGGGAAGCCGGCCCGGCAGCGGGCGAAATATTTTTTGCATCCACTGCATCCAAACGGCGTTTTCGTGGGTAGTACCTACAGCAGCGCATCTTGCTGCTGTCCTATCAACCCATAGACAAGAGAGAAACGCCATGACCTTCCACACGTCCAAGATTTCCCGCCTGCTCCCCCTGACCGGCGCCATCGCCGCCGCCGTGCTGCTGAGCGCCTGCGGCTCGATGATGTCGTCGCCCTCCAAAACCATGTACTCGCAGGACAGCCTGCCCGACAGCATCAAGGTGCCAGCCGGCAACAAGGTGGCGATGGAAACCGTGGGCGTGGGCGAGATCACCTACGAATGCCGCGACAAGGCCAACATGCCGGGCCAGACCGAATGGGTGTTCGTGGGCCCCAAGGCCGTGCTGAATGACCGCAGCGGCAAACAAGTGGGCACCTACTACGGCCCACCGGCCACCTGGGAGTCGAGCGATGGGTCCAAGCTGACAGCCACCCAGCTGGCCGTAGCGCCATCGGGCACGGGCAACCTGCCCTACCAGCTCGTCAAGGCCAACCCCGCCATGGGTTCGGGCGCCATGACCGGCGTGACCTTCATCCAGCGCGTGGCCCTCAAGGGCGGCGTGGCACCCGCTGCCGCCTGCACCACCGCCAACAAGGGCGAGCGCCAGATCGTGAAGTACCAGGCCGACTACATCTTCTGGAAGGCCGCGTAAACCACGCGCACGCAATCCCCTGCCCAGCGGGGGCTACCGCCAGGCGGTGGCGGGTTTGCGGCTACGATGCGCCCACCCTTTAGCCAAGGCCCCGCTGCCTGCACACCGTGCCCGACTCCCCCGGCGATTTTGACTACGAAGCTGCTCTGGCCGCCTGCGCAGCCGGCGACCGGCAGGCCATGCACCGCCTGTACCAACAGGAGGGGGCGCGGCTGCTGGGGGTGGCGCTGCGCATCGTGCGTCAACGCGCGCTGGCTGAGGACATCGTGCACGATGCCTGCGTGAACATCTGGACGCGCGCCGCCAGCTACGACGCCAGCCGGGGCAGCGCACGCGGCTGGATCTACAGCGTGGTGCGCAACCTGGCCCTGAACGCGGTACGCGACGCGGGCCGCCACGTCGATGTGGACGACACCACCACCCAAGCCATGGAGGCCGACATGTCTGTGCAGGCCCACCACGAGGTCGAGGAAACATTTGCGCTGAACGCCAGCCTGGGCCGCCTGCAGCATTGCCTGGAGGCCCTGGACCCCGCGCGCCGCAACTGCGTGCTGCACGCCTATGTGGACGGCTGCTCGCACGGCGAAATTGCCGAACGCCTGGGCGCGCCGCTGGGCACCGTGAAGGCGTGGATACGGCGCAGCCTGGTGTCGCTGCGGGAGTGCATGGCATGACTGGCACGCACAACACACCGTCCACCCCCTCGCCGGAAGACCTGCACGTTCTGGCCGGTGAGTACGTGCTGGGAACCCTGCCCGCCGCAGAGCGCCAAGCCGTGGAACACCGCCTGCCCGCCGACCCGGCGTTGCAACACGCGGTCGCGGAATGGGAAGACCGCCTGCTGCCACTGACCCAGCTGGTGGAGCCCATCGCGCCGCCCGCTGCCTTGTGGGCGCGCATCGATCAGTCGCTGCAAGCTGCCAGCCCGCAGCAGGCTGCGACACCCGTTGCCTACCAACCCCGCGCAAAAACCGCGCGCAAGCCATCCATGCGCTGGTGGGACCACCTCGGCCTGTGGCGGGCCCTCGCCGGCTCGGGCTTTGCCATGGCCGCCGTCCTCGCGGCGGTGCTCGTCACCCGCACGGCACCGGTCGCTGCGCCGCCACAGTTCATGGTGGTGCTGGTCGCGCCGCAGGACAAGGCCCCTGGCTGGGTGGTGCAGGCCAGTTCGCCCCGGCAGATCAGCCTGATCCCGCTGGGCGTGGCCGAAGTGCCGGCCGACAAGGCCCTGGAGTTCTGGACCAAGGCCGACGGCTGGAGCGGCCCCGTGTCGCTGGGCCTGGTGCAGCCCGGTCAGCCCCTGCAGATCCCGCTGGACAAGCTGCCGCCGCTGCAGCCCAACCAGCTGTTTGAGCTGACGCTGGAACCGCCCACGGGCTCACCGATTGGCAAGCCTACGGGCCCCATCCAGTTCATCGGCCGGGCGGTCAAGGTGCTTTGACCGTCTTAGCTTCCCCACTCAGCGCAATGCATAGGCCCACGCCGGTATAACGAGCACGGCCTATACCAGCGACCGCCGCGCAAGGGCCGCCCCGCCGCGCTGGTGGTGTCCCCTTCCCGAATTGCGCGGCAATTCGAGAGAAAGGGGGAAGGCGCGAAGCGACTCAGGGGGTTCAATACTGCTTGTACGGCAGGAACTTGCCCGACAGCACCACATTCACGCGGTCGCCATTGGGATTGGCTTCGCGCTGGATGTCCATGCTGAAGTCGATGGCGCTCATGATGCCGTCGCCAAACTCTTCGTGGATCAACTCCTTGATGGTCGTGCCGTACACGCTCACGATTTCGTACCAGCGGTAGATCAGCGGGTCGGTGGGTACGGGCGTGGGCAGCGAGCCCTTGTAGGGCACCACCTGCAGCCACTTCTGCTCCTCAGCGGTGAGGCCGAATATCTTGCCGACGATCTTGGCCTGCTCGGGCGATGCAGTCATCTGGCCCAGGCACAGGGCCGTGGTCCACTCCTTGGACTGGCCGACTTTCTTGGCAATGGCGTCCCATTGCAGGCCCTTGGCGACCTTGGTGCTGATGATTTTTTCGGTGACGTCGTTGCGGTTCATGGGGATGACTCCTTGGTTGGGGTGGGATTTGAAACGGGGAACAGGAACTTCAGGGTGCCACCCTCCCTGCCACCCCAAGGGGCAACACGACAGGGCTTGGTTATTCAGGAAATCAGTGGGCTTTGGCTCGGGTCACCAAAAAGTCCACGATGTGGTTGCGCAGCGCGTAGTAGCCGTCCAGGTGGTGCAGGCTGGTGCGCGTGCGTTCGCGTGGTAGCGGGTTCACCACCACCTCGGCGATGCCGCCGGGGCGGTAGCCCTCGGGCGTCTCGTTGCCGTTGCTCATGAGCAGAATGCGGTCGGCCAGCAGGATGGCTTCGTCCACATCGTGGGTGATCATGAAAACCGTCTGCTGCGTCTGGCGCACGATGGCCATCAGCTCGTCCTGGATGGTGCCGCGCGTGAGCGCATCCAGTGCGCCAAAGGGTTCATCCAGCAGCAACATCTTGGGCTGGATGGAGAACGCGCGCGCAATGCCCACGCGCTGCTTCATACCGCCTGAGAGCTGTGAGGGCTTCTTGTCTATGGCAGGGCTCAGGCCCACCAGCGCCACGAACTTCTCCACATGCGCATCCACCTGGCTCTTCTTCCAGTCGGGCCAGCGCGACTTCACGGCGAACGCGATGTTCTGGCGCACCGTGAGCCAGGGCATGAGCGCGTGGCTCTGGAACACCACGCCCCGGTCCAGACTGGGGCCGGCCACTTCGCGCCCGTCCATGATGACGGTGCCCGAGGTGGCGGTGTCGAGCCCCGCCAGCACGTTCAGGATGGTGGTCTTGCCGCAGCCCGAGTGGCCGATGATGCAGACGAACTCGCCCTTGTCGAGCGTGAACGACACATCGGCAAACACGGGCTTGGCGGGCACAAAAGCTTTGCTCAGCCGGTCGATCTGGAGGAAGCCTTGGGTCACGGCAGAGGCCTTTCGTTGCGGGGCGTCAGTGGCAAGAGGGGCTGGAACAGCCGGGCGCTGGGCGACATCACTCCACATAGGTCACCACCTTCTGCAGCTGGCCAAACGCCAGGTCGAGCAACATGCCCACCACGCCAATCACCAGGATGGCAAAGATCACGTTGGTGAGCGACAGGTTGTTCCACTCGTTCCACACGAAGTAGCCAATCCCCGTGCCGCCCACCAGCATCTCGGCCGCCACGATCACCAGCCAGGCGATGCCCATGCTGATGCGCATGCCCGTGAGGATGGTGGGCGCTGCGGCGGGCAAGATCACCAGGAAGGCCTTGCGCAGCGGGTTGACCTGCAGCGTGGCCGACACGTTGAGCCACTCGCGCTTGACCGATGCCACGCCAAACGCCGTGTTCACCAGCATGGGCCACACCGAGCAGATGAAGATCACGAAAATGCCCGAGATGGATGAGTCCTTGATGGTGTAGAGCGCAAGCGGCATCCACGCCAGCGGGCTGATGGGCTTGAGCACCTGAATGAACGGGTCGAACGCACGGCGCAGCAGCGGCGACATGCCGATGACGAAACCGAGCGGTATCGCCACCAAGCAGGCCAGGCCGAACCCTAGCGCGACCCGGCCCAGCGAATGCGCGAGCTGGATAGCGATGCCCTTGTCGTTGGGGCCGTTGTCATAGAACGGGTTGGACACGTGCCCCCACACGGTACGGCCCATCTCTGCCAGTGAGGGGAAGCCACTGCCCTTGGCGCTGGCGCCTGGGTCCTTGCCCATCATCTTGGCGTACTCGATCTGCTCGGCGGTCATGCCGGCCGTGCTGTTGCCCGCGCCCGAAGAAGCGGTGGCGATGTACCAGATCCCCAGCAGTGCCAGGAAGATGAGCACGGACAACAGGCCCGCGCGCAGGTTGAGGTTTTTGGAACTTGTCATGTCAAATCTCCGTGCGTTCCACAAGTTCACCAGCCCACAAAACGCGCAGGGCCGAAGCCAGTGCCCCCGCGCAAGGGCCGCCCCGCAGCGCTGGGGGCGTCCCCCTCCCGCATTGCGCAGCAAGGCGAGAGAGGGGTGAAGGCGCGAAGCGACTCAGGGGGTGCTTCATTTCATGCCGCCTTGCGGATGGGGAAGCTCTTGGCGTACTCGGCCGCCTTCGCCGCATCGAACTCGCGCCCCATGATCTTGAACTTGGGGTACGCGCCTTCGGGCACCTTCTGGTCCAGCGCCTTCATCTGCTTTTTCGCATCGGTGATGAGGAACACCTTTTCGGCGATCTGCTTGTAGTCCACATCGCCCTTGATGTAGCCCCAGCGCTGCATCTGCGTGAGCATCCACACGGCCATGCTCTGCCACGGCATGGGGTCGAAGTCTGCGCGGTCCGGCACGTTCTGGATCTTGCCCAGGCCGTCGGCGAACTTTCCGGTGAGCACCTGGTTGAGCACTGCCTCGGGCTGGTTCAGGTAGGCCTGGGGCGCAATCACCTTGGCGATGAGCTCCCGGTTGGCTGGGTCGCGCGCCATCGCGGCCGAGGTGAGCACCGCGCGGTACAACGCGGCAAAGGTGTTGGGGTTCTTCTGGATGAACTCGGTGCTGGTGCCGAAGGCGCAGCAGGGGTGGCCGTTCCACAGGTCCTTGGTGAGCAGGTGGATGAAGCCGACTTCCTCGAACACGGCGCGCTGGTTGAAAGGATCGGGACCGAGGAAGCCGTCGATATTGCCCGCTCGCAGATTGGCCACCATCTCGGCGGGTGGCACCACGCGCAGCTGCACGTCGGTGTCAGGGTTCAAGCCGGCCTCGGCCAGGTAGTAGCGCAACAAGAAGTTGTGCATGCTGTACTCGAAGGGGATCGCGAACTTGAAGCCCTTCCAGTTCTTGGGATCGCGGTTGTCCTTGTGCTTGAGGCTGAGCGTGATGGCCTGGCCGTTCACGTTCTGGATGGTGGCCACGTTCATCGGCGTGGCGTTGGAGCCCAGGCCCATGGAGATCGCCAGCGGCATGGGGCTCAGGAAGTGCGTGGCGTCGTACTCCTTGTTGATCATCTTGTCGCGGATCAGTGCCCAGCCGGCCGTCTTGGTGACTTCGACGCTCAGGCCCTGCTTGCTGTAGAAGCCCAGCGGGTGGGCCATGATCAGCGGGGTGGCGCAGGTGATCGGGATGAAGCCGATCTTGAGGTTGGTCTTCTCCAGTGCGCCCTGTTTCTCTTGCGCCATGGCCTGCATGCTGGCCACGGGCAGCACGCTGGCGATGGCCGCCATGGCCGTTCCCTTGCCCACCGCTTTGATGAAGCGGCGGCGTACTGCGTCTTGCGGAAACAGCGCCTTGACCAGCGTGGCTTCGATGAACTCGTTGCTGTAGAGCTCGAACTCACGGGTCTCGCTGCGCTGGCGCAGGGTGGCTGCGGCGGCATCGGCCGACACCTCGGCGTGGTGGTCGGCCACCGTGTGGTCGCGGCCACAGCTGCATTTCAGCATCAACGGGCGGTCGGCATCGTAGGGCGAGAAGAATTCGGACATGGCACACCTCGAAGAAGTTGGTGCCAGGCGTTACGCAAAGCGCGGGCCAGTTTTTGCCGGTGTCGGCCCGCTGTCATGAATTCGTGGGTGTGGTGTCTACAGCGTGTAGGGCCAGCACTACAAATCGGTCGTGCAACGCACCGAATTCACTCTGCCGGTGCGCCACGCGCCAGCAGCGCAAGCTCCACATCGTTGCGTGCGCCGGTCTTTTCGAGGATGCGGGCGCGGTAGGTGCTCACCGTGTTGGGCGCTAGCTTGAGCTGCGCACCAATTTCGCTCACGCTCTGCCCGGCAGTGAGCAGGCGGAACACCTGGTGCTCCCGATAGGAGAGCGCGTCCACCCCGGCGGGCGTGCCCTGCTGGGCGGTGCGCACCACCCCGGTGCGTTCCAGTGCACCTGCCAGGGCTTGCGCGGTCGCCTCCGTCAGGTAACGCTCGCCTGCTGCCACCTTGCGCACGGCGGCCACCATGTCGTCGGGATCGGCGCTTTTGTGCAGGTAGCCCGCCGCGCCCATCTGGATGCAGCGCACCGCGTATTGCCGCTCGGGGTAGGTGCTGAGCATCAGCACCGGCAATGCAGGCCAGGCCTTGCGCAGCGCCTGCAGCACTTCGAGGCCGTCCATGCCCGGCATGGCGATGTCCAGCAGCACCAGGTCCAGCCCCGGTGTTCCCGTGGGCCCTTGCAGGGCGGCGACCAGCTCCAGCACCTCGCGGCCCTGGGTGGCCTCGGCGACCACGGTGATCTCGGGCGCGCCATTGGCCGGGTCGCCCAGCACCTGCTTGAGCCCCTCCCGCACGATGCGGTGGTCATCACCGATCAACACTCGAACCACGGAATTCATGACAGCTCCAGAGGAATCAGCAATTGCAGGCACGAGCCCTGCCCCGGCTCGCTGGTGATGCTCAGCCGGCCCCCAAGCTGCCGCGCCCGCTCGCGCATGCCCATCACGCCATAGGCGGTGGGCGCCTCCAGGGCCTGGCGGGTGGCGCCCACGCCGTTGTCGCGCACGCGCAGTTGCAGCATCTCATCTTGCACGTCGATGGCAATGTCGATGGCGCTGGCCTGCGCGTGGCGGCCCACATTGCTCAGCATCTCCTGGAAGATACGGAACACAGCGATGGCTGCAGGCTCGGGCAAGTGCAGGGTGGCGGGCACATCCATCTGCCATGCCAGCTCCAGTTCGGCCGACTGCACGAACTCCTGCGCCTGCCACTCCAGCGCGGCCCATAGCCCCTGGTGGTCCAGGATGCTGGGGCGCAGGTCGGTGATGATGCGGCCCACGTTGTCCACCGCGTTTTCGATCAGGCGGCTCATGTTCTGGCACTTGCAGCGCATCTGGGTGCGCATGTCTCCCGCCGCCTCGGGCGTGCGCTCGCCCTGCTCGCCCAGGCGCTTGTGCAACCAGTTCACATCCATCTTCAGCGCCACCAGCAGGCTGCCTAGCTCGTCGTGCACTTCGCGGGCGATGCGGGTGCGTTCGTCCTCCCGCACCTGCTCCGAGTAAGCCGACAGCTCGCGCAGCTGCGCTAGCGCCTGCGACAGCTCGTGGGTGCGCGCGGCCACACGGCGCTCCAGCTCGTCATTGGCGCGGGCCAGGTCGTCGTGCGCGCGCTGCAGCTCGTCGGCGGCGCGTTTGCGGCTGGTGATGTCCACAAACGCAATGACGGCACCCTGCACCTGCTCGCCTTCCAAAATGGGGTGGCTGGAATACTCCACGGCAAACGCCGAGCCATCGCGGCGCCAGAACACCTCGGTGTCCACCCGGCAGGGCAGGCCCTGGCGGAAGGCATTGAAGATGGGGCAGTCGCTGTCGGCGTAGGGGCTGCCGTCGGGGTGGCTGTGGTGGGTGAGCGCATGCATGTTGCGTCCCATCACCTCCTCAGCGGCAAAGCCCAGCATCTGTGCGCCCGCCCGGTTGATGAACACGCAGTTGCCGGCCAGGTCGATACCAAACACGCCCTCGCCCGTGGACTCCAGCAGCAACCCCAGGCGGTTTTGCCAGAGGGCACTGGCACCGGCGGGCAGGTTCAGGACATGGGTGGGCATGACAGCACCCAAGCAATGGGCGTGCCCAGCCGGCCAGGCGGGCCATTCCAGCAGGCGCGCCAGGGGCTGTGCGTCCGCCCGCCAACATCGCACAATAAGCGGATGCAAACCGTTACCCCGTCCTCCGTGGCCTCTGTGGCCCCGCCCCCGCCGTCGGTATGGCGCCCGCCCAGCCTGTCCGTGCGCTGGTGGCCCGTGTTCATGCGCAACCTGCTCGTCTGGCGCAAGCTGGCCATCCCCAGCCTGGTGGGCAACATTGCCGAGCCGCTGATGTGGCTGGTGGCCTTTGGCTACGGCATGGGGGCCCTGGTGGGGCAGGTGAACGTGGGCGGCGCGGCGGGCGACACCAAGGTGCCCTACATCCTGTTCCTCGCCAGCGGCTCCATCTGCATGAGCGCCATGAACGCGGCCAGCTTCGAGGCGCTGTACTCGGCCTTCTCGCGCATGCATGTGCAAAAGACCTGGGACGGCATCATGAACGCGCCGGTCAGCCTGGACGACGTGGTGCTGGCCGAAATGCTGTGGGCCGCGTTCAAGGCGCTTTTTACCGTCACCGCCATCCTGGGCGTGATGCTGGCGCTCTCCATCAGCCACAGCCCCAAGTTGCTGGTGGCCTGGCCGGTGCTGTTGTTTGTGGGGGTGATGTTCTCCAGCATCGCGCTCATCTTCAATGCCCTGGCCAAGGGGTATGACTTCTTCACCTACTACTTCACCCTGGTGCTCACGCCCATGATGTTTCTCTCGGGTGTGTTCTTCCCGCGCGAGCAACTGCCCCCCATCGTGCGAGCGATCTCCGACTGGCTGCCGCTGACCAACGCGGTCGAACTGGTGCGCCCGTTGTTCATGGACCAGTGGCCTGCCCACCCATGGCGCCATGGTCTGGTGCTGGTGGTGACCACCGTGGTGGCGTTCTGGGCGGCGTTGGCACTGACCCGCAAGCGCTTCAAGGCATGACGGTCGTGCTGGACCCGGACCGCATCGCCATGGTGGCCAAAGGCGTGTCGGCCATCGTGGCGTCGCGCGATGCAGCCCTGCGCCCGAGCATCATGCGGGCCGTGGGCAGCCACATCAGTGCCGACGGACAGGAAGTCACGGTCTACCTGCGGAGCACCCAGTCCAGGCAGTTGCTGCAGGACATTGCCGAAACCGGTGAGATTGCCGTGGTCTTCAGCGAGCCATCCACCCACCGAACGCTGCAGCTCAAGGCCCGCCAAGCCACCCAGCGCCCGGCTCATGACGATGATCTTCCGGTGCTACAGGCCTACCTGCAGTCCATGGTGCACGAGGTAGGCAGGGTTGGCTACGGGCCTCGCTACGTGGCGGCCATGCTGGCGGCGCCACTGGAGGATGTGGTGGCAGTGACCTTCACCCCCACCAGTGCGTTCGACCAGACCCCCGGCCCGCGCGCGGGCGCTGCGTTACCCACCACGCCCGCGACACGTCCATCACCTGCGCTTGCCAGCCATGAGTGACGCCCCCTCCCTGCACACGATCCGCCCATGCCTGGAGGGCGCCATCCCGGCAGTGATGGCGACCTGTGACCCCGATGGCACGCCCAACGTGGCCTACATCTCGCAGGTGGTCTATGTAGACGCAGCGCATGTGGCGCTGTCGTTCCAGTTCTTCAACAAGACCCGCCAGAACATCCTGCGCAACCCGCGCGCATCAGTGCTGGTGCTGGACCCGGTCACCGCCCATTTCTACCGCCTGCACCTGCTGTACGAACGCACCGAAGACAGCGGCCCCGTGTTTGAGAGCATGCGCGCGCAGCTGGCGGGCATTGCGTCGCATGAGGGTATGGCCGAAGTGTTTGAACTCAAAGGGGCCGACATCTACGCCGTGGAGCGCATCGAATCGGTGGCGGGTGAAGGCCTGCCTGCACCGGCGCCGCGCTCCGGGCTGCTGCACACGCTGCGCCTGTGCAGCGAAAGCATCGCGCGCTGTACGGGGCTGGACGAATTGCTGCAAGGCGCACTGCAAGGCCTGCAGGACAAGCTGGGCATCGGACACGCGATGGTGCTGATGCTGGACGCCAGCGCCCAGCAGCTCTACACCGTGGCCAGCTGCGGCTACGCCACCTCGGGCGTGGGTTCAGAAATCCGGCTGGGCCAGGGGGTGATCGGCATGGCAGCCCGCGAGCGCACGCCGGTGCGCATCAGCCACATGACGCACGCCGCCCTGTACAGCCATGCCATCCGCGAGAGCATGGACGCGCACGCCACACCCGATGCGCCCGCGTTGCGCGGCCTGGACATCCCCTACCCCGGCCTGCCGGAGCCGCACAGCCAGGTGGCTGTGCCGCTGCTGTCAGCCGGGCGGCTGCTGGGCGTGCTGTTTGCCGAGAGCCCGCAGGACATGCGGTTTGGTTTTGAGGATGAAGACCTGCTGGTGGCCATGGCGGGCCAACTGGCGGCTGCCATTGACCTGCTGCAGGCGTCGCCCGATGCCACCGATCCACTGCCCGCCATCTCTGCGGCCCCCCCCGTGACTGGCAGCGCATTGCGGGTGCGCCACTTTGCAGCCAACGACAGCGTGTTCATCAACGACGACTACCTGATCAAGGGCGTTGCGGGCGCCATTGTCTGGAAGCTGCTGCGCGACCACCAGCAAACGGGCCGCGTGGACTTCACCAACCGCGAACTGCGGCTGGACCCCGCCCTGCGCCTGCCCGATGTGGCCGACAACCTCGAAGCGCGGTTGCTGTTGCTGCAGCGCCGCCTGCAGGAGAACTGCCCGCACATCCACATCGAAAAAACGGGGCGTGGGCGCTTTCGGCTGTGTGTGCTGCGCCCCGTGGTGCTGGAAGACGCCTGACGCCTCAGAAGGTATGAATGAATCCGGCGAGCCCGAGCAGGCCGTCAAAACGCGGCCGATCGAGACGCAAAGCGCAGCCATAGCTTGGGCTATGGCGAGCATTTGTAACGACGAACGGGTGTGTTTTGGCGGGATGAGCGGGCATGGCGGGTTTGTTCACACCTTCTCAGTGCACCAGACCCGGCACCACCGGCAGCCCCAGGCTGCGCATGAGCTTGGTCCACTCGGGCTGCGTGAGATGCGGCTGCACCTGCGCCAGCACAGCCGCCAGCACGGGGGCTGGGGCGTGTTGCTGCATGTCCGACAACATGGCGGTGCGCTCTGCCGGTGACATGTACGGCACCATCCAGCGGGCCACCACCATCATTTCCTGCGGCGGGATCGAGGCCACCAGCGCATCGTGCACGCCCGCCAGTTCCGCGTCGGTGTAGCACTGCCACAGAACTCGGTTGTGTGCGGTCTCTTCCTCGTGCATGTGCTCGAAGTTGTGCGCCACAAACAGCGCCAGCTGGCGGTACAGGGCCTGGGTGGCGGCGGGGCGTGCGGGCTTGGCACAGGCCATCAGGTGGTTCACACCACCTGCCAATGCGGCGATGGCCTGCTCATGCTCCACATGTTCACCAGCGATGGACTGGCTGGAGCCAGGCAGGCGCGCCTCCATGGCGGCGTGCACAAACTGGTTCTCGTGATGCAGGTGGGCGCGGCACAGGTCCAGCAGTTGCATCACGCGGTCGCAGGTATGAGCGAACTCCAGGTCATCATCCACATCCATGCGGCCCAGGCCCAGCAGCGTGTCGGCCATGAAGGCACGCAGCGCCTTGTGGATGCTGGCATACATGTCCATGCGGGGGGCGGCAGGTTGGGCTTGTGTCAGTGCGGCAATTTCGCGGGCATCAATCTTCATCACGTTCTTTCATGGCCCCGGTGGGCTCTTTCAGCGCCTGTTTTCTGGCGCCGGGCCGGGTGCACCATGCACCCGTTTCCATGCAAAGAAGTCTAGAAATTCGCCGCGCTTTTGCCTGTTAAAAACTCCTTAAACAGACCCTCTACAAACCTTAAAAATCGCGTTCTGCGCGCTAAACGTGAAATCGTTCACACAGCGGCGCGCAGCAGGTCCACTGCTTTTTCCGCAATCATCACCGTCGGCGCGTTGGTGTTGCCGCTCACGATGCGCGGCATGATGGACGCGTCCACCACGCGCAGGCCCGCCAGGCCGTGCACACGCAGCTGTGCATCCACCACATCCAGAGGCCCAGGGCCCATGCGACAGCTGCCCACAGGGTGATAGATGGTGTCGGCGTACTGACGGATGAACTGCTCGATCTCGGCAGGGGTACGCGCGTTGGCCGAGGCTGCCAGCTCCTTGGCACCGAACTTCGCCAGCGCGGGCTGCGCCAGAATCTCGCGCGTGCGCTGAAAGCCGCGCACCATGCGCACCATGTCATCCGGGTCCGCGAGGAAGTTCGGGTCCACCAACGGCAGGGCCATGGGGTCACGGCTTGCCAGAGTGACCGAACCCCGGCTCTTGGGCTGCAGCAGGCACACGTGGGCCGAGTAGCCATGGCCAAACACCGTCTTGCGCCCGTGGTCCACCAGCTTGCCAATCACAAAGTGCAGCTGCAGGTCGGGCGCAGGCTCGGACGGGTCGCTCTTGATGAAGCCTCCGGCCTCGGCAAAGTTCGTGGTCAACATGCCCGTGCGGTGCTTGCGCCATTCGGCAATGCCGCGCAGCGTCTGCGCCATGCCCGACAGCGACAGACCGAACAGGTCCTTGAGCTCGGGTGCGTCCATCACCTGCACCACGTCAGGGTGGTCGTGCAAGTGCTGGCCCACGCCCGGCAGGTCGTGCAGCACCTGGATGCCGTGTTGCTGCAGTTGGGCACCAGGCCCTACGCCCGACAACATCAGCAGCTGCGGCGACAGCAGCGCCCCCGCGCTCAGCAGCACCTCGCGGCTCGCTTTCACCTGGTGCAGCGTGCCGCCCTGGCGGTACTCCACGCCCACGGCACGTTTGCCATCAAACAGGATTCGCGTGGCATGCGCACCGGTGACGACCTGCAAGTTGGGCCGCGCAAGGTGCGGCGTGAGATAGCCCTTGGCTGCGCTGTGCCGCTCGCCGTTTTTGTGCGTGACCTGGTACAGGCCTACGCCCTCTTGGGTGGCACCATTGAAGTCGGTGTTGTGTGGGTGTCCGGCCTGCACACCCGCATCGGTGAAATACTGGCTGAACCGGTTGGGCGCGCGCAGGTCCGCAACGTTGAAGGGGCCGCCCTGGCCGTGCCATTCGTTAGCGCCGCGCTCGTTGTTCTCGGCACGCACAAAGTAAGGCTTCACATCCTCCCAGCCCCAGCCCGGATTGCCCTGCGCAGCCCAGTGGTCGTAGTCGGCATGCTGGCCCCGGACGTACACCATGGCGTTGATGGAGCTGGACCCGCCGAGCACCTTGCCGCGTGGCTGGTAGCCGCGCCGGTTGTTGAGCGCGGTCTGCGGCGTGGTGTTGAAGCCCCAGCCATTGAGCTCAAACTTGGCCATCGCGGCCAGCCCAGCCGGGCAGTGGATGAGCACGCTCTTGTCGGCAGGCCCCGCCTCCAGCAGGCAGACGCGCACGGCGGGGTCTTCGGTCAGGCGGCCAGCCAGTACGGAGCCTGCAGAGCCGCCGCCAATGACGATGTAGTCGAACATGTTGTCTTGTCTCCTCCGCCATGCTGTGTGGCGGGTTGGTATGTAGGGGGAAGCTCGGTTCACAAAACTCAGCCAAGTGGTTCTGGCCCGGCGCTGCGCCATACGCAGTACAGGCCGTACGGGTAGTACGACAAGTCGCGGAAATGACGCCCGAAGAGTTTTGTGAGCCGCGCTGGATCACGATAACCGAACGGTCGTGCGATTCGCCTTACCATTCTGCCCATCCGTTTCACTTTGAAGAGGGCTCTCTATATGACGATTCAGACCGTAGGCATCATCGGCGCAGGCACCATGGGCAACGGCATTGCACAGGCTTGCGCAGTGTCGGGCATCAACGTGGTGATGGTCGATATCTCGGATGCTGCAGTGCAAAAAGGCTTGGCCACTGTGGCCGGCAGCCTGGACCGCCTGATCAAGAAGGAAAAGATCACGGAAGCCGACAAGGCTGCGGCCCTGGCGCGCATCAAGACCTCTACCAGCTACGACGACCTGAAGGCTGCGCAGCTCGTGATCGAGGCTGCCACCGAAAACTACGAACTCAAGCTCAAGATCCTGAAGCAGGTGGATGCCATCGTGGCGCCCGAGGTGCTGATTGCATCGAACACCTCGTCCATCTCCATCACCAAGCTGGCCGCCGCCACCAGCCGTGCCGACCGCTTCATCGGAATGCACTTCTTCAACCCCGTGCCCATGATGGCGCTGGTGGAGATCATCCGTGGCCTGCAGACCAGCGACGCCACACACGACGCCGTGAAGGCGCTGGCCGAGGCTCTGGGCAAGAGCCCCATCACCGTGAAGAACGCGCCCGGCTTTGTGGTCAACCGCATCCTGGTGCCCATGATCAACGAGGCCTTCTTCGTGCTGGCGGAAGGCCTGGCCACACCCGAGGACATCGACGCGGGCATGAAGCTGGGCTGCAACCAGCCCATCGGCCCACTGGCGCTGGCGGACATGATCGGCCTGGATGTGTGCCTGGCGGTGATGGATGTGTATCTGACCGAGTTTGGCGACAGCAAATACCGCCCCTGTCCGCTGCTCAAGGAAATGGTGGCGGCGGGCCGCCTGGGCCGCAAGACGGGCCAGGGCGTGTATAGCTATTGATCCCCCTGAGGCGCTTCGCGCCTTCCCCCCGAGGGGGACGCCCCCAGCGCGACGGGGCGGCTCTTGCGCGGGGGCACTGGCAGGGCGCTGCGCCGGTGGTTGAGGCCGCCGACGCATGGAAGACCTGCACGCATGTGCTGTCCCGCTTGAGACGGCGTGCACGACTGGATACGTTTTCAATCATGGGCAAGGAGACACAACACCATGCCCACCTTCACGTCCAACACGCCCCCGCCCGAGGGCTGCATTGACACCCTGGTGCTCGGCCATGTCTTGCTGATCGGCATCAACCGCCCGGCCAAGCGCAACGGCTGGACGCCTCCCATGTTCCGCCAGCTGGCCGAGGCTTACACCCGGCTTGATGACGACCCCGACCTGCGTGTTGGTGTGCTGCACGCCATGGGCGACCATTTCACGGCAGGGCTGGACCTGCCCGCCGTGAGCGCCTACATGCAGCGCGGCGAAAAAGCCATCCCCGAAGGCCTGGTGGAGCCCCACGACTACGGCCTGCCCGGCTACCGCCGACGCACCAAGCCGATGGTGGTGGCGGTCAAGGGCATCTGCTTCACCGTGGGCATCGAGCTGATGTTGGGTGCCGACATCGTGGTGGCGGCCGATAACTGCCGCTTTTCGCAGATGGAGGTGCAGCGCGGCATCATGGCCACGGGCGGCGCCACGCTGCGCATGGCCTAGCGCGCGGGCACCGGCAATGCCCTGCTGCACCTGCTGACCGCCGATGAGTTCGGCAGCGCCGAGGCGTACCGCCTGAACTTTGTGCAAAAGGTGGTGCCTGCAGGCCAGGAACTGGACGAAGCCCTGGCCATCGCCCAGCGCATCGCCATCCAGGCGCCGCTGGCGGTAGTGGCCACGCGGCTCAATGTGCTCAAGGCGATTGAGCAGGGCCAGGCCGCTGCGGTGGCAGATTTCATCCCGGTGCAAAAGGAGCTGGCCAACAGCGAGGACGCAGCCGAGGGCGTGCGCGCGTTTGTCGAGCGGCGGCCCGCGCAGTTCAGCGGGCGCTGAGGGCCTGGTGGCTCGTCGTCGCCCGAACCACGACATGCCAAATTTCAAGCCAAATCGGCCGCTAGCGCATATGAATAATGCGCTAGCAGCTCTGCTATTGATAGCAATTTCCCGAGGGTGAAGGGGGCACAGCGCCCCCGCCTGCGCAAGCGGGACGCGCGGATAGCACCGATGGCGCGGCGCCGCTCCCCCACCCACACAATCCCATCCATTAACAAAGTTTTTCACAATTCAATTGCGCACAATTTAATTTACCACCACAATTCACTCCATGCCCAGCCACAGCACACCCCACACCCCCAGCCCCGCCATCCTGCGGCTGGACAACCAGGTCTGCTTTGCGCTGTATTCCGCCTCGCTGGCGATGACGAAGCTCTACAAGCCCCTGCTCGACCAGATCGGCCTGACCTACCCCCAGTACCTCGTGATGCTGGTGCTGTGGGAACAGGATGGCGTGACCGTCTCCGAGCTGGGCGAGCGCCTGTTCCTCGACTCCGGCACGCTCACGCCGTTGCTCAAGCGCCTGGAGGCGCAGGGCCACATTGCCCGGTTGCGCGATGTGCAGGACGAGCGCCGCGTGCGCATCACCCTCACGTCACAAGGCCGCGCGCTGCGCAACCAGGCCGAAGCCATTCCACCGTGCGTGCTGCAAAGCAGCCAGTGCTCGATTGCCGAGCTGACCACCTTGACCACCGAACTCAAGCAGCTGCGAGACCGGCTCAGCGAGCAACGCTGACGGCCTGCAGACAACGCAAACACCGATTCCCTCCACCGCCCGCCAGTGGGCAACAACCGCAAGGAAGACACCATGACCACACTCGAAAAAGTCCTGTACACCGCCAAGTCGCACGTGACCGGTGGCCGCGATGGCGCCGCCAAGACCGATGACGGCCGCCTGGACGTCAAGCTGTCCTCGCCTGGTACGTCCGGCACCGGCACCAACCCCGAGCAGCTGTTTGCCTCCGGCTACGCAGCCTGCTTCATCGGCGCGATGAAGGCTGTGGGTGGCAAGATCGGCATCCCCGTGCCCCAGGATGTGTCCATCGACGCCGAAGTGGACCTGGGCCCCATCCCGAACGCCTACGGCATCGCTGCCCGCCTGGCCATCAGCCTGCCCGGCCTGGACAAGGCCACGGCCCAGAAGCTGGTAGACGCAGCCCACCAGGTCTGCCCCTACTCCAACGCTACGCGCGGCAACATCGACGTGACCATCACGATCGTCTAAGCGATGGGCCGCCAGCTGCTTCCCCGCATCGCGGTGGCCCTGGTGGCCATCGAGCATGTGTACATCCTCGTGCTCGAAATGTTCTTCTGGAACAAGCCCCTGGGCATGAAGACCTTCAACCTGACCCAGGAGCTGGCCGACGCCACCACCACGCTGGCGGCCAACCAGGGGCTGTACAACGGGTTTCTGGCGGCGGGCCTGTTCTGGGGGCTGTTCACCGGCAACCGGGTGTTCAAGATTTTCTTCCTGGCCTGTGTGATCGTGGCCGGGGTGTTTGGCGCCGCCACCGCAGCGCCCAAGATCTTCTTCAGCCAGGCGCTGCCCGCGATCATCGCGCTGGGCCTGGTGCTGGCGCTGGACAAAAAACCCGCCGCACAGCACAGCCTCTGAGCTATCAAATTCATAGCTGCCACCGCCCTATAGACGGGCGGTAGCAGCTATTTTTTTGAACCCGGGCAAACGCTACTGACTGCAAGCTGGCATTCAGCCATGCGCGCGATGATGGGGCTGGAGACAACCCCATGAAAATCGCCCTGCTGTCCGACATCCACGCCAACCGCCAGGCCCTGGACGCCTGCCTGCAACACGCCCGCGCCCAGGGCGCCGAACAATTTGCACTGCTGGGTGATCTGGTGGGCTACGGCGGCGAGCCCGTGGCGGTGGTGGAGCAGGTGCGTGACCTGGCTCAGCAAGGCGCCCTGTGCGTGCTGGGCAACCACGACGCCATGGCTCTGGCCCCCCCCGCCAACCCACGCAACCGCAGCGAGCTGGGAGCGCAGTGGACGCACGACCAGCTCGGCAACAGCCACATCGCCTTTTTGCAGTCGCTGCCGCTCACGGCACGGCTGGGCAGCAGCGCCTTGCTAGTGCACGCCAGTGCCGACATGCCCGCGCAGTGGCGGTATGTGGAGGACTCCAACGCCGCCGAGCGCAGCATGACCGCCGCGCAAGGCATCGACCCCGCCATCCGCTACGTGTTCTGCGGCCATGTGCACGAGCAGGTGCTGTACTTCCTCACACCCACGGCCAAGCTGATGCGTTTTGCGCCCGAGCCCGGCGTGCCGGTTCCCGTGCCGACACACCGCCAGTGGCTGGGCATCGTGGGCTCGGTGGGCCAGCCGCGCGACGGCGATGCACGCGCCATGTACGCACTGTTCGACGACACCGCCAGGCAGATCACCTTCCACCGCGTGCCGTATGACCACCTGGCCGCCGCAGCCGCCATCCGCGCGGCAGGCCTGCCCGCGTTCTATGCCGACAGGCTGGAGCATGGTCAATGAAACTGCTCGAACCCGGCACCGAGATCGACGGCTTCCGCGTGATGGACTGCATCCACGCGGGCGGCATGGCCCACATCTACGCCGTGGAATACGCGCAGGCCGACCGCAGCCCCGGCTTTGCCATGGCGATGAAGATCCCGCGCATGACGGCGGGTGACGGGGCCGAGAACATCGTGAGCTTCGAAGTGGAGCTGCAGATCCTGCCCGTGCTCAGCGGCCCGCATGTGCCGCGTTTTGTGGCGGCAGGCGACCTGGTGCGGCTGCCCTATCTGGTCATGGAATACATCCCCGGCCAGACGCTGCAGCACTGGCTGGATGTGCCCGGGCGCTGCGACATCGCCACAATAGCCCGCCTGGGCGCGGCCACGGCGCACGCCGCGCACAGCCTGCACCAGCAGAACGTGTGCCACCTGGACCTCAAGCCCGCCAACGTGCTCATCAAGGCCGATGGCACGGCCGTGCTGCTGGACTTTGGCCTGTCGTGCCACGCGCACTACCCCGACCTGCTGGCCGAGGAAATGCGCCAGGCCGTGGGCTCGCCCGCCTGGATTGCGCCGGAGCAGGTGGTGGGGGTGCGCGGCGACCCACGCAGTGACATCTTCGCCATCGGCGTGATGCTGTACGAGTTGGCCACGGGCGAGCTGCCCTTTGGCGCACCCGCCACCAGCGGCGGCATGCGCCAGCGCCTGTGGATGACGCCCGCGCCGCCGCGCAAGCACCGAGCCGACATCCCGCCCTGGCTGCAGGAGGTCATCCTGCGCTGCCTAGAGCCCGAGGCCGCGAGCCGCTACCCATCGGCAGCACACCTGGCCTTCGACCTGTCCAACCCCGAACAGGTGCTGGTTACCGAACGCGGCGAACGCACGGAGCGCACACCACTGCGCACGCATGTGCGCCGCTGGCTGCGTGCTGCGGGCATGCACTACACGCCCAGCCCCCTGCCCTCGCAGCAGATCGAGGACACGCCCATCCTCATGGTGGCCGTGCCACATGCCGACGTGACGGACGCCACGCTGTATTCGCTGCGCCAGGCGGTGGCACGCTCCCTGGGCATACGCCCCGGCGCGCGGCTTGCCTGCGTGACGGTGGTGTCGCCCGGCGCCAGCAGCACCAGCGACAGCGAGCGCAGCGAAACCACGCTGCACCGCCAGCACATGGCGCGCCTGCGCCAGTGGGCCCAGGGGCTGGACCTGACCGGACATGCCGTGAGCTACCACGTGCTCGAAGCGGGCGACGTGGCCCAGGCGCTGGTGCGCTACGCGGCCAGCAACCACGTGAGCATGATGATCCTAGGCGCCGCCACCCACGGGCTGCAAACCCAGCGCTTTTTTGCCACGGTGCCCATGCGCGTGGCGCGCGATGCGCCCTGCACCGTCATCCTGGTCAAGCAGGCGCTGCCTTTCGAGCAACTGGCCCAGCCCACGGAGGACTGAGCCCGTCAGCATTCCGGCACTCCGGCGCACCGCCACGCCCCGCACCTGTCGCCCAGGCGGCGCGCGCCGCTTGAGCGCGGACCCGCTTTGGTTTAGCGTCGCGGCATGAGCACCACCACCCTTCTCGTGCGCCAGGACCAGCTGGCCACCACCCGCCTGTTGACCACCGACGACACCCCGCTGGCCGAGGGCCAGGTCCGCGTGCGGGTCGAGTCCTTTGCCCTCACGGCCAACAACATCACCTATGCCGCGCTGGGCGACATGCTGAACTACTGGCAGTTCTTCCCCACCGGCGAGGCCGGCTGGGGCATCGTGCCCGTGTGGGGCTTCGGCACCGTGGTGCAGTCGCTGCACCCGGCCGTGGCCGTGGGCGAGCGGCTGTATGGCTACTGGCCCATGGCCAGTCAGGCCGTGCTGTCGCCCCAGCGGGTCAACCCCACGGGCTTCAGCGACGGCGCCCCGCACCGCGCGGGCCTGCATGCGGTCTACAACCACTACCTGCGCACCAGCACCGATGGGCTGTACCGCGCTGACAACGAAGACGTGCAGGCCCTGCTGCGGCCGCTGTTCATCACCTCGTGGCTCATCGACGACTTTCTGGCCGACCAGCAGTTCTTTGGCGCCCGGCGCATGCTGCTGTCCAGCGCGTCGAGCAAAACGGCCTACGGCACCGCCTTCCAGCTTGCACAGCGGGAGGGCATCGAGGTCATTGGCCTCACCTCGCCCGGCAATGTGGCGTTTTGCGAAAGCCTGGGCTGCTACAGCCGCGTGGTCACCTACGACACACTGGACCAGATCGATGGCGCCACACCCAGCGTCTACATCGACTTTGCGGGCAGCGTGGGCCTGCGCCAGCGCATCCATGCCCACTTCACGGGCCTGGCCTACAGCTGCTCGGTGGGCGCCAGCCATGTGCAGGACCTGGGCGGCGCAGGCCAGTTGCCCGGCCCGCGCCCGGTGATGTTCTTCGCCCCCGCCCAGGTCAAGAAGCGCCACGCCGACTGGGGTGCGCAGGGCCTGAACGACCGCCTGGTGACGGCCTGGGACCAGTTCAGCGCCGCCGTCTCGTCGGGGCCGCAGCCCTGGCTGGTGGTGCAGCACCACACGGGCCCCGAGGCCACGCAAACCCTGTTCGCCAGCGTGCTGGCGGGCAGCGGTGACCCACGCGCGGGGCATATCGCCACGATGTTGCCGCGCTGACGGCCCCCCGCGCAAGCGACGGTAGGGCAGGCGGCGACAATGGGGCATGACCCCATTGCTCCCCGATACCGCCGCCAACGCTCCCAACGACCAGCACCCCTACGCCCGCCTCACCCCCGACCATGTGCTGGACGCGCTGGCCGGCGTGGGCCTGTATGGCGATGGCCGCCTCATGGCCCTGTCGTCGTACGAAAACCGGGTGTACCAGGTCACGCTGGA
This sequence comes from Acidovorax sp. GW835-FHT14G06, assembly GCF_058793595.1. Lineage (NCBI taxonomy): Bacteria > Pseudomonadati > Pseudomonadota > Betaproteobacteria > Burkholderiales > Comamonadaceae > Acidovorax > Acidovorax sp. GW835-FHT14G06. The sequence goes on from NZ_JBXAGA010000005.1 coordinate 318,472, forward strand.
AGACGGTGAGCGCGTGGTGGCCAAGTTCTACCGCCCGGGCCGCTGGAGCGAGACGCAGATCCTTGAAGAGCACGCCTTTGCCGCGGAGCTGATGGCCGCCGAAGTGCCCGCCGTGGGCCCGATGGTGCTGAACGGCGCCACCCTGCACCAGCACGACGGTTTTGCGTTTTCCGTCAGCCCCTGGCGCGGCGGACGCCAGCCCGAGCTGGACGACTTTGAGGTGCTCGAATGGATAGGCCGCTTTCTGGCACGGATTCATACCGTGGGCGCGGCCCAGCCCTTTGTGCACCGGCCACTGCTGGACCTGGAGACCTTTGGCACCGCATCGCGCGACTGGCTGCTCTCGAACGAAATCATTCCGCTCGACATGCAGGCCACCTGGAAGGCCCAGTGCGACAAAGCTCTCGATTTGATAGCTGCTCACGCAGATAGTAGTAGCGCCACAGGTCGATTTGGCTTGAAAGACGCCACCCCCATCCGTCTGCATGGAGACTGCCACCCCGGCAACATCCTGTGGACGCCGCTCGACGAATGGGGCCGCGGCGGCCCGCACTTTGTGGACCTGGACGACGCGCGCATGGGCCCGGCCGTGCAGGACCTGTGGATGCTGCTGTCGGGCGACCGGCGCCAGCGCACCCACCAGCTCGGCGCGCTGATTGACGGCTACGAGCAGTTCCGCAGTTTTGACCGCCGCGAGCTGGCGCTCATCGAGCCGCTGCGCACGCTGCGCCTCATCCACTACAGCGCCTGGCTCGCGCGCCGCTGGCAGGACCCGATCTTCCCGGTGAACTTTCCGTGGTTTGGCACCAGCGACTACTGGCGCGGGCAGGTGGACATGCTGATCGAGCAGATCGAGGCGATGGAGGAAGAACCGCTGGTGGCCTGAAAAGGCGCGACCGGGCGGGGCCCGGCCATTGCAAACGATTGTCAACCTGCGCGCACAGCAGGCAGATGTGGGGCAACATCAAAGCGCTCCCCATCGGGGGGTGTTTTGTTGATTCCAACGGGGTGCCAACCCCCAGAGCCCACCATCATGCGCATCGCAGTCCTTGACGACGACCTTCTCCTGCTGGAGCAGATCAAGGGCACCCTGGAATGCCACCAGCATGTGTGCCACACCTTTGCCGACGGCACCAGCCTGCTGGAGGCGCTGCGCAACGACACCTTCGACCTGCTGATCGTGGACTGGCACCTGCCCGACATGGAGGGCACCGACGTGGTACAGACCGTGCGCAGCACCCACAGCATGCAACCGCCCATCCTGTTCATCACCCGCTGCAGCGATGAACGGGATGTGGTCGAGGCCCTGTCTCGCGGTGCGGACGACGTCATGAGCAAACCCCTGCGCATGGGCGAACTGGTGGCCCGCGCCACCGCCCTGCTGCGCCGCGCCTTTCCCCAGTCCATGGGTGCCCGGCTGGAATTTGGCGCATACCGCTTTGACGCGGAACAACGCACCCTGCGCATCCACGACCAAGCCATCGGGCTCAAGCACCGTGAATACGAACTCGCGCTGTTCCTGTTCCGCAACGCGGGCCGCCTGCTTTCCCGCTCACACCTGCGCGAAGCGGTATGGGGCGACGCCACCGACACCCCCTCGCGCTCCCTGGACACCCACATGTCGCGGCTGCGCAGCAAGCTGGAGTTGACGGAGGCCAACGGCTACACGATCACTGCGGTGTATGGGGTGGGGTACAGGCTGGATGCGGTGTCGCTACCGCAGAAGAATGGAAGCGCAGCACCCGCTACCGAACCACTACCTGAGCGCAGCGATCTCCAGCCGCAACTGGCAACAAGCTGATGGCATTGCGGGCGACGCTGGGCTATGCTGCAAGGCATCCCACCGTATGCAGTGCACCCCATGAAAGACTGGATCCGCAACGCCCTATCAATCCGCCAACCGCGTCGGCCAGCGCCTGTAGGAGCGCGGCCTGCAGTGGGAGTGTTCATCGTGCGGGGGCCGGTGAAGATGCTGGTCACGCACCCTGTGCCCGCTGAATTGTGGGACTGGCTGGTGCTGTCGGGCTGGCGCAACATGCCGGTCAAGGCCGATCGGCGCAAAGGCATGCTGTTGCCCGACGGCGCGCTCAAGGGGCTGATCGATGCAGACCCGGCGGAGCGCAACCAGACGCATGCACGCATCCTGGAGCTGGCAGAGCCCCAGGATTGACGGGCCACGGGGTGCCCGGCCTCCCATCACCCTCGCCACCAGGGCCTGAAAGCCCAGCAGCAGCACACGCCACACTCCGTTCGTAACAAAAAACCCCGGTAGTGCCTGGCACCACCGGGGTTTAAATTTGGTAGCAGCCAGCGCTTATGACACTAGCGCCTGCTGCCGTTTTACCTGCAAAACATCCAGGGTCAAACAAGCAAGGCGTTCACGCGCTTCACATAAGCTGCGGGGTCTTCGGGCAAGCCGCCTTCGGCCAGCAAGGCTTGATCGAACAGGATGTGCGCCAGGTCGTGGAAGTGCACGCTGCCGTCCAGCTTCTTGACCAGCGCGTGGTCGGCATTCACTTCCAGCACGGGCTTGGTCGCGGGCGCCTGCTGTCCGGCCTGCTTGAGCATGCGGGCCAGCTGCGTGCTCATGCCGTCGTCCTGCACCACCAGGCAAGCGGGGGAATCGACGAGGCGCGTGGTCACGCGCACATCTTCGGCCTTGTCCTTGAGCGCTTCCTTGAGCTTGGCCAGCACGGGCTTGAAGGCTTCGGCGGCCTCTTCGGCGGCCTTCTTCTCCGCCTCGTCCTGCAGCGTGCCCAGGTCCACAGCGCCCTTGGCCACGCTTTGCAGTGGGGTGCCGTCAAACTCGTGCAGGTAGTTCAGTGCCCACTCGTCCACGCGGTCGGTCATCAAGAGCACTTCGATACCCTTCTTCTTGAAGACTTCGAGCTGCGGGCTGTTCTTGGCGGCGGCCAGGGTGTCGGCGGTGATGTAGTAAATCGCCTCCTGGCCGTCCTTCATGCGGGCCTTGTAGTCGGCAAAACCGACCGTCACGGCGTCGCTGGTGGTGGATGCAAAACGCAGTAGCTTGGCCAGGCGTTCGCGATTGCCGAAGTCTTCGCCCAGGCCTTCTTTCAGTACGGCGCCAAACTCGCTGTAGAAGGCGGTGTACTTGCCTTGCTTGGCCTTGTCGTCGGCATCCACCACATCGGTCACGCCGTCGGCATTGGCGCCGGTGTCATGCTTGTCGTGTTTGGCCAGGTCCTCCAGCATGGAGAGCACGCGCTTGGTAGAGCCCTCGCGGATGGCGCGCACGTCGCGGCTTTCTTGCAGCAGCTCGCGGCTCACGTTCAGCGGCAAGTCGGCCGAGTCGATCACCCCCTTCACAAACCGCAGGTAGGTGGGCATCAGCGCCTCGGCGTCGTCCATGATGAACACGCGCTTGACGTACAGCTTCACGCCGGCCTTCTTGTCGCGGTTCCACAGGTCAAACGGGGCCTTGGCGGGGATGTACAAGAGCTGCGTGTACTCGGTGTTGCCTTCCACGCGGTTGTGCGCCCAGGTCAGCGGGGCTTCGTGGTCGTGGCTGATGGCCTTGTAGAACTCGGCGTACTGTTCTTCGGTGATGTCCTTCTTGGGGCGGGTCCACAGGGCGCTGGCCTTGTTGATGGTTTCCCACTCGCCGGTCTTGACCATGCCGCCGGGCTGGCGACCGCCGTTTTCGTCCGGTGGATTGATCAGCTCGCCGTCTTTCCACTCTTCCTTTTCCATCAGGATGGGTAGGCTGATGTGGTCAGAGTACTTGGCGATGACCTGCTTGAGCTTCCAGGCGTTGAGGTATTCCTCGGCGTCGTCGCGCAGGTGCAGGATGATGCTGGTGCCGCGTGCGGCGCGGCTGATGGTCTCCACCTCAAAGTCGCCCGTGCCACCGCTGATCCAGCGCACGCCTTCTTCAGCGTTGACGCCCGCACGGCGCGACTCGACCGTGATCTTGTCGGCCACGATGAAGCCCGAGTAGAAGCCCACGCCGAATTGGCCGATGAGCTGGGCATCCGCCTTCTGGTCGCCGCTGAGCTTGCCCATGAAGTCCTTGGTGCCGCTCTTGGCGATGGTGCCCAGGTGGTCGATGGCCTCCTGCTGGCTCATGCCGATGCCGTTGTCGGTGATGGTCAGCGTCTTGGCATCTTTGTCGAAGGTCACGCGCACTTCAAGGTTGGGCGCGTCCTCGTAGAGGGCGGGCTTGTCCAGCGCCTCAAAGCGCAGCTTGTCACAGGCGTCCGACGCGTTGGAGATCAGCTCGCGCAGGAAGATTTCCTGGTTGGAATACAGCGAATGGGTGACCAGGTGCAGCAGTTGCGCTACTTCGGCCTGGAAAGACAGGGTTTGTTTTGTACTCATGGTGTCTTGAAGGTTGCTGTGTAAGGTGCAGAGAGAACGCGTTTCACGCCCAGGAGGCCAGGAAATGCATTCGCGCGAGTTCACCTCGGGGCGGACTCGGTGATTTCAAGGGTTGCACTGTGCGGCGCACGCCTCTCACCACTCGCGGCCCGCACCAAAGCCATCCCCATAGCCATTTCGGCGCTGAAGTTTGTTGACAATTTGCAGGCATTTGACAGCAATTTCTGTCCTTTAGGCCCCATAAGATGCACACCACCAAAGGCGCTCGGTGCGAGGCCGCCTTCCCATCCTCTGCCCACTTTTCCTCCGGAGCCCTCTCGCCATGCCCACATCCCTGAAAAAATGGTCCGCCGAGTTCCTCGGCACGTTCTGGCTGACATTTGGTGGTTGCGGCAGTGCCGTGCTGGCCGCCGCTTTCCCGCAGCTGGGTATCGGTTTTGTTGGCGTGTCCCTGGCCTTTGGCCTCACGGTGCTGACCGGGGCCTATGCGCTGGGGCCGATCTCGGGCGGGCATTTCAACCCTGCCGTGTCGATAGGGCTGGCGCTGGGGGGCCGGTTCAAGGCGTCGGAGCTGCCCGGCTACGTAGTGGCCCAGCTGCTGGGCGCCATTGCTGCAGCGGCCGTGCTGTACCTCATTGCCACAGGCAGGCCGGGCGCAGACATCGGGGGCTTTGCCACCAACGGCTATGGCGAACACTCCCCCGGCGGCTATGGGCTGATGGCCGCCGTGGTGACGGAGGTCGTGCTGACAGCCATCTTCCTCATCGTGATCCTGGGCGCCACGGCCAAACGCGCGGCCAGCGGCTTTGGCGGGCTGGCCATCGGCATGTGCCTCACGCTCATCCACCTGATCTCCATCCCGGTGACCAACACCTCGGTCAACCCGGCCCGCAGCACCGGTCCGGCGCTATTTGGCCCAGCCTATGCGCTGTCGGAATTGTGGGTCTTCTGGGCCGCGCCCATTGCAGGCGCACTGCTGGGTGCCGCCATCTACCGCGCGCTGCTGAGCGACGACTGACTGCGAAGGGGCGGCATGCACGGCCTTGCCGCCCGCCCCCTGTCGCTTTGCTGGTCAACCTTCGATCGTGATGCGCTGCACCAGCGTCTGCAGGATCTGGTCGGCCTTGTCGTTGGCCACCTGGCAGGTGCCCGCTGCCGCATGCCCACCGCCCCCAAACTCCAGCATGAGGTTGCCGATGTGCACCTGGCTGCTGCGGTCCAGGATGGACTTGCCGGTGGCCAGCACCGTGTTCTGTTTTTGCAACCCCCACATCACGTGGATGGAGATGTTGCAGTCAGGGAACAGCGCGTAGATCATGAAACGGTTGGTGGCCCAGATGGTGTCCTCCTCGCGCAGATCGAGCACGACCAGCTTGCCGATGCGGATGGCGCAGCGCTGCAGTTGCTCCTGGGCCTTGGGGGCGTGTTCGCGGTAAAGCTGCACTCGCTCCTGCACATCGGGCAGCGCCAGGATCTCGTCGATGGTGTGGTCGCGACAGTACTGGATCAGGTCCATCATCAGCGCGTAGTTACTGATGCGGAACTCCCGAAAGCGCCCCAGGCCCGTGCGCGAGTCCATGAGGTAGTTCAGCAGCACCCAGCCCTGGGGGTTGAGGATGTCGTCGCGCGAATACTGCGCCGAGTCGGCCTGATCCACGGCAGCCATCATCTCATCGGTGATGCGTGGAAACGCGGCCTTGCCGCCGTAGTAGTTGTACACCACGCGCGCGGCCGACGGGGCATGGGCTTCGATGATGTGGTTCTCGTCGCGGCGGCCCGAATTGCGGATGGTTTCAGACTCGTGGTGGTCAAACACCAGATGGGCTCCCGGCACATAGGGCAGGTTGGTGGTGATGTCCCGGTCCGTGATCGGCACCTTGCCGTCCTGCATGTCCTTGGGGTGGACGAAGGTGATCTCGTCAATCAGGTTCAGCTCATTGAGCAGCACCGCGCAGACCAGGCCGTCAAAGTCACTGCGGGTCACCAGGCGGTATTTCGCATCACTCACTAAATTCTCCTTGTTACGTAGCGCACCGCGACATGGTAGCCGCGCCCCAGCACCTGACAAGCACCGCCTGCGTCAAAAAGCAGGCCGCTCGGGTACTCTTAGAGCCTGTTCAAAGTCTTTTTGAGGTCGCACAAGTACCTTGCCGGGATGGGATGCGAGGCGCGGTGTGCAGTGGATAGCCCGGCTATCCACAAACGCCACAACGCCGCAGACGGCCCGGCAAGGCACTTGCCCGAAGGGTTGGGGTGAAATCGGCGATTGGAAGCCTCGGCTGCTTGAATGGGCTTGAGCCCATGCGGCGCATTCGAAGCATCCACCCCTCCCGATTGCACTCCAATGCAATCTCCAAAAAGACTTTGAACAGGCTCTAGATCAACGGCCCTGCATCCAGCCCTGCAGCTGCCGGGCCACGCCTGCATCCGCCAGCAGATCCAGGTGCCCCAGGCGGTAGAACACTGCCTGCTGGGCCTTGGCAAAGCCCAGCGTCCGTTCAGCATCATCATGTATGCCCAGCGCACTGTGCAAGGGCACCAACCCGTCCCCCACCAGCCGTTCGCCCACCGGGCTGCGCCGCGCCGCCAGCGTCGCCGCCACCGCGTGGCAAGCCACTCCGGCGGGCAACGGCACCGGGGTGCGCTGGTCGGGACTTTTGCGAAAGCGGTCGCGCCCTTGCCAATCGGTATCCAGCACATGGCCGTAGCGCAGGTCGGTGATGCCCGCGCTGCGCAGCTGGGCCAGGCGTGCAAAGGGGCGCGAGTAAGCGGTGCTGCCCAGCAGCACATCCACCCAATGCCCCGCGCGCTCCAGCGGTGCGCCGTGGTGCGGGGTACCCAGAAAGACCAGGTGGCGCAGCCGGGGCAGCCAGCCGCTGGCGCCTGCCGGCGCTTGGGCAGCATGGTGGCAGGCGCTGCGCGCCACCAGCCCGCCCATGCTGTGGGCCAGGATGGACAGCTCCGTCACCGGTACGGGCCAGGAGGCCACCAGGGCTTCGAGCAGGGCCGAAAGCTCTGCCCCATTGGTGGAGGTGTGCAGGCCCGTGTTGTAGCGCAGGTACACAGGGGTATAGCCCAGGGCCTGGGCCAGATGGGCACCATGGCCATGGCCGTGGCGGAGCCACTGCAGGTCGTTCATGCACAGGCCATGCACCAGCACCAAGAGTTTGCCCGTGGCGGCGCCCGGTGCGGCCAGCGCGCTCAGGTCCAGTGGCAGTCCCTGCTGGTACCAGCCCATCTGCGTGCACAGCGGGTTGTCGTCGCGCTGCAGGCGGTCGCCCATCACACCGTTGAGTGCGGCAACGACCGCCTCGCGCTCCCAATGCACCTCGCCGGCCGGCGTGGACGGAGCAAAAAACGGCTCCAGCCGCGCCAGCCCGGCCTGCAGGCCCGCATCCACCAGCTGCGTTACCCCTCGGATGCTTTGGTACACCAGCCCGGTCAGCCCCCGCGTGCGGCCCGGCTGTGCGCCGCCCGGCAGCCCCAGCGTGCCCAGCACTGACTGGTGTACCCCCTCAGCCACCCGGCTGATGCCAGTGGTGGCCTGCGTGGCTAGGCGGGCCACACCACGCAGGTCTGACGCACGCAACTGGCGCAGCGGGCTGGCCGGAGCAGGCGCTGCGCCAACGCGGCGCTTTCCACCAGGAGCAGGAGGCCCAGAGGGCGGTGTCGAATGGGACATGGGGGCTCCGTTCAGTCAATGCGATGAATGCGCCGCGTGCGTTGCGCCGGTAGCCCGCGGGCTCAGAACCGCTCGTGGGGCGACAGGTAGCGCCACTGGCCCACCGGCAGGTTGCCCAGGGTCACGCGGCCGATGCGGATGCGCTTGAGGCCTACCACCTTGAGCCCCACCAGCTCGCACATGCGGCGGATCTGGCGCTTTTTGCCCTCGGTGAGCACAAAACGCAGCTGCTCGGGGTTTTGCCAATCGACCTTGGCGGGCTTGAGCGGCTCGCCGTCCAGGCTCAGGCCATGGCGCAGCCGTTCCAGCAACTCTTTGGGAAACACCGCCTGCACATTGGTGCTGACAGGATCACGCTCGTCAATTTCCTGCAGCGGCGCTGAGCGCTCGCTGGGGTGGCGGGGCACAGCCTGGCCCGGCGCCTGATAAACCACGCGCACCAGGTACTCCTTTTCCATCTCGGAGTCCTCGCCAATGATCTGCCGGGCCACGCGGCCGTCCTGGGTCATCACCAGCAGGCCCACCGAGTCGATATCCAGCCGTCCGCAAGGCGCCAGGCCGCGCAGTTGCGGCGGCGAGAACCGGTTGCGGCTGGGGTCGTCGCGCCAGTGGGTGCGGGGGTTGATGAGCGCCACGGCGGGCGTGTGACCATCCTCGGCCTGGCCGCTCACATAGCCTATGGGCTTGTTCAGCAGGATGGTGACGCGCTGCTCCTGAAAGCCCTGCGCCACCTTGTCCACCTCAATGCGATCCAGAGGCGTGACTTGCAGTCCCATGGGCGCCACTTCGCCATTGACCTTGACCCAGCCCTGGGCGATCCAGTCGTCGGCCTCGCGCCGCGAGCACATTCCTAGTTCGGCCATCCGTTTGTTCAGGCGGGAAGTGCCGGAGATACCCGCTGTGCCCGCCGCTTTGGTGGCAGGCACTGGCTTGGGCGGCGCCTGGCGCACCGGGGCGACATAGGGCGCGCCTGACGATGTGCGGTAGCCCGTGGGCGGCGGGGTTCGAGAAGGCCGCTCGGACGGCGGACCACGCCGGGCAGCGGACGGTGCCGGCGGCGCCGGCTTGGCCGCAACGGCGGGGCGACGCAGCACCGGACGGGGTGCGGGGGCTGGAGACGCAGCACCACCAGGCGGAGGAGTGGGGGCTGCGGCGGGGCCGGCAGGCGGGCGGGAACTGGAAGAAGACATTGCGGGTATTTTCGCCTGCGGGGCGACAAACCCCTGCATCAGGAGGCGTGAGGGCCAGAAAAGAATAGAAAAAAAGCCCAAGGCAACGCGGAACAAGCCCCTTGCGCACGGCGCGTCGCGGAGACTGGTTCAGGGTCGCCTTAACCCTGGCGCGCCTGCCAGGCCAGAAAGTCGTCCACCGGCAGGGGACGCGCAATGTGATAACCCTGCGCCTCATCGCAGGCCAGGATGCGCAGGCGCTCCAGGATGGCGGCGGTCTCCACGCCTTCCGCCACCACCGTGAGCCCGAGGTTATGCGCCAGGTCGATGGTCGAGCGCACGATCATCGCGTCGTCCTCGCCCGTCTCCATGCCCATCACAAACGACTTGTCGATCTTGAGCTCATCGACCGGCAGGCGCTTGAGGTAGGCCAGCGACGAATAGCCGGTGCCAAAATCGTCGATGGACAGCTTGAAGCCCTGCTCGGACAGGCGGTTGAGCATGGCCTCGGCACGCTGGGGGTCGTCCATGATGGCGCTTTCGGTGATCTCCAGGCAAAAGGCACTGGCCTCGACCCCGTGGCGCGCCAGGATGTCGGCCAGCCGGTTGCTCAGCTCGGGGTCGAGCAGGTCGCGGGTGGAGAGGTTGACCGATACCCTGAGTGGCAGGCCCTGCGTGCGCGGGTCCGCCAGGAGGCGCGCCACTTCTTCAAAAATCCACAGCGTGAGGTGGCGCACAAAGCCGGTCTGTTCGGCAAACGGGATGAACTGCATGGGCGGCACCAGTCCGCGCTGCGGGTGCTGCCATCGCACCAGTGCCTCGGCCGCCAGGCCCGACTGCCCATGCAAGGGCACCTTGGGTTGCAGGTACAGGCGCAGCTCGTGGTGCTCCACGGCGTGGCGCAGTTCGGTGAGCAGCGACAGGGTCTGCGCACTGGACGAATCAAACGCCGCGTCGTACTGCAACGCCCCGCTGAGCTTGCGCTTGGCGGCATACATGGCGATTTCAGAGCGGCTGAGCAGCGTGTCGGCGTCACCTGCATCGCCCGGCCAGCAGGCAAAACCAATGCCCGCGCTCAGGTCCACCGTCTGGTCCTCAAAGGCCAGCGGCTCCACAAACGACTGGTTGATGCGCTGGGCAATCTCGTGCGCGGCTGCGGCGTCGGCGCGCTGCAGCAGGATGGCGAATTCGTTACCCCCGAGACGCGCCACCATGTCGTCGGGCGAACGCACCTGCAGACGCAGGCGCTCGGCCACAGCCTGCAGCAGGCGGTCGCCAAATGCGTAGCCCAGCACATCATTGACATGCTTGAATCGGTCCAGGTCCAGCGTAAGAACTGCGAGCGGCTGCGCGGGGACGGCACTGCCGGCAATGGCCTGCACCACGGCGTCACGAAACCGCTCCCGGTTGGGCAGGCCTGTCAGGCGGTCCCAGTAGGCCAAGCGGCGGATCTCGGTTTGCTGCGCGCCAATGTCCACGCGCATGTGGTCGAAAGAGCGGGCCAGGTTGCCGATCTCGTCGGTGCGGTCAGTGTGTTCCAGCGGTACATCGTATTCACCGCGCGACAGCCGCTGAGTGGCCGCCAGCAGCGAGCGCAGGGGCGTGGTGAGCCGTTGCGCCACCAGGCCTGCGCCCACCGCAAACAGCAGCACACCCGCCACGGTGATGATGGCCAGCAGCACCTCCAGCTGCCGGTAAGGTGCCACCACTTCATCCACCGACCGCAGCAACAGCGAATACACCTCGCCACCCACGCTGTCGAGCGGGCTGGAGCGCGCAAGCAAGGTACCCTCGGCCGTCTGCAGCTCGCCCGCCGCGCCGCCGCTGCCCAGCAGCAAGGCCTGCGCATCCGCGGGCAAGGTACTGACCGGCAGGGTCATCGCCCCTCCCGGGGCCTTGACCATCAGGGCCACATGCACCGACAAGAGCTGCCGCATTTCGTCGGCACGCGACTGGTCGATGCGAAAACCCATCAGCACCCAGCCAATGACCACCGGCGCCCGCATAGGCACCATCACAAACTGGTAGGGCACACCGTCCATCACGACGATCTGGCTACCCTGGGGCTGCTGTGCCAAGCGCGGCACCACCTGCCGGAGCGTGTCTGGGAACTGCTCCATGCTGTCGGACAGGCTGAACGCACGCAGCTCCAGGTCGGTACCCAACAGCGCCGTCACGGCCGCGCCGATGCGGCTGCCATGGTTCTCCAACACAGACTGGATGGTTTCCTCATCCCCAGAGTTGACCGCCGAGCGAAACCCGTAGTCAGCCGCCAGGAGGGCAGATCCCTGGCGCAGCTGTTCGGCGTTTTGGTCCAGCAGGCGGCGCCAGATGTTTTCGTCCAGGTCCAGGGCCCGCGCGATCTGGGCGCGCGCATTGCGGTCGATGCTGGCGCGCACCACGGCAAACCCTGCCGCCTGCACGATGAGCAATAGCAGCAACGACAACCCCACCAACCGCAGGATCAGGCTGCGCCGGGCCAGGCGCAGCCGCATCAAGGCTGCAACCCCGTCATGCGCACCGAAGCCGTAGCTGCGCCCGTGTTGGGCACGGACAGCGCCTGCTCCAGGGCCGGGGCGCCCACCGGCAGACGGGTGTGCCAGGTGCGCAGCGTGTAGGTGCCGGGCGGCACGTTGTCGAGCTGCGCCTTTCCCGTGGCGGCGGGAGTACGGGCGTAGTACGGCGTGTCCACCACCAGCACCCAACCCACCATCTGGTCGTGGATGTTGCAACCCAGAGCTACCACGCCAGTTTTATCAAACAAAACCGGGTTGGACGGCGTGCCGCTATAGAGCTTGAGCTCGAACTTCTTGGCGGGCGAGAAGGAATACACATGGTGCCGCACCGAGTCGCGGTTGGGGAACAGCACCTCGGTGCCCACCGGCACCACCAGCAAGCCGGGCACAAACTGCCGCTTCTCCTGCGCCATCTCCACACCAGTCAGCGGTTTGACCTGCTTGCGCGCTTCGGCGGAGTCCAGAAACACCACCGCATCGGCCAGCGGCTTGCCAGCAGCGTCTGTCACATCAACCTGCACCGTGCCAGCTTGGGCGGCGGGGGTCAGCCATGCCAGTGAGGCCACCGTCGCCGCTATGCCCAGCAAGCTGGCGCCCAAGGCACCGCGCCCCGCGCGTGCCCGCAGCCTCGGCGCGCCGCCCAGCCTCATGGTTCGATCGCCAGGCCCACCAGCGGCGCGCCGTCGCCCACCACGCCCAGGGGGCGGGTGGCACCCGTTGCCAGGTCCACCTTGTGCAGCCGGGTCTGGGTATCGGCGCCGGTGCGCACCGCGATGAGTGCGGTGTTGCCCACATCGGCAATGTCAAAACTCACATCCGTGAGCGGCCCCAGCCCCAGCGGGCCCACGGTGCGCAGCTGCCCGGCATTGGGCGACACCACGGGCAGAGTGCCCTCGCGAGAGCCCTGCATCACCAGCACGCCCAGAGCACGGTCGATGGCGTAGTTGGTGGTGATCTTGCTGTCGTTGGGGTTGTAGGTGTAGGCCGCACCGGCAATGTCAGGCTTGCGGCGGGCGTTCACGTCGCCCCAGGCGTAGCGCAGGCTCGGGTCCGGCTGCACCCCCTCCACGGCAGCGTCGCCATCAACCGCAGCCCCGGTGTCGGGGTGCAGGCGCAGGTTCTGGCCGGTGTTGGACACCACCCGGATACGGTCAGCCGCCGGGTTGAAGTCAAAGCCAAACACCGCGCCCTGCAGCGCCAGCGCGGCGGGCGCGGGCCCCACCGGGCGCAGCGCGCCCGTAGGGATGTCCAGCGTGTACAGGCGCCCCGCCTGGGACAGCGCATACAGCACGCCCTTGGCCACGCGAAAGTCAATACCCACCAGCCGCTCGCCGGGCGCCAGGCCGGTTACCGGGCGCCTCTCCAGGATGCGATCGGGCTGCGCGGCCTGGAAGGTGATGAGTTCATGCGAGGCCGTGACGGCCACCAGGGTTTCGCGCAAACCAGTGTCGGGCCGGGGGGCAGCACAGCCGGCCAGCACGGCCAGGGCCGCAGCAGCGACGGCAGCGCGCAGCGTGGAGGAGGGAAAAAACGGATACATGAAGGGCCTCGCAGGTGTTACAGGTTTATACCTGATCGGTTGCTCCCGTGGCAGATGCAAGGGCAAACCCCAAGCCCTGTATTCACTTTGTTTTTGATAGCAACGTGAGCACGCATTACCTGCATCAATAGCGTTTTTATCGATAGTTTGCGAACCACCTTCTGTTGCACTTTGGCGCCAGCGCACCAGGGTTGTGCATGGCTGCATTTGTAACAAATACAGCTATGCAGATCGGGCATGGGACCATCCTCAACGCTCATGACACATTTTGTTGTTATTGCCTACACTGCACCGACCCCAGCGCCTGCTCAGCGGGCGCGATGAGGCCGGTGGGCACCGTTATTGCTTTGCGCAGAGGCCCCCGTTTGATCACGCTTTGATCCTTTTCGATACCCAAGGACCCCCATGTCGGCTGCTTCCACCCTCAAATCCCTGTCGATCTCCAGCCGGCTCAGCCTGGGGTTTGGCTGCATGCTGGTGCTCCTGGTCGCGGTGGCGGCAGTGGGCCAGCTGTCCGTGGGCAAAGTGCACGATCAGATGATTCAGATCACCGGCGTGGGCGCGAACAAAGCCAAGCTGGTCAACGGCATGCTGGAGAGCGTGAGCGCCATCGGCATCCAGAGCCGCTCGGCCGCCATGCTCAACGACATCGACCCCAAGCAGGCGCGCGAGCAGATCGTGGCCGTGGGCAAGACGCTCAAGGAATACGCCACGCAAGAAGCCGCTTTGACCCAGCTGCTCACCCCCGCCACCGCCACCGCCGCAGAACTCAAGCTGCTGGGCGAGGTGCAGGCCCTGGGCGGCAAGACCCGCCCCGAGCTCGACAGTGCCATCAAGGCCGCTGACGACGGCGACACCGTGAGCGCCACCCTGGCACTGATGACGCGCGTGGCCCCCGCAGAAACCGCTTGGCGCGCCAAGCTGCGCGAGCTGATCGAGCTGCAGAACACCCTGAACGCCGAAGCCACGGCCTCTGCAGAGCAAACCCAGAGCAGCGCCCGGATGGTGGGCGGGCTGCTGGTACTGCTGGCGATTGGCCTGGGCGCGCTGATTGCCTGGCGCATCACGGCCAGCATCACCGCACCCATTGGCCGCGCGGTGGTGGTGGCCGAGCGCATTGCGCGCGGCGACCTCACCTCGCAAGTTGAAGTGCGCATCCACGACGAGACGGGTCGTCTGCTCGAAGCCATCGCCGCCATGCAAGAGCGCCTGCGCACCCTGGTGGGCGAGATCGGCCAGACTGCCGACTCCATCCTGGTGGCCAGCTCCGAGGTGGCCTCTGGCAACCTGGACCTGAGCCAGCGCACCGAACAGACCTCGCACAACCTGCAGGGCGCCGCGTCGGCGCTGGTGGACCTGACCGGCACGGTGTCGCAAAGCGCGGACTCGGCCCGCCAGGCCAACCAGCTCGCGTCCACCGCGTCCGATGCCGCAACACGTGGCGGCGAGGTGGTGTCGCAGGTGGTCCGCACCATGGACACCATCAGCGCCAGCTCGCGCAAGATCGCCGACATCATCAGTGTGATCGACGGCATCGCCTTCCAGACCAACATCCTGGCGCTGAATGCGGCTGTGGAGGCCGCCCGCGCGGGCGAGCAGGGCCGGGGCTTTGCCGTGGTGGCGGGCGAGGTGCGCAATCTGGCGGGCCGCTCGGCCAATGCAGCGCGCGAGATCAAGGCACTGATCGGTACCAGCGTGGACCAGGTGCAAGAGGGCAGCACGCTCGTCAACCACGCCGGCAAGACCATTGAAGAACTGGTGCAGTCGGTGCGCCGCGTGTCCGACATCATGGGCGAGATCACGGCGGCCACGCAGGAGCAAAGCCAGCGCATCGGGCATGTGAGCCAGTCGGTGGGTGCGCTGGAAGAGATGACCCAGCAAAACGCCGCATTGGTGGAAGAAGGCGCAGCCGCTGCCGACAGCCTCAAGGACCAGGCCGGGCGCCTGACGCAGATGGTGGGCACCTTCCGCCTGACGCGCGACGGGGGCGACGATAACAGCTGGGGCACGGCCTCCCCCTCTGCATCGCCCATGGCGGTGCCAGCGCCAACGCGCGCGGCGGCTCCGCGCCACCTGGCCTCAGCCACATCCCGCGCTCCCGCACTGCCGCGTAGCTAACTGGACTTTCAATCGGGCGCGTTCCACGCCCGGGATGCCAAGCAACAGCCGCCCCGCTGCGAGGGCGTCGTCCCCTCAGGGCGAAGGCGCACAGCGCCTCAGGGGGCAGTCACACTGGACCGCAGCGCCGCCAGGTCCAGCACCCGCAGGCCGCCGTACTCCACCCGGATCGCCCCCTGCGCCTCCAGCGCCGCCAGCGCCTCGTTCACCCGCTGGCGCGACAACCCCACCAGATAAGCCAGCTCCTGCTGCGTGATGCGCAGCACCTCGCCCACGCCCGGGTACAGCACGGGGTTGAACAGCGACGCCAGGCTGCGCGCCACGCGCACATCGGGGTTGTTCAGGCGGTCGATCTCGCGGGCTGCAATGAACTGGCCCAGGCGCTCGTTGAGCTGGTTCATCACAAAGCGGTTGAAGCCGATGGAGTGGTCCAGCAGCCAATGGAAACTGTCAATCGGCAGCCCGGCCACCACGCTTTTGCGCAACGCCTGGATGTTGTAGCGGTAGGGCTCGCGCTTGATGGTGGTGCCCTCGCCAAACCAGCCGCCGGGTGGCAGGCCTGCATAGGTCATGGTCTGGCCCTGGGCGTTGTCCGTGCTCATCTTGAGCAGGCCCTCCACCACACCAAACCAGTAGGTGACCGGGCGCCCCACGCGGCACACATAGTCGCCCGCCTTGGCATCACCCACCAGCAACGAGGCCACGGCGCGCTCTCGCTCGGCGGGCAGCAGCAAGTTGAGCCACGGAATGCCATCCAGCTCCTGCGGCGTGGGCGAACGGCGCCGCTGGTGCAGCGACAGGTCCTGGTGGGTGCGTGGGTCCATGGCGCAAAGGTTCTCACGAAAAAGGGCCGCCCGCAGCCGTCAAGGGATGCGGGAATACCACGACCCCAATTGTCGCCAGACCGACAAAAAAATGCCAATCGTGACAGGATGATGTCGCCTCGCGCCCCGGCTGCACAAGGCCGCAGCCCCCGAGGAGACAAGCACCATGACCCAACACCCTTCCACCACCGCCCGCATCATCGAACCTGCGCAAACCGCCCCACGCCCCTTGGCCCGTCGCCAGGTGCTGGCCGCCGCAGCCGCCACTGCAGCGGCCGTCGGCCTGCCCGGGCTGGGCTGGAGTGGCGCCGCCCGCGCGCAGGAGGGCGCTGTCAAGATCGCGCAGTCCACCGCCCTCACCGGCCCGCTGGGCGACCTGGGGTCGGCCATGCACCAGGGCGCCAAGGCCGCCTTTGCAGGCATCAATGCGCGCGGCGGCGTGCATGGCAAGGCCATTGAACTCGTCACCCAGGATGACACCTACGACGTGCCCAAGGCGCTGGCCAACGTGGAGCAGTTTCTGGCCGACCCAGGGTACTTTGCGCTGTTCAACTGCATGGGCACGCCCATGATCGACGCCATGCTGCCCAAGGTGATCGACAGCGGCATTCCGTTTTTTGCGCCCTTCACCGGCGCGCAGCTCAGCCGCACCAAGAACGCCCGCAACGTGTTCAACATCCGCGCCAGCTATGCCGACGAGGCAGAAAAGCTGGTGCAGCACCTGTCCACCATCGGCATCCAGCGCATCGGCATCGTCTATCAGAACAACTCGTTCGGCAAAGAGGTGTTCAACGCGGCCAAGCAGTCCATGGACCGGCTCAAACTGCCCGAGGCCGTCACAGTGACGGTCGAGAACAACGCCTCGGACGCGGGCAGCGCTGCCACCAAACTGGCCAGCGGCAACCTGGAGGCCATCGTGATTGGCCTGGCGGGCAAGCCCACGCTGGAGTTTGTGAAGGCGTTCCGCGCGCTCAAGCGCGGCGTGACGCTGTACGCGCTGTCGGTCATGGGCACCCCGGCCACCGTCAAGGCCCTGGGTGCGGATGCCACCGGCATGGCAATTTCGCAGGTGGTGCCCCTGCCCTCCAACGTAGTGATGCCCGTGGTGCGCGAGTTCCAGGCGGCCTGGAAGGCATCGGGCGCCACGGCCGAGCCCTCGCACCTGGCGCTGGAGGGCTACATCAATGCCCGGGTCTTTGCCGAGGCCCTGCAGCGTGCAGGCCGCAACCCCACGCGTGCGGCCTTCATCGACGCCACCTGGAACCTGAAAAAGTGGGATCTGGGCGGTTTCGAGATCAGCGCCAGCACACCCGACCGCAACGCCTCGCGCTTTGTGGAGCTCACGCTGGTGGGGCGCGACGGGCGGTTCTTGCGATAGCCTCGGGTCACGCCAGTTCTGCGCAGATGTGAGCGGCGCAGATGGCTCAGCGGATGCCCGCACAATTGCTACCAAATAAATAGCTATCGACGCATATTGCACTAGCGCTACCGGCCGATTTCGCCCAAATTCTGCTATTGCGAAGCCAGCCCGTACCGGTAGCCCTTGAACGACCAGATGGTGCGGCCCGGCTCGATCTTTTCCAGCAGCAGGCCCGGCCCGGCCGGATCGCCCTCGTGCAGCACTTGCCCGTTGACGATGGCCATGCGGTACACCGGGTTGCTGGAATAGGTGACGCCAGAAATTTTGAGCGACGGCAACTGCGCCCGCACGGCCTCGGGCAGGTCGGCCTGGGCAAACACGGTGCCCGTAGCTACCGGTGCCGCTGTGGGAGCGGGACTGGCAGCAGCCATGTCGGGTACACGCGGCGCTGGGGCCGCTGGCGCGCGCTCGCGGGGGGCAGGCTCTGCAGGGCGTGACCGTTCGGGGACTGTGGCGGGGGGGCGCGGCGCCACGGAGGAACTGGGCACGGGCGCAGGCCGCTCCCGCTGCGGTGCCGCGGCGCGGGGCGCTGGCGCCGGAGGCGGCGTTACCGCCGCCACCACGGCAGGGGCCGGTTCCGGGGAGGCCACGACAGCCGCTGGCGCTGCGGGCGGCGCTATGGACGCCACCGCAGGCACGGACGGAGCTACAGCAGCGGGGGTAGCGGGCGCTGCGGCGACCACGACTGCGCCCGCAGGCACCGGCCGCTGCATAAACCACCAAGTACCACCGGCCGCCACAGCAGCCACAACCACCACCGCCACGGCCACCAGCACCGGGCTGATGGCCGATCGCCCTGCCACCGGCACGGCACCGGGGACAGGCACCGCCGGGGTATGGATGCCGGGCACAGCGCCACGGCCGCGCTCAGCTTCTGCGCGCCGCAGCGCATCAAGGATGTAAGACACTGGGTTCAGCCTCCGGTGCGCAAGCGCGGTTCGCTCACGCCGTTGACACGGTTGAGCAGCATGAGGGTCAAGGGGCCCGCCCGGCCGTCCGGGGTCACCCCCTGGGCCAGCTGGAAGCGCTGGATGCGGGACTGGCGCTGGGCCGGCGTGGTCGCGCGGCCGGCTGCAGGTAAGGCAGCCCGCGTGCCCCCGGCTGCAGCCGTGGCCAGTTGCTGGTCCAGCCAGGCGGCGCCAGCGGGGGTCTCCGCCAGGTCGCCCTTGTCGGGCATGTCGGGCGGCGTGCGCCACAGCGTGGCGATGTCGCCGCGCCACACCTGGGCCAGCTCGGCCACAGGCACACGCACCGTGCGGCCCCCGCCTTCCAGCGTGGCCGTGTCGCCGTCCAGGCGGCGCAGCACGGCCGAAACCGCCACGTCGCCCTCTTCGGACGGGAACAGCGTGAGCAGCACCGGACGGTCGATCTGCCGCACCAGGTTCAGGCCCGCGCGGCGGTTGCGGTAGCAGCGCAGGCCGTCGCGGGGCAATGCCGCGCAGGCGTCGGCGCCGTCGGCCACACTGGCACCCCAGGCCAAGGCCAGCGCCTGCCAGGCGGCAGCGTCGCTGGACGGCAGCGTGGACACAAACTGCTGCAAATCCGTGAGGGCCAACGGAGCTACCCCACGCGGAGCCGAGGCCCCTGCCGCAGGGGCCGGGGGCGTTGTTACCACCGCTGTGCTCGCAGCACTGCTGGGTGGCGCGCTGGCTGGCGTTTTGCTGGCCATAGCGCCTGCAGACACCGTCGATGACACGGCGCCTTGCCGAGACCATTGCGGCCAGCTACCCAGTGCCCAGCCGCCCGCCACCAGGGCTGCCCCCGCCACCACGCCCAGGCCCGCCACCGCCCAGCGCGGCCACAGGCCCCGGGCGTTGCGCGCGGCAGCAGCCGACGCGGGCGCATCAAACACCTCACTCGCCGCGCGCTGGACGATGCGGGCGCTGACCTCGCGCACACCGGCGGCATAGGCGCCCAGCAGCGCCCGGTCGCACAGCAGGTTGATGCGCCGGGGAATGCCGCGCGACAGCGCATGCACCCGCCGGATGGCACTCCGGCTGAACGGCAGCGGCCCTTGCAGGCCCGCCACGGCCAGGCGGTGGGCAATGTACTGCTGGGTTTCCTGCGCGCTCAGCGCATCGAGGTGAAAGCGCGCAATCACCCGCTGGGCCAGTTGCTCCAGGGCAGGGCTGGCAACCATGGTGCGCAGCTCGGGCTGGCCGATGAGGATGATCTGCAGCAGCTTGCGCTCGCTGGTTTCCAGGTTGGTCAAAAGGCGCAGCTGCTCCAGCACGTCGGCCGACAGGTTCTGCGCCTCATCGATGATCAGCACCGTATTGCGCCCGGCGCCATGCGCCGCCAGCAGCGAGGCGTTGAGCGGGTCGATGTAATCCTTGACCGTCTCCACCCCTGCCACCGAGGGCTGGTGGGGCACACCAAACTCATCGCAAATGGAGCGCAACAGCTCACCCACCGTGAGCTTGGGGTTGAAGATATAGGCCACATTGCAGTGCGGCGGGATCTGTTCCAGAAAACAGCGGCACACCGTGGTCTTGCCAGCGCCCACCTCGCCGGTGAGCAGCACAAAACCGCCGCCTGCGTCCAGGCCATACAGCAGATGCGCCAGCGCCTCGCGGTGACGCTCGCTCATGAACAGGTAGCGGGGGTCGGGGGCAATGGAGAACGGCGGATGCTGGAGGCCGAAGAACGGGGCGTACATGCGAACAAGCATACCGCCGGGCCGAGGCAGGGTTTAACCCGACAGGTAGTTTCCCTTAAATTGTCGTCAGAAAGACAAGATAACGTCAAAGTGCGTCCTAGCATCGGACCCAACACGCAAACACAAGCTTGCGCGCCCGGCAGTCACCGGGCTGACACCTTCTCACTTTCAGGAACCTGCAATGTTGACCACGTTCCCGCAACTGCTGCTCAAGCACGCCGCCGAGCGCCCCAATGCCCCGGCCCTGCGCGAAAAAGAATATGGCATCTGGCAAACCCACAGCTGGGCCGACCTGGTGCGCCTGGTGGAACAGGTGGCGGCCGGCCTGCACCTGGCGGGCCTGAAACGCCAGGAACACATGGTGGTGGTGGGCGCGAATCGCCCACGCCTGTACGCCACCATGCTGGCCGCCCAGTCGCTGGGCGCCATCCCCGTGCCGCTGTACCAGGACGCGGTGGCCGCCGAATGCATCTTCCCGCTCAACAACGCCGAGGTGCGCTTTTGCCTGGTGGAAGACCAGGAACAGGTGGACAAGCTGCTCGAAATCCGCGAGCAATGCCCGCAGATCTCCAACATCTACTTTGACGACCCGCGTGGCCTGCGCAATTACGCAGAGCCGGGCCTCGCCGCGCTGGACGCGCTGATCGAGGCTGGCAAGGCGTTTGCGGCGAAGAACCCCGGTTGGTTCAAGGCCGAGGTGGCCAAGGTGCAGCCGGGCGACGTGGCAGCGATGTTCTTCACCTCGGGCACCACCGGCAACCCCAAGGGCGTGGTGCACACGCACAGCACCCTGCTCGACCGCGCTTCTGCCGGTGCCGAATTCGACAAGCTCACCAGCAGCGAGGAAGTGCTGGCCTACCTGCCGCCGGCCTGGATCGGCCAGAACATCTTCAGCTACGCGCAGTGGCTGGCCTGCGGCTACGTGGTCAACTGTCCCGAGTCGGCCAGCACCGTGACCATCGACCTGAAAGAAGTGGGGCCCACCTACTACTTCGCACCGCCCCGCATTTTTGAAGGCCTGCTGACCAGCGTGATGATCCGCATGGAAGACGCGGGTACCCTGAAGCGCAAGATGTTCGAGGCCTGCATGTCGGTGGCCAAGCGCGTGGGCCCGGCGCTGATGGACGGCGAGACCGTGAGCGCCATCGACAAGATCAAGTACGCGCTGGGCAACCTGCTGGTGTACGGACCTCTGCGCAACAACCTGGGTTTCAGCCGCGTGCGGGTGGCCTACACGGCGGGTGAGGCCATCGGGCCGGACCTGTTCACGTTCTACCGCTCCATCGGCATCAACTTGAAACAGCTGTACGGCTCCACCGAGACCGCCGTGTTCGTCTGCCTGCAGCCCGACAACCAGGCGCGCGCCGATACCGTGGGCGTGCCGATCCGCGGTGTCGAGATCAAGGTGGCAGACAACGGCGAGATCCTGGTCAAGTCCGCCGGCCTGCTCAAGGAGTACTACAAGAACCCCGCCGCCACCGCCGAGGTGCTGACGGCCGACGGCTGGTACCACACCAGCGATGCAGGCTTTCTGGACGCGCACGGCCACCTCAAGATCATCGACCGCGTCAAGGACGTGGGCCGCATCATGGGCGGCGCCAACGACGGCGCCATGTTTGCGCCCAAGTATGTGGAGAACAAGCTCAAGTTCTTCCCGCATATCAAGGAAGTGGTGGCACTGGGCGACAAGCGCGAGAAGGTCTGCGTGATGGTCAATATCGACTTCGACGCCGTGGGCAACTGGGCCGAGCGCCGCAACCTGCCCTATGCGGGCTACACCGACCTGGCGCAAAAACCCGAGGTGTATGAACTGATCCGCGAGTGCATCGAGAAGGTCAACGCCGACCTGGCGACCGACGCCATGCTGGCCGGCAGCCAAGTGAGCCGCTTCCTGGTGCTGCACAAGGAACTGGACGCCGACGACGGCGAGCTCACGCGCACCAACAAGGTCCGCCGGGGCTTCATTGCCGACAAGTATGGCGTTCTGGTCGATGCGCTGTACGCAGGCCGCACAGAGCAGTACATCGAGACCCAGGTGAAGTTTGAAGACGGCCGCACGGGCAGCGTGAGCGCCACGCTCAAGCTGTCGGACACGAAGACGTTTGCGCCTGTGAAGAGCGCCGCATGAAACCCGCGCCGTACCCGCTGGAGAAGCCCCCCACCATGACCACCAAAAAGATCGGCGACGTCATCCTCGACGTCAAGAACATCAGCCTCCGGTTTGGCGGCGTGAAGGCACTCACCGACATCTCGTTCAACGTGAAAGAGCATGAGATCCGCGCCATCATCGGCCCCAACGGCGCAGGCAAAAGCTCCATGCTCAACTGCATCAACGGCGTGTACACGCCGTCCGAAGGCTCCATCACCTTCCGGGGCAAGACGTTTGACCACATGAACTCGCGCCAGGTGGCCGAGATGGGCGTGGCCCGCACCTTCCAGAACCTGGCGCTGTTCAAGGGCATGAGCGTGATCGACAACATCATGACTGGCCGCAACCTCAAGATCAAAAGCAACCTGCTGATGCAGGCGCTGCGCATCGGCCCGGCCGAGCGCGAGGAAATCCGCCACCGCGAGTACGTCGAGCACATCATCGACTTCCTCGAAATCCAGGCCTACCGCAAGACCCCCGTGGGCCAACTGCCCTACGGCCTGCAAAAGCGCGTGGACCTGGGCCGGGCCCTGGCCATGGAGCCACAGGTGCTGCTGCTCGATGAACCCATGGCCGGCATGAACGTGGAAGAAAAGCAGGACATGTGCCGCTTCATCCTCGATGTGAACGACGAGTTCGGCACCACCATCGTGCTGATCGAGCACGACATGGGCGTGGTGATGGACATCAGCGACCGCGTGGTGGTGCTCGACTATGGCAAGAAGATCGGCGACGGCAGCCCCGACGAAGTGCGCAGCAACGAAGACGTGATCAGTGCCTACCTCGGCACGTCGCACTGATCAGGAGAACAACACATGGCATTCTTTCTCGAAACACTGATCGGCGGCCTCATGGCCGGCATGCTGTATTCGCTGGTGGCGCTGGGTTTTGTGCTGATCTACAAGGCCTCGGGCGTGTTCAACTTTGCGCAGGGCGCCATGGTGCTGTTTGCAGCGCTGGCCATGGCCCGCTTTGCCGAATGGATCCCCAAGTGGACGGGCATCGACAACCCCATCGTGGCCAACCTGGCTGCCTTCGTGATTGCGGGCGCCATCATGTTCGTAGTGGCCTGGCTGATTGAAAAGCTGGTGCTGCGCCACCTGGTGAACCAGGAAGGCGCCACGCTGCTCATGGCCACACTGGGCATCACCTACTTCATGGAAGGCCTGGGTCAGACGCTGTTCGGCAGCGACATCTACAAGATCGACGTGGGCATGCCCAAGGAGCCCATCTTTGCCCTGGAGTCCATGTTCCAGGGCGGCATCCTGATCAACAAGGAAGACGTGATTGCCGCGGCCATTGCCGCCGCGCTGGTGGCACTGCTGTCGGTGTTCTTCCAGAAGACCTCTACCGGCCGCGCACTGCGCGCCGTGGCGGACGACCACCAGGCGGCCCAATCCATCGGCATCCCTTTGAACCGCATCTGGGTGATCGTGTGGTGTGTAGCCGGTGTCGTGGCCCTGGTGGCCGGGATGATCTGGGGCAGCAAGCTCGGTGTGCAGTTCTCGCTGACCACCGTGGCGCTGCGTGCGCTGCCCGTGGTGATCCTGGGCGGCCTCACCTCGGTGCCCGGCGCCATCATCGGCGGGCTGATCATCGGCGTGGGCGAGAAGCTCTCGGAGGTGTACCTGGGTCCATTCGTGGGCGGGGGCATCGAGATCTGGTTTGCGTATGTACTGGCGCTGGTGTTTCTTCTCTTCAGGCCCCAAGGCTTGTTTGGAGAAAAAATCATTGACCGCGTGTAACCCATAACAACAAGAACAGGAGACTTCCATGCTCTACCGCGAAAACGGCCAGTTCAAGACCAGCTACCGCGCCGATCAGCAGATCTTCCCCATTGCGCAGGACCGCATTGCCATCGGCATCATCCTGGCCATTGCCTTCATCGCCGTGCCCATGCTGGCCAGCGACTACATCTTCCGCGCCATCCTGATCCCCTTCGTCATCATGGCGCTGGCGGCCCTGGGGGTGAATATCCTGGTGGGCTACTGCGGCCAGATCTCGCTGGGCTCGGGCGCCTTCATGGCCGTGGGGGCCTACGGCGCCTACAACTTCTTCGTGCGCTTTCCGGGCATGCCGCTGATTCCGGCACTGATCCTGGGCGGACTGTGCGCCACGTTCTTCGGCATCCTGTTCGGGCTGCCCAGCCTGCGCGTCAAGGGGCTGTACCTGGCCGTGGCCACGCTGGCCGCGCAGTTCTTCAGCGACTGGATGTTCCTGCGCATCAAGTGGTTCACCAACAACTCCGACTCGGGCTCGGTGTCGGTCAACAACCTGCAGGTGCTTGGCATGCCCATCGAAAGCGCTACCAGCAAATACCTGTTCTGCCTGGCGTTGCTGGTCATCGTGGCCCTGCTGGCCAAGAACCTGGTGCGCGGCGCCATTGGCCGCGAGTGGATGGCGATTCGCGACATGGACGTCGCCGCCGCCGTGATCGGCATCCGCCCCATGTACGCCAAGCTCAGCGCGTTTGCGGTCAGCTCGTTCATCGTGGGCATGGCCGGTGCGCTGTGGGCCTTTGTGCACCTGGGCGCGTGGGAGCCAGCAGCCTTCTCGGTGGAAATCTCCTTCCGCCTGCTGTTCATGGTGATCATCGGCGGGCTGGGCTCGATCATGGGCGGCTTCTTTGGTGCGGCCTTCATCGTGGTGCTGCCCATCGTGCTCAACCAGTTCCTGCCGGCCTTCATGGGACTCTTTGGCATCGAGGTGTCCACGGCGGGCGTCTCGCACGCCGAACTGATGATCTTCGGAGCGCTGATCGTGTGGTTCCTGATCGTGGAACCCCATGGCCTGGCCAAGCTGTGGTCCACCGCCAAGCAAAAACTGCGTCTGTGGCCCTTTCCGCATTGATAGGCCCACGCTGCAGGAAACCCCTTACTCGCAATTCCCGATACGTCCCTGTCGCATTGCCGCGTTAACTGTCTATCTGTTCTGTTTTCCCCCGTGCTTCAACACATTCATCCAAAGGAGACATCCATGAAGCTTTCGAAAATCGTGATCGCCGCTGCGGTGGTTGCTGCCGGTGTATCGTCCATCGCGACGAGCGCCTTCGCACAAGCCAAGGAGCAGTTCTTCCCGCTGCTGTCGTACCGCACCGGTCCCTATGCGCCCAACGGCGTCCCATGGGCCAACGGCAAGCAGGATTACATCAAGATGATCAATGCCCGCGACGGCGGCATCAATGGTGTGAAGCTGACCTTTGAAGAATGTGAAACGGGCTACGCCACGGACCGTGGCGTGGAATGCTATGAGCGCCTCAAGAGCCGCCCCGGCGTGTCGCTGTTTGACCCGCAGGCCACCGGCATCACGTTTGCGCTGACCGAAAAAGCCCCCGTGGACAAGATTCCGCTGATGACGCTGGGCTACGGCCTGTCGGTCGCGCAGGACGGCCAGGCGTTCAAGTGGAACTTCCCGTTCATGGGCAGCTACTGGACCGGCGCCGACATCCTGATCCAGCACATCGGCAAGGCCAATGGCGGCCTGGACAAGCTCAAGGGCAAGAAGATCGCGCTGGTGTACCACGACAGCCCGTTTGGCAAGGAGCCCATCCCGCTGCTGCAGGAGCGCGCCAAGATGCACGGCTTTGAGCTGCAGATGCTGCCCGTGACCGCACCCGGAGTGGAGCAGAAGGCCACCTGGCTGCAAGTGCGCCAGAGCCGCCCCGACTACGTGCTGCTGTGGGGCTGGGGCGTGATGAACTCCACCGCCCTGAAGGAAGCCCAGGCCACCGGCTACCCCCGCGACAAGATGTACGGCGTGTGGTGGGCTGGTGCCGAGCCCGATGTGCGTGACGTGGGCGAAGGCGCCAAGGGCTACAACGCGCTGGCCCTGAACACCTCGGGCCAGCAGCCCAAGGTGATCCAGGACATCCTGAAAAACGTGCACGACAAGGGCCAGGGCACGGGTCCCAAGGACGAAGTGGGCTCGGTGCTGTACACCCGCGGCGTGATCATCCAGATGCTGGCCGTCGAATCGGTGCGCCGCGCACAGGAGCGTTTTGGCAAGGGCAAGGTCATGACCGGCGAACAAGTGCGCTGGGGCATGGAAAACCTGGCCCTGGACCAGAAGAAGCTGGACGCGCTGGGCTTTGGCGGCGTGATGCGTCCCCTGTCCACCAGCTGCGCCGACCACATGGGCTCCACCTGGGCGCGCGTGCACACCTGGGACGGCAACAAGTGGAACTTCTCGTCCGACTGGTACCAGGCCGATGAGCAGATCCTCAAGCCCATGGTCAAGGCTGGTGCGGACAAGTACCTGGCGGACAAGAAGATGACGCGCCGGGATGCGGCGGACTGCCAGAGCTAAGCACATCCCCCAGAGCGGCTTTGCCGCTTCCCCCTTCTCTCTTAGCGCTGCGCGCTGCGGGAAGGGGGACAACGCCAGCGCGGCGGGGCGGCCCTTGCGCGGCGTTCCTCGCTTGGGCTGCGACGGTTTTTACGGCCAGTGGTTCGCGGTTGCGCTCTCGGGGGCAGCCGCCAATCCAAAGGGTTGTGCAACAACCCTTTGGATTGGTACAGGAAGGCAACACCATGGACTCCAACAGCAACATTGTTCTCAACGTCAACGGCATCGAGGTCATCTACAACCATGTGATCCTGGTGCTCAAGGGCGTCTCGCTGCAGGTGCGCGAGGGCTCTATCGTGGCCATCTTGGGGGGGAACGGGGCGGGCAAGACGACGACCCTGCGCGCCATCTCCAACCTGCTGCAGGGCGAGCGCGGCGCGGTCACCAAGGGCTCCATCGAGCTGCGCGGTGAGCGCATCGAAAACCTCTCTCCTGCCGACCTGGTGCAGCGCGGCGTGGTGCAGGTGATGGAGGGGCGGCACTGTTTTGCCCACCTGACGATTGAAGAGAACCTGATGACGGGCAGCTACACCCGCACCAGCAAGGCCGAGATCGCGGCCAACCTGGAGAAGGTCTACAACTACTTCCCGCGCCTCAAGACCCGCCGCACGTCGCAGGCGGCCTACACGTCGGGCGGCGAGCAGCAGATGTGCGCCATCGGACGCGCGCTCATGGCCAACCCCAGCATGGTGCTGTTGGACGAGCCATCGATGGGCCTGGCCCCACAGATCGTGGAGGAGGTGTTCAACATCGTGAAGGACCTGAACACCAAGGAGAAGGTCACCTTCCTGCTGGCCGAGCAGAACACCAACATGGCCCTCAAGTACTCGGACTACGGCTACATCATGGAAAGCGGCCGCGTGGTGATGGACGGCGCCGCAAGCGACCTGGCCAACAACGAGGACGTCAAGGAGTTCTACCTGGGCGTGGGCGGCGGCGAGCGCAAGAGTTTCAAGGATGTCAAAAGCTACAAGCGGCGCAAGCGCTGGTTGGCTTGAGGAGCCCCCTGTGGCGCTGCGCGCCTTCCCCCTCAGGGGGACGCACCCCGCGGCCTGGCAAAGCCAGTTCCACGGGTGCGCTGGTGGGTTAGCGCGGGCGACCAGGGCCGTGTTCTTTTTCAGACCTCGAACGAAATCACTCTCAATTTCATAGCTGCTTACGCTTGGTTGAAAAGCGCTAGAGGCATATTTCACTCAAACAACCTCACAAGGAAACCCAGGCATGAGCACGTTCTATGACGCCCTGGAAACGCGAAGCCCCGCCGAGCGCGAGGCGGCGCTGATGGCTGCGCTGCCGCAGCAGATCGCCCATGCCCAGAAGGCATCGCCCGCATTTGCCGGCATCCTGGCTGGCGTGGATGCAACCACCATCACCGGCCGCACAGCCCTGGCGCAACTTCCCGTCACGCGCAAGTACGAGTTGCTGGAGCGCCAGCAGGCGGGCCGTGCCACCAACGTGTTCGGCGGTTTCAGCGCGTTGGGCTTTGGGCCGGGCATGACCCGCGTGTTCGCCAGCCCCGGCACCATCTACGAGCCTGAGGGCACGCGGCGCGACTACTGGCGCATGGCGCGGGCCATCCACGCCGCAGGCTTTCGCAGCGGCGAGCTGATCCACAACAGCTTCAGCTACCACTTTGTGCCTGCGGGCTCGATGATGGAAACCGGTGCACACGCGCTAGGCTGCACCGTCTTCCCTGGCGGCACGGGCCAGACTGAACAGCAGGTGCAGGCCATGGCCGAGCTGCAGCCTGCGGGCTACATCGGCACGCCCAGTTTTCTGAAAATCATCGTCGAGAAGGCTGCCGAGATCGGCGTGGCGCTGCCCACAGTGACCAAGGCCCTGGTCTCGGGCGAGGCCTTCCCGCCCTCGCTGCGCGACTGGTTTGCCGAGCGTGGCATCGCGGGCTACCAGTGCTACGCCACCGCCGACCTGGGCCTGATTGCGTATGAAACCTCGGCCCGCGAAGGCCTGGTGCTGGATGAAGGCGTGATCGTCGAGATCGTTCGTCCCGGCACGGGCGACCCCGTGCCCGAGGGTGAGGTGGGCGAGCTGGTCATCACCACGCTCAACCCTGACTACCCGCTGATCCGCTTTGGTACTGGCGACCTGTCGGCGGTGCTGCCGGGCCAGTGCCCCACCGGCCGCACCAACACCCGCATCAAGGGCTGGATGGGCCGGGCCGACCAGACCACCAAGGTGCGCGGAATGTTCGTACACCCCGGCCAGATCGCCACCATCGCGCGGCGCTTTCCACAGGTGCAGCGCGCCCGGCTCGTGGTCAGCGGCGAGATGGCCAACGACCAGATGGTGCTGCAGGTGGAGACCACCGAAACCGCCGAGGGCCTGGCCCACCAGCTCAGCGACGCCATCCGCGAAGTGACCAAGCTGCGCGGCGAGGTGCAGATGGTGCCCCCGGGCACACTGCCCAACGATGGCAAGGTCATCGAAGACGCGCGCAGCTACAAGTAGCCCCTGAGAGCCCGCTGGCGTGCTCGCAGGGTCGGCCGGAGCGCGGCGCGAGCCGGTGCTGGCTACGCATGTAGGCGCCCAAAAGATGTGCATGCACATCAATGGCCAGGACATCGCGCCAGCCCTTGCGGCAGCGCAAAACATGTCCACTTTGCGCGTCGGGGTACCGCAGTGTTTACCCTTACAAACGCTATATTTTATATAGCATTTGAGCCAATAAACATCTGCACCACAGGCCTCTTTGGCTTAAAGACCATATGGCTTGTGTGCTACGTACTATCCGCAATGTTGCCGGAAATGCCCCTCGCTATCATGGCCCGTCATTTACAGGAGCACCCATGAAAACAACGCTGAAACTCGCCCTCGTCGCTGCCGCTGCAGTGGTCGCCTTTGGCGCCCATGCGCAGGACTTCCCCGCCAAGGACAAGACAGTCACCCTGGTGGTGCCCTTTGCGGCGGGTGGCCCCACCGACCGTGTGGCGCGCGACCTGGCTGAGGCGCTGCGCAAACCTTTGGGCGCTACGGTGGTGGTGGACAACACCGCCGGCGCGGGCAGCTCCATCGGTGCTGCCCGCGTGGCCCGCGCTGCGCCAGATGGCTACACGCTGCTGCTCAACCACATTGGCATGTCCACCATGCCTGCGCTGTACCGCAAGCTGTCGTTCAGCGTGCCCAACGACTTTGAATACCTGGGCATGGTCAACGAAGTGCCCATGACGTTGATCGCTCGCCCCACCATGCCAGCCAACAACTTCAAGGAGTTGACGGCCTGGATCCAGCAGAACAAGGGCAAGATCAACCTGGGCAACGCGGGCCTGGGCGCGGCCTCGCACCTGTGCGGCCTGATGTTCAAGTCCGCTCTGCAGACGGACATGACGGATGTGCCTTACAAGGGCACGGCCCCCGCCATCACCGACCTGATTGGCGGCCAGATCGACCTGCTGTGTGACCAGACCACCAACACCACCAGCCAGATCGAAGGCAAGAAAGTCAAGGCGTACGCCGTGACCACAGCCAAGCGCCTGACCACACCCGCGCTCAAGGACCTGCCCACTCTGGCCGAATCGGGTCTGAAAGACTTCAACGTGAGCATCTGGCACGGCCTGTACGCCCCCAAGGGCACGCCAGCCGACGTGCAAAAGAAGATCAACGAAGCCCTCAAGGTCGCGCTGAAGGATCCTGAATTCATCAAGAAGCAGGAAGCTCTGGGCGCCGTGGTCATCACCGACAAGCGCATTGAAGGCGCCGAGCACAAGAAGTTTGTGGCTGCCGAGATCGACAAGTGGGGCGCCGTCATCAAGGCCGCTGGCACCTACGCAGACTAATCCCATCGTCCCCGGGCAGGCTCGCCATGCGATCGCTGCCCCCCCTTTAAAAGCCGCCGCGTCGCACGATGCGTTGCGGCTTTTTTCATGGGTGTACGGTGGTGTACCAACCGCGCAATGCGCGAGACCCGCGCCCCCTGCAGATGCGCCGCAGCGACGGGATTGGGGTTATCCATCTGCACCAACCGCAACAGCGCGCGTAGAACCAGTACAGACAGACCTCCCCCCTTCCAACAAGGACCCCCATGGCACGCATTTCCGTTCACGCCCCCACCCGCCCCTCCGTCGCAACGGTTGCTGCCCATCCACGCGCGCGCCGCCAGGTGCTGGTCCTGGCCGCCACCAGTGCCATAGCGCTGGCAGGCGCTGCGGCGCTGTTGCCCTCGACCGCACGCGCCCAGGGTGCATGGCCCACCAAACCCGTGCGCATCGTTGTGCCCTTTGCGCCCGGTGGTACGACCGACATCCTGGCCCGCGCCATGGCACCCGAGCTGTCCAAGGCCTTCGGCCAGCAGTTCATCGTGGACAACCGCGCCGGCGCTGGCGGCAACGTGGGTGCCGAGATCGTCGCCAAGTCGCCCGGCGACGGCTACACGCTGTTGATGGGCACCGTGGGCACCCACGGCATCAACCGCGCGCTGTACGCGAAGCTGCCGTACGACCCCATCAAGGACTTTGTGCCCATCACCATGGTGGCGGCTGTTCCCAATGTGATGGTGATGAATGCCGACAAGGCCAAGGCCCAGGGCATTCACAACGTGCAGGATTTCATCCGGGTGGCCAAGGCAAACCCCGGCAAGATGAACATGGCCTCCAGCGGCAACGGCACGTCGATCCATCTGGCCGGCGAGCTGTTCAAGAGCATGACCGGCACCTTCATGCTGCACCTGCCCTACCGTGGCTCGGGCCCGGCACTCATGGACATGGTGGCAGGCAACGCAGACGTGATGTTTGACAACCTGCCCTCGTCGATGGCGCAGATCAAGGCAGGCAAGCTCACCGCACTGGCCGTGACCAGCTCCGAGCGCTCAGGCGCGCTGCCCGATGTGCCCACGGTGGAGCAGGCCGGTGGGCCCACCCTCAAGGGCTACGAGGCCAGCTCCTGGTTCGGCCTGCTGGCCCCGGCTGGCACCCCCACCGATATCGTCAACCGCATTCAGCAGGAAGTCGCCAAGTCCCTGGCCACGCCCGCCATGAAGGAGCGGCTGCTGGCCCAAGGCGCAATCCCCGGCGGCAACACCCCGGCCGAATTTGCCAAGCACATCGACAACGAGCACAAGAAGTGGGCGCAGGTGGTGAAGACGTCAGGGGCAAAGGTGGATTGATGGCTCCGTCACCCAGGCCACTCGCGCATCGGCGATGGGCCTGGGTCAGGCCTGCGCGCAATCACAGGACGCCACGGTAGCCTTCTCAAAACCTGCTACCGATCAGAGTGCCTGCGATCAGGTCACACACCCCAGACCACATCCACATCCGCCGCAGCACTGCGCTTGAGCATTTCGATGAACGGCGCAACACGCTGGCGCAAGCGCACGGCCTCGTTGAGTTCTTCAGCCGCGGCCTCATCGTTTTCCTGGGCTTCGGGCTGGGCTTCGTCGGCGATCACGGCCGCTTCCAGCGCTGCAATGGCGCCGGGAATCTGGGCAGCGGTCACGATACCGCTGGTGCCGGGGGTCTTGCCGATGATGGCCACGATCTGGCGCCCCTGGGGTTCGAGCATGATCAGGTCGGCAGTCGCGCGGGATTTGAACTTGTAGAGCATGGTCAATGGCCTATCGGAGGAGGTTGCCAGGGTCCGCATACATGTAGTCGCGGGTGAACGGATAGCTCGATTGTGCGCCTGGCATAAGGCATCTGGCCGTGTCGCCATCCGGCTTGATGGCCAGTCTTTGATGCAACGCCATCCAGCCACGTTCAAAACCCAGGGCGCTGCCCGCAAGATGCAGGCGGTACGCACGCAAGACCTTACCACCCTGCTCCACCCCACCTTGTGCGACCAGCACCTCACGGGCTGCAGGCAATCGGGCTTCGAGCCCGTCGGACCCCGCCCACAGCGTGCGCACGTAGTGCGGGCGCAGGTTCTCGGTGTCCACCATCTCCAGGCCCGCCCGGGCCATGTCGCGCAGCACCGTGCTTAGCTGCAACAGTTCGCCGCCCGGGAAGATGTATTGCTCGATGAAGTCACCCATGCCCGCGCCCAATTGCGCGTTGTCCATCCCGCCCGCCGTGATGCGGTGGTTCAGCACCAGCCCGCCCGGACGCAGCAGTCGGGACACTGTCTCAAAGTAACGCAACATCTGCGCGCGGCCCACATGCTCGAACATGCCCACCGGAGCGATCTTGTCGAAGGCTTGCTCCACCTGCAGCTCGCGGCAGTCCGCCAGCTGCATGCGCACGCGCCCCTGCAGCCCGCGCTCTTCAATGAGCCGCAGCACATGCACATGCTGGTTGCGCGTGACAGGGTGATGCCGGTGGCGTCCACGCGATAGTGCTCGGTCGCCCACAGCACCAGGCCGCCCCAGCCCGCGCACATGTCCAAGAAACGGTCGCCGGGTTGCAACTGCAGCTTGCGGCAGATGTCGTCGAGCTTGGCCTCTTGTGCCTGGGCCGGCATCAGGTCGGGTGACCGGTAGTAGGCACACGGATACCCACGGCGCGGGTCCAGCCACAGCGCGTAGAAGTCGTCCGACAGGTCGTAGTGAAACTGCGCATGGCGCGGGCCGGGTCGCGGATCAACAGGCCCGCAGCAGCGGCCATCAGGTCGCGCATGCCGCCTTCCAGCGCCACGCGCTCCTCGACGATGGCAGCGTCCACATTGCCAATCTCGCCCGTGGCCATGGGCACCGGCAAGGTCGCCAGACGCCCCTCCAGGTTGCGCAGCAAGTGCCTCATGCGGCACATCTTGAAAATTTTGCTGCACCGCACCAACACCCCGCGATGGCACCAGGGGGTTCGCCGGGAAGGCCCCATTGACAGCTTTTTGTTTAAGCCTAAACTATTTTGACATGAACATCCTCTGCATTGGCGGTGGGCCCGCCGGTCTCTACTTCGCCCTGCTCATGAAGCAGCAAAACCCTGCGCACCGCGTCACCGTGGTCGAACGCAACCGGCCGTTCGATACTTTCGGCTGGGGGGTGGTGCTGTCGGACCAGACGCTGGCCAACCTGCAGGCGGTCGACGCGCCCACGGCAGCCCTGATCGGCGACGCGTTCAACCACTGGGACGATATTGAGGTGTTCTTCAAGGGGCGCAGCGTGCGCTCCACAGGCCACGGCTTCTGCGGCATTGGCCGCAAGCGCCTGCTCAACATCCTGCAGGACCGGTGCCTGGCGGTGGGCGTCGAGCTGGTGTTCGAGACCGACGTGGCCGACGACCAGCAGCTCGCCGCGCAGTACAACGCCGACCTGGTGATCGCGAGCGACGGCCTCAACAGCCGCATCCGCACCCGCTACGCAGCCACCTACCAGCCAGACATCGATCTGCGCCAGTGCCGCTTTGTCTGGCTGGGCACCAAGAAAAAGTTCGACGCTTTTACGTTTGCTTTCGAGCAGACCGAGCATGGCTGGGTCCAGGCACACGCCTACCAGTTTGACGCCGACACCTCCACCTTCATCATCGAAACGCCCGAGGCCGTCTGGAAGGCCCACGGCCTGGACCAGATGGAGCAGCCCGAGGCGATTGCTTTTTGTGAAAAACTGTTCGCGAAGTACCTGGATGGCAACGCGCTCATCAGCAACGCCACGCACCTGCGCGGCTCGGCCAACTGGATCCGCTTTCCGCGAGTGATCTGCAACACCTGGGTGCACCGCGAGACCATCGGCGGCAAGCAGGTGCCCATCGTGCTGATGGGCGACGCAGCGCACACGGCACATTTCTCGATTGGCAGTGGTACCAAGCTCGCGCTGGAAGACGCGATCGACCTCGCCAACGAGTTCGCCACGGGGTTGCCCATCGATGAGGTGCTGCAGCACTACGAGGCGCGCCGCAGCGTCGAGGTACTCAAGATCCAGAATGCCGCGCGCAACAGCACCGAGTGGTTTGAAAACGTGGCGCGCTACACCGGCATGCCCATCGAGCAGTTCACGTACTCGCTGCTCACGCGCAGCCAGCGCATCAGCCACGAAAACCTGCGACTGCGCGATGCAGCGTGGCTGGAGGGCTATGAGGCATGGCTCGCGGGCGGCAAAGCCGCGATTCCGCCGATGCTCACGCCCTTCACGCTCAAGGGCCTCACGGTCAAGAACCGCATCGTCGTCTCGCCCATGGCCACCTACAGCGCGGTCGAAGGCGTGCCACAGGACTTCCACCTGGTGCACCTGGGCGCCCGGGCGCTGGGCGGCGCAGCGCTGGTGATGGTGGAGATGACCAGCCCCACGCCCGAGGGCCGCATCACCCCCGCCTGCCCCGGCCTGTGGAACGACGCACAGCAAGCCGCCTTTGCGCGCATCGTGAACTTTGTGCACGGCAGCAGCACGGCCAAGATCGGCCTGCAGCTAGGCCACAGCGGCCCCAAGGGCTCCACGCGCGTGGGCTGGGAAGGCACGGACGAGCCGCTGGAGGCGGGCAACTGGCCCCTGCTGGCCGCCAGCCCCCTCGCCTACGGAGCGCAGAACCAGACGCCTGCCGCCATGACGCGCGCCGACATGGACCGCGTGACCGCCGCCTTTGTGGACAGCGCCCGCCGCGCCGTGGCCTGCGGCTTTGACTGGCTGGAGCTGCACTGCGCACACGGCTACCTGCTGGCCAGCTTCTTGAGCCCCGCCACCAACCAGCGCACCGACGAATACGGTGGCAGCCTGGAGAATCGCTGCCGCTACCCGCTGGAGGTGTTGACCGCGCTGCGCGCCGTGTGGCCGGCCGACAAGCCGCTGAGCGTGCGTATCTCCGCGCACGACTGGCTCCCAGATGGCAACACCGCCGACGACGCCATCGTTTTCGCGCGGCTGTTCAAGCAGGCAGGCGCAGACCTGATCGACGTGTCCTCCGGCCAGACCACGCGCAACTCCCGCCCGGTGTATGGCCGCATGTACCAGACACCGTTTGCCGACCGCATCCGCAACGAGGTGGGCATTGCCACCATGGCCGTGGGTGCGATCACCGAGGCCGACCATGCCAACAGCATCATCGCAGCCGGCCGCGCAGACCTTTGTGCCATCGCCCGCCCCCACCTGGCCGACCCGGCCTGGACGCTGCACGCCGCCGCGCAACTGAGCCCCGTGGCCGCAACGCACACCGACTGGCCCGTGCAGTACACCAGCGGCCGTGACCAGATGCTGCGCGAAATTTCCAAGCAAAAGCAGGCGCAAGCGCTAGTGAATCAAGCGCCGACTGCTACAAAAATAGAAGCAATCGAGTAAACCACCATGGACCTCGAAGCCCGCCTGCACGGCGCCGCCCCCAGCGAACATCCCGAGGCCCTGCGCCTGTGGCTGCGCCTGCTCACCTGCACCCAGCTCATCGAAAAGCAGGTGCGCAGCCACCTGCGCGCGCAGTTCGACACCACCTTGCCGCGCTTTGACCTGATGGCGCAGCTGGAGCGCGCGCCGGACGGCATGAAGATGAAGGAACTCTCGCGCCGCATGATGGTGACGAGCGGCAACATCACCGGCATCACCGACCAGCTCGTGGCCGAAGGGCTGGTGGAGCGCATGGACGTGGAGG
Organism: Acidovorax sp. GW835-FHT14G06; assembly: GCF_058793595.1. Taxonomy (NCBI): domain Bacteria; kingdom Pseudomonadati; phylum Pseudomonadota; class Betaproteobacteria; order Burkholderiales; family Comamonadaceae; genus Acidovorax; species Acidovorax sp. GW835-FHT14G06. Next base: position 354,686 of record NZ_JBXAGA010000005.1, read on the forward strand.
GCGACCGCCGCGCGTACCTCGTGCGCCTCACGCCGCAAGGCCGCGAGCAGTTCAACACCATGGCGCGCCAACACGAGCAATGGATCGTCGAGGCCTTTGCCACGCTGGGCGAGCGCGACATCGCCACCTTGTACCGCTTGCTGGGCAAGGTGAAGGAACACACACAGAACAATTCTTTGGAGACAGCCGAATGAAGCACTACATCGGGGCGAGCAACCCCATGCGCGAGCAGTTCAACCCGCAGGCCAGCTACGTGGCCGAGCATTTCGCGTGGAGCTTTGCCGACGGTGTGGGCACCGTCACGCTCAACCGGCCGGACCGCAAGAACCCGCTCACCTTCCAGAGCTATGCGGAGCTGCGCGACTTCTTCTACGCGCTGCGCTTTGCCACCGATGTGAAGGCCATCGTGGTCACCGGTGCGGGCGGCAACTTCTGCTCGGGCGGCGACGTGCACGAAATCATCGGCCCGCTGACCACCATGACCATGCCCGAGCTGCTGGAGTTCACACGCATGACGGGCGACCTCATCAAGGCCATGCGCGCCTGCCCGCAGCCCGTGCTGGGCGCTATCGACGGCATCTGCGCCGGTGCGGGCGCGATGATGGCGCTGGCCTGCGACATGCGCTACGGCACCGAGGCGACCAAGACCGCCTTTTTGTTCACCCGCGTGGGCCTGGCCGGTGCCGACATGGGCGCCTGCGCGCTGCTGCCGCGCATGATTGGCCAGGGCCGCGCCAGCGAGCTACTGTTCACCGGCCGCGCGATGACGGCGCACGAAGGCCTGGCGTGGGGCTTTTTCAACGACTTGTATGAAAGCGCCGACCTGCTGGCCAACGTGCAAGCCACGGCGCGCACGCTGGCCAGCGGCCCCACCTTTGCCCACGGCATGACCAAGACCATGCTGAGCCAGGAGTGGAGCATGACCATCGAGCAGGCCATCGAAGCCGAGGCCCAGGCCCAGGCCATCTGCATGCAGACCGAAGACTTCCGGCGTGCGTACGAGGCGTTTGCCGCCAAGCAAAAGCCCGTGTTTCAGGGAGATTAAGAAGGTGTGAACGAACCCGCCATACCCGCTCATCCCGCCAAAACACACCCGCTCGTCGTTGCAAATGCTCGCCATAGCTCAGGCTATGGCTGTGCTTTGCGCCTAGATCGGCCGCGTTTTCGCAGTCTGCTCGGCCACGCCGGGCTCATCCACACCTTCTAACCATGCACGTCGCAACACCCCCAGCCCCCCGCCCGCCATCGACGGCGCACCTGGCCCTGCCCTTTTTTGACGACGCTCACCGCGCGCTGGCTGAGGGCCTGGTGCCCTGGGCGGCCGCGCAAGAGGTGGATGAAACCGATGACCGCGCCGCCTGCCGCGACTGGGTGCAGCGCCTGGGCGCGGGCGGCTGGCTGCGCTACTGCGTGCCCGCCGCACACGGCGGCGCGCTGCCCGCACTCGACTCGCGTGCGCTGGTGCTGCTGCGCGAGACCCTGGCCTACCACTCGCCGCTGGCGGACTTTGCGTTTGCAATGCAGGGGCTGGGCAGCGGAGCGATCACGCTGGCGGGCAGCCCCGCGCAGCAAGCGCACTACCTGCAGAGTGTGGCGCGTGGCGAGTTGATAGCGGCGTTTGCGCTGAGCGAGCCCGAGGCGGGGTCAGACGTGGGTGCTATGCAAACCATAGCTGTGAGCGCAGATTCCACTAGCGCTACAGGCACTTTTCGCTTGAACGGCACCAAAACCTGGATCAGCAACGGTGGCATCGCCGACTTCTACTGCGTGTTCGCCAAGACCAACCCAAGCGGCGGCACGCGCGGCATCAGCGCCTTCATCGTCGATGCGAACACGCCGGGCCTGGACGCCTCGCGCCATATCCACGTGATGGCGCCCCACCCGCTGGCCACGCTGCAGTTCACCAACTGCAACGTGCCCGCCACCGCGCTGCTGGGCGACGAGAACGGCGGCTTCAAGCTGGCCATGCGCACGCTCGACATCTTCCGCGCATCGGTGGCCGCCGCCGCACTGGGCATGGCGCGCCGCGCACTGGCCGAGGCCGTGCACCACGCCCGCCAGCGCCGCATGTTCGGCCAGACGCTCGCGGACTTTCAGCTCACGCAGGCCAAGATCGGCGAGATGGCCGCGCTGGTGGACAGCGCCGCGCTGCTCACCTACCGCGCGGCCTGGCTGCGCGACACCGGTCAAACGCGAGTGACTGCGGAAGCTGCCATGGCCAAGATGGCCGCCACCGAAAACGCCCAGCGCGTCATCGACATGGCGCTGCAGTTGCACGGCGGGCGCGGCGTGGAAGTGGGCAGCAAGGTCGAATCGCTGTACCGCGACATCCGCTCGCTGCGCATTTACGAAGGCGCCACCGAAGTGCAGCAGCTCATCATCGGCAAGGCCGTTCTGCAGGAGTAACACGACATGAGCACCAGCAGCAGCACCGCCCCCTCCGCCCAGCCCGACCATTTCGTGCACGACCGCCTGCCCCCACCCGAGGCCTGGCCCACGCTGCGCTACGACCTGCCCGAGCTGCAGATCGCCAACCAGGCCAACCTGGTGCAGGCTTTGTTTGACCAGGCCGAACGTGCGGGCCACATCGACCGTCCCTTGCTGCGCGGACCGCACCGCACGTACACCTACCGCGACGCCCGCACCGAGGCCGCGCGCATTGCCGAGGTGCTGACGCAGGACCACGGTCTCGTGCCTGGCAACCGCGTGCTGCTGCGCGGCGGCAACACGGTGGAGATGGCGCTGGCCTGGCTGGGTACCGTCTACGCGGGGCTGGTGGCGGTGGCGACCATGCCGCTGCTTCGCGCGGGCGAGCTGGGCAGCATCATCGACCGCGCCCAGCCCACGCTGGCGCTGTGCGACGGCCGCCTGCTGGCCGAGCTGCAGGCCGCGCAGACGCAGCACCCCGTGCTCGCCACCATCGTGCCGTTTCACACCGCGCCGGACGCAGCCGACCTGCTGCAGCGCGCGCAAGGCAAGCCCGGCACCACGCCGCCCTGCCCCATGTCGGCGGACGACATCGCGTTGATGGCCTTCACGTCCGGCACCACAGGTTCCCCCAAGGCGGCCGTGCATACGCACCGCGATGTACTGGCAGGCTGCGAGGCCTGGCCGCGCCATGTACTCAGGGCCACGCCCGATGACATCGTGGCCGGCTCGCCGCCGCTGGCGTTCACCTTTGGCCTGGGCGGCTTGCTGGTGTTTCCGATGTGGGCCGGGGCCAGCGTGTACTTCCCCGACCAGCCCTACACGCCCGAAACCATGGTGCGGCTGATGCGCGACGCGGGCGTGACCATCTGCTACACCGCCCCCACCTTCTACCGGCAGATGGCGCCGTTCGCCAAGCAGATCGGACTGCCCCAGCTGCGCACCAGCGTGAGCGCGGGCGAAGGCCTGCCCGACGCCACGCGCCAGCTGTGGAAGGAGGCCACCGGCCTCGACATGACGGACGGCATCGGCGCCACCGAAATGTTCCACATCTTCATTTCCTCGCCCGGCGGTGAGAGCCGGCGCGGCGCCATCGGCAAGGTGGTGCCCGGCTACACCGCCAAGGTGGTGGACGACGATGGCAACGAGCTGCCACGCGGCACCGTGGGCAAGCTCGCAGTGATCGGCCCCACGGGCTGCAAGTACCTGGATGACCCGCGCCAGGCCAAGTACGTGAAGGACGGCTGGAACTACCCGGGCGATGCGTTCACACAAGACGCGGACGGCTACTTCTTCTACCAGGCGCGCGACGACGACATGATCATCACTGCGGGCTACAACGTGGGCGGCCCCGAGGTGGAAGACGCCCTGCTGCGCCACCCCGCTGTTGCCGAGTGCGGCGTGATCGGAGTACCGGATGAAGAACGCGGCATGGTGGTCAAGGCCATCTGCGTTTTGAAGCCTGGCCACACGGGCGATGCCGCCATGGTCAAGACCTTGCAGGACCATGTGAAAGCCACCATCGCCCCGTTCAAATACCCGCGCGTGGTGGAGTTTGTGGCGGCCCTGCCCCGCACCGAAACCGGCAAGCTCCAGCGCTTCAAGCTGCGCCAGGGTGCTGGCGCCTCGCCATCGCCCTCCCCCACAAAAACAACGACATGACGATGAAAAACACCCTTTTGCAGCCCGAGGGCTGGGTCACCCCCAAGGGCTACGCCAACGGCGTGGCAGCCCGCGGCACCATGGTCTTTACCGGCGGCCAGATCGGCTGGAATGCGCAGCAGCAGTTTGAGAGCGACGACTTCATCGACCAGACGAGGCAGACGCTGCTGAACGTGCGGGCGGTGCTGGAGGCTGGCGGCGCAGGCCCCGAACACCTGGTGCGGCTGACCTGGTACGTGACCGACCGCAACGAATACAACAGCCGCTTGAAGGAGCTGGGCGCGGTCTACCGCGAGGTGCTGGGCAAGAACTTTCCGGCCATGGCCTGCGTGCAGGTGGCGGGGCTCATGGAAGAGCGCGCGAAGATCGAGATTGAAGCAACCGCTGTAATCCCGGACTGAGCTTTTCCAGCCACCGCTGTAGCGCTTGCCCATACAGAATGAACGCCAGCGCCGCCCCAATCAACGGCAGCGCGGCAAACACCCAGCCCGTCAGCAGCTCGCCCCCCAGCGCCACGCCCACCAGCAAAGCCACTGCAGGGTTCACAAACGAATAGCTGCCCGCCAGCGCGGCCGACGTGTTCTGCAGCAGCCACAGATACGCATTGAGCGCTACCAAGGTGCCAAACACCAGCAGGTAGACCCACGCCGCCCACGACTTGGCTGTGACCTGGCCCAGGGCGCTCAACGGCTCAAACCACAACGCCACCAGCAGCCCCATGGCGCCCCCGACCAGCCACTGCGCGGCAGATGCCATGGCCGGGGCGGGCAACGACAGCTTGCGCGATGCATACGAGCCCACGCTCCAGCACAGCGGAGCACCAAAGGCCAGCAACGCCCCCAGCCAGGTGGCCGAAAAATCGCCCTCCAGCGCCAGCAGCAGCGCACCCGCCACGCCCAAGGCCAGGCCGATCCAGCTGGTGAACGGCACGCGCTCGCCGCCCCAGCGCGACCACAGCGCCAGCCACATGGGCATGGTGGTGACCACCGTGGCCATCAGGCCCGAGCCAATGCCCAGCTTCTGCGCAAAGCCCATCAGGTTCATGGCCAGAAACACCATGCAGCCACCCACCACGGCCGAGTTGCGCCATTGCACGCGCGTGGGCAATGCATGGCCTTGCCACAGCGCAATCAGCAGCATTACGCCCCCAGCGCACAGAAATCGGATCGCATTCATCAGCAGTGGCGGCATGCTCTGCAGCGCAATGCCAATGGCGAAATAGGTGGTGCCCCAGACGATGTAGACCAACAGCAGAGCCAGGGCCACCGCCCAGCTGCGCTGTGATTGGGCTTGCGCGTTGAAAATTGCCGGCATATTCTTCACCCGACCGAATAATTTATGGAAACCGTGAGGTTTTCGGAATTTTTACCAAAATCGACCGGCTATGCAAGCAAATATTCAGACAGACGACATGGACGCCAGAATTATTTCGGCGCTGGGAGCCGATGGCCGACGTTCGTATGCCGATGTGGGGGCCGAAGTCGGGCTGTCCACCGCCGCCGTGCACGAGCGCGTGAAGAAGCTGCTGGACAAGGGCGTGATCCGCCGGTTTTCGATCAGCGTGGACCCGGAGCGCGTGGGCCTGAACTTCACCGCGTTCGTGGCCATCCGCAACGACGGCGGCATCCACTGCCGCGATGTGGCGCCCCGCCTGCGCGCCATGCCCCAGGTCGAAGAGCTGCACAGCGTGGCGGGCGAATACGACTTTCTGGCCAAGGTGCGCACCACGCACGCCCGCGCGCTGGAGGATGTGATCTACGAGATCAAGGCCATCGCGGGCGTGGCCCGCACCACCAGCACGGTGGTGCTCAACACCGAGTTTGAGGACCGGCCGCTGGACCTGGGCTGGGTGAACGCTGACAAAGGCGGCTGACAACCGTGGCGGCCCATGAACCCCAGCAGCCCTGCCGCGTAGCGAGCAGCAGATCACGGCGACGGGCCCGCCACCGAACATGGCACCCCTGGATCTTCGTATTCCAGCTGGGTTGCCACCCACTGGCGAGTAGCCACCCCGTAGCGCTGGCCGATCGCCTGCAGGCTGTGGTCCAGCACACAGGCGGGGTGCACGGCCTCGTCCAGCAAGACCTTCGTCGCCGACGCATCGGGCGGCGAAGCCCGCAGCACCAGGCCGCTGCGCAGGTGCAAGGGGCTGGCATGGGCGTGCACCGCCTCGGCGCGTGAGCGGTAGGTGCGCGACCATGCATCGGCCGCCAGGGCCAGCGCCACATCGTCCACCCCGTCCACCACGGGGATGTCGATGCGCTCATGCCGCCAAAAAAGCAGGGTATTGACCGACAGGGCCCACACATGCGCAGGCGCGAGACCAAATAGCTCGCTGCGGTGTGCACTGTCCCAGGACGGAATGCCCAGTTCGGCCGCCACGGCATGCGCCCTCTCAGCACCCGCCAGCGCCTGCACCAAGGCCAGCGACACGGGCAGAGACGCTGACACGCCCGTGGTGGTCACCACAGGCCCGTCGGCCACATAGCGCCGCCCGGGAACATGCACTGCACCCGCGTGGCGCCGCAACAAGGTGCTGCGGTCATACCAGTGCCCGGCAAAGCGGCGCCCATCCAGCAGCCCCGCCCGGCCCAACACGCGCGCCCCCGCGCAGATGCCGACCACCACGGCGCCTTTGGCTGCCTGGGCCCGCAACCACGCCAGCACGGCCGGGTCGTCATCGGTGTGCAGGGCTGGCACCACCACAATGTCTGCGCCCTGGGGATACGCGGCGTCAAACGCCGCGAAGCTGTGTGACACCTCCACTTGCAGCGCAGGCATCAACGTGACAGGGCCTGCGCGGGGGGCCACCGCTTCCACCACGCCAACCTGGGCCTGTTGCAGCACGGCATGGGGCACCAGGAAGTCGGTGGTTTCCGTGCCCTCGTTCAATGCCAGCACGGCAATCACGGGCGCCGCGGCCCCGGCCAGCGGAGGCCGCAGGGCCAACGCCAGCGGCGCAGCAGCACCTGCCTCCTGGGCCGCTCCCGTGGACTGCACAGCGCCCGCTTCTGCACCCACAGCCCACACCACCATCGCTATCAGGCCCATGCCCAGCCCCCCCATCCAACGCCACAATATCGCCACGTCCCGCCTCCTGTTGACACCCATTCTTCGCCACGTTTAACGGCCCCAGCTTAGGTTGCGTCTTGATGTCTTGCCATGCCAAATCTGCCGCAGTTCCTGCCACCCTCACAGGCGCCGGCCCTTGCCGCGACGTAGTCCTGCTGGCTTTTGAAGGGGTGGAGGCCATCGACATTGCGGCACCCGCCAGCGCGTTCAGCAAGGCCGCGCTTGCGGTGCCAGGGACTTATCGTGTGCACATGGCGTCACCCCGTGGCGGCGCTGTGGGCACCAACGCGGGGTTTGCGTTGGCCAACACCTTGCCCATGCACTCCGTGAGCGGCCCCATTGACACACTGATCGTGGCGGGTGGTGAGGAAGACGCGCTGCGCCGCGCCATCTACGAGGACGGAGTGGGCAGATGGCTGGCCCAGGCTGCACAAAGGTCCAGGCGCGTGGCCAGCGTGTGCACGGGCGCCTTTGCGCTGGCTGCCGCAGGCCTGCTGGAGGGGTGCCAGGTGACCACCCACACCAATGCCTGCGACCTGCTCGCCCAACTGTGCCCCGGCGCACAGGTGCAGCTCGACCGCATCTTTGTGCGCGATGGCGCACTGTGGACATCGGCCGGTGTGACCACCGGGCTGGACATGGCCCTGGCACTCATCGAAGAAGACCTGGGCCGCGCCGTGGCCATGCAGATCGCCCGGGACCTGGCGGTGTTCACGCTGCGCTCAGACACAGCGCCGCAATTGAGCCCCGCACTGCTAGCGCAGGCCGATGCATCGGCCCGCCTGCGCGAGCTGATGGCCTGGATCCAGGGGCACCTGACCCACGACCTGTCGGTGGACGCACTGGCCCAGCGTGCGCACATGAGCCCCCGCAACTTCGCGCGTACGTTTGCGGAGCAAGCCCACTGCCCGCCAGCCCGCTTCGTGGCCCAGGTGCGGGCGCAGCATGCGGCGGCCCTTCTGCGACAGACCGACTGGTCCCAGGAGAAGATCGCGGCACGCAGCGGCTTCGGCTCCGTGGATGCGATGGTGCGTGCGATGCAGCAGCACCTGGGGATTGCGCCAGGGCAGTGCCGTGCGGCCAACAGGCTGGCCTGACCGGTCGCGGCACCGCGCTGTGACACCGATGCGGTCAGTCGCCCTGTGGAGGGACCACGTTCAGTGCGCCAAGGCGGCCTCGGGAACGAGGGCCAACCGTTCCACCCAGGCCATGTAGTAGCACAGTGGCTGCGTGACCAGCCCCGGCACCTTGGCATGGTCGTCATAGCGGCGCAGGCGGATGGCCTCCTGCGCAAAGGGCTGGGCCGCAAACTGCATTGCTTCTTGGGGTGTGAAGGCGCCCCCTTGCAACACCAGGCTGTGCTGCGACGCAGGCGACAGCGTCTCCCAGTACCCAGGCTCCATGGTGCACAGATAGCGCTTGGCATCCACATGCAGGCGGATGGGCTCCAGCACCGCGTCGGGCAGCAGTCCACGCAAGAACGGGATGGCCATGTACTGGTGCAGGTCGTCCTGCTCGGCCGTGTCGCCCACCGGTGCCAGCAGGTGTCCCAGGTCGTGCAGCAGGGCAGCTACGACCGTGGCTGGGGTTTCGCCCGATTTTTCGGCCCACTGCGCGCACTGCAGTGCGTGCTCCAGCTGGCTGACCGCCTCGCGGCCGTACTGGTTCCCGCCCCGCGTGGCGAGCAAGTGGGCAATGTCTTCAAGGCTCAGTGCCATGGTGTGCTCCTTGTCAGACCAGTGCCTTGCGGATGCGGGCCGATACCAGGTCGATGACACTCACGGTGACCACTATGATGAGCATGACCGCGCAGGTTTCGGCGTACTGGAAGCCCCGGATGATTTCCCACAGCACCACCCCAATGCCCCCTGCGCCCACCATGCCCACCACAGAGGCCGATCGCACGTTGGCTTCAAAGCGGTAGAGCGTGTACGAGATCCACAGCGGCATGACCTGCGGAATCACGCCATAAATGATCTCGTGCAGCGCGCTCGCACCGGTGGATCGGATGCCTTCCACAGGCTGCGGGTCAATCGCCTCTACGGCTTCTGAGAACAGCTTGGCCAAGGTACCCGAGGTGTGGATCCACAGGGCCAGGACTCCCGCAAATGGACCCAGGCCTACGGCCACCACGAACAGCATGGCGAACACCATTTCGTTGATGGCACGGCACGCGTCCAGCACACGGCGCACCGGCTGGTACACCCACCAGGGCACGATGTTGGACGAGGCCAGCAGCGCCAGCGGCACGGCGGTGACCACCGCCAGCGCCGTGCCCCACAGCGCGATCTGCAAAGTGACCAGCATCTCCTGCACATAGATCTGCCACTGCGCAAAATTGGGCGGAAAGAACTCCGCCGCATAGCTAACCATGTTGCCCGAGTCGTTCCACAGATCGAGCGGGCGCATGTCGGCGCCCTTCCAGGACGCCGCCAGCAACACCAGCAGGATGCCCCACGACAGGTACCAGGCCAGGCTGCGCTTGGGCGACGAGGTGTTGGCCAGTGTGGCCAGCGAGGGATTCAAAGCAGAGGACATGGAGACACCCGGGCCGCAACTAGAAACCTACGGACTACTTCAACGACGCCAGCTGCTGGTCGATCTCGGCCAGGCGGGTCTTCTTGTCGGCATCGGCCAGCGTGGCGTCGGACTCGATCTTGTTGCGCTTGCCGAACAGGTCCAGTTGGCGGATGGGTGTGAGCTGTGCGTTGGTCGATGGCTTGAAGCCAGACAACTTGGAGATCTTCATCACGATCTCCTTCTCGCGCGCATCGGTCTTGGCGTAGTTGTAGAAGAAGTCGCGGATCTTGGTCTTGGTGGCCTCGGGCAAGTCCTTGCGCATTACCAGCGGGTCCAGCGGAATCAGGGGCGAGGTCCAGACGATCTTGATGTCCTTGAACTTCTCGGGTTGGCGCTGCGCGTGATCTTGAAGTGCGTCTTCGCGTCGATCTTGTTCTGTGCAAAGGCGTAGTAGCCGGGCACCAGGAAGCCCGAGGTGGAGTTGGGGTCGCCGTTGCCAAAGCTCAGCGACTTGCCGTTCTTGAGCACGTCATCCAGCGTGGCCAGGGGGCTGTCCTTGTGCACGATGAGGTGCGAGTAGTAGCCCTGCGTGCCGTCGGCGTTCACCATCTGCGCAAAGACTTCGCCATTGGCGCGGTCCACGGCTTCCATGGCCGACTTGTTGCCCAGCCAGGCCACCTGCATCTTGTTGAAGCGCATCGCTTCGATGAGGCCGGCGTAGTCAGACGCAAAGAAGGCATTGATCTTCAGGCCGGTCTGCTTGGCCATGTCATCCAGCAGGGGCTGCCAGTCGGCCTTGAGGTTTTGCGAGGCCTCGGTCGAGATCATGCCGAAGTTGAAGTCCTGGGCCAACGCGCCCGTGGTCAAACCCAGCCCGAGTGTCAGGGCTGCACACAGTTTCTTGAACATGTTGAAAACTCCAGAGAAAGGAATTGAAAAGAAAAAAAGACCGTTCAGGCGGTCTGGACCATGGCGGGCGTCCATTGCGGCGCGGTCGTTGGTGCATGCACGGGTGCTGTGTGGGCACCCGCTGCATCCGACAGAATTTCGTCGGCGTGCACGCCATAGAGGCTGCGCAGCAAGGCGGGCGTGAGGGCCGCAGAGGGGCCGTCGTATACCAACTGGCCGTGGTGCAAGGCCACCACGCGGGGGCAGTATTTGATGGCCACATCCACCTGGTGCAGCGACACGATGACGGTGCAACGGTCCTCGCGGTTGATGCGTGCCAGGATGTCCATGACCTTGCGCGAGGACTCCGGGTCGAGCGAGGCAATGGGCTCGTCGGCCAGCACCACCTTGGCGCCCTGCACCAGCGTGCGTGCAATGGCCGCGCGCTGCTGCTGCCCGCCGGACAACGTGGACGCCCGCTGTGCATGGCACTCGGCAATGCCCACGCGGTGGAGCGCTTCCAGCGCCAGTGCGCGCTCCTGCGGCTTGAACATGCGCAGCCAGCCGCGCCACCAGGGCGTGCGGTGCAGCAGGCCCACCAGCACGTTCATCAACACCGGCAAGCGGTCCACCAGATTGAACTGCTGGAACACAAAGCCCACCTGCGAACGCACCTTGCGGATGTCGCTGTGGATGCGCCCACCCTGCTGTACGCACCGGCCATCCACCTCGATCAGTGAATCACTGGTCGCGTCGGCCACCACCAGGCCCGCCACATGGCGCAGCAGGGTGGACTTGCCGGAGCCCGAGGCACCGATCAGCGCCACCATCTCGCCGCGCTGTACGGTGAGGTTGATGTCGCGAAGGGCGTGTTTGCCGTTGGCGAAATGCTTGTTCAGTTGGTGGATGTGCAGTGCGGCAGTCATGGCAGCCTCCTGAGGGGTTAAGTCGTCTAGACAACCGAAGTGTGGTTGCCACGCGTGACAGTGCTTTGACAGTTGGGAGAAGTTTGGATGTCAGAGCGCGGTCTACAGCACGCGCTGCCCTTCGCGCCAAACACCCCTCACCACGGCCTGGCGGCCACCGTCGGGTAACTCAGCCATGTGCACCTGCACCAGGTCGGCGCGCAGGCCCGGTGCTAGCTCGCCGCGATCGGCCATGCCTGCCGCCTTGGCCGGGTTGCGGGTGACCGTGGCTACAGCCTGTGGCAGGGGCAGGATGTCGTCATGCACCAGCCGCATCACCGCGCTCAGCAGGCTGCCAGGCACATAGTCGGACGAGAGGATGTCCAGCAGCCCCAGCCGCGCCAGATCGGACGCCGCTACATTGCCCGAGTGCGATCCGCCGCGCACCACGTTGGGCCCACCCATCACGGTGAGCAAGCCACGCTCATGCGCCGCCTGGGCAGCTGCCAACGTGGTGGGGAACTCCGACATCGCCGCGCCCTCCGCATGGGCCTGCTCCACATGCGCCACCGTGGTGTCGTCGTGGCTGGCCAGCGAGATGCCGTGCGTGCGACAGTAGTCCACAAAGTACGCCCGGTGCGGCTCGGCGTACTGCGCCTGCAGCGTGGCAGCATGTGCCACCTGGCGCTCGAACTTCTCGGCGCTCCAGCCCTTTTTTCCGGTGTAGTAGGTGCGCGCCTGCTCAATGTTCTCCCACTGCCGCTGGCCCGGGGTGTGGTCCATCAGAGAGATCAACGACAGGCGCGGGTGGCCGTGGAACGGCTCGAACAGGTCGATGGTATTGGGCGCGGGCAGCTCGCAGCGCACATGCAGGTGATGGTCGGCACGCAGCAGGTTGCGCTCGGTGCAGGTGCCGATGGTGTCGAGCACGCGGTTCCAGGCGCTGCCACGCAGGCTGTCCACATCGGCCTCGCCCACACCCAGTGCATCCAGCACCGTGGTGATGCCTGCGGCCGCAATCTCGGCATCGTGCGCCAGCAAGGCAGGCATCTCGGCCCATTGCACTTTGGGGCGCGGCATGAGGTGGCGCTCGAAGTTGTCGGTGTGGATTTCCACCAGCCCGGGCAGCAGGTAGTCACCGCCGATGTCAATGCCCTGCAGGGCGGATGTGCCACCGCCGTCCACCGACGTGATGCGCCCACCATCCATATGCAGACTGCCCCGCACCACTTCGCCCGGCAGCACCATGCGGGCGTTCTTGAACACGGTCGCGGTCATGCTGATGCCCCCCGAAAGTCGCCCACGTTCACGCGGCGCGTGGCCACGGCTGCACCCACCTGGGCGTCGTGAAAAATGCCCACCAGGGCCGCCCCGCGCGCCACCGCCTCGCGGATCATGGCGATCACGGTATCGGTGTTGGCTGCATCGAGCGATGCGGTGGGCTCGTCCAGCAACAGCAACGGCTTGGGCTTGATCATGTTGCGGGCAATGTTGATGCGCTGCTGCTCCCCGCCCGAGAAGGTGGCGGGCGGAAGGTGCCACAGCCGCTCGGGGATGCGCAGGCGGGTCAGCCACTGCCGGGCGGTCTCGCGTGCGGCCTCGATGCCCGCTGGGTCGTCGCCGGCGTCTTCCGCCAGTGGCTCGGCCACCACGTCCAGCGCCGACACGCGCGGGATGACCCGCAGGAACTGGCTCACATAGCCCACGGTGTCGCGCCGCAGCTGCACCAGCGCACGCGGCGTGGCCTGTGTCACATCCACCACGGCGCCATCGGCCGAGCGCACGGTGATGCTCCCTGCATTGACTTGGTAGTTGGCGTAGATCATCTTGAGCAGCGTGCTCTTGCCCATGCCCGAGGGGCCGTCAAGCACCACACATTCACCGGGCTGCACGGCCAGGTCCACGTGGGCGAGCACGGGCAGTTCAATGCCGTTCTGGTGGTGCAGGGTGAAGCGCTTGGCCACCCCTTGCATCTGGAGAATGGGCGCAATGGAAGGTTGGTTCATGGCTGCAGTACCGAAGAAACGAGGAGCTGGGTGTAGGGGTGTTGCGGGTCGTCGAGTACCTGGTCGGTCAGTCCGGCCTCCACCACGCGGCCGCGTTGCATGACCACCATGCGGTGGGCCAGCAGGCGTGCCACGGCCAGGTCGTGCGTGACTACAATGGCCGCCAACTGCATCTGCCGCGTGAGCTGGCGCAGCAGGTCCAGCAGGCGCGCCTGCACCGACACATCGAGGCCCGAGGTGGGTTCGTCCATGAACACCAGGCGGGGCTGGGTGACCAGGTTGCGCGCAATCTGCAGGCGCTGGCGCATGCCGCCAGAAAACGTGCGCGGTGCATCGTCGATGCGCGCCGCGTCGATCTCCACGCGCTGCAGCCATTCGGTGGCCGTGGCGCGCAGGCGGCCATAGTGGCGCTCGCCCAGGCCCATGAGGCGCTCGCCCACGTTGGCGCCGGCAGATACATCCATGCGCAGGCCGTCAGCGGCGTTCTGGTGCACAAAGCCCCAGTCGGTGCGGGCCAGCAGGCGCTGCTGCGCTTCGGTCATGGCATAGATGTCCTGCAGCTCGCCACTGCGCTGGCGGAACTGCACCGTACCCTCGTCCGGAGCGCTGCGCGCCGCAATGGCGTTGAGCAGCGTGGACTTGCCGGAGCCCGACTCGCCGACCACGGCGAGCACCTCGCCAGGCCACAGGTCAAAGGACGCGCCTTGCAGCGCCACGCGGTCGCCGTAGCGCTTGCTGACATTGCGCACGCTCAGCAGCGGCGCAGCAGGTTCGGGGTGGTTCATGTGAGGGTCTCGACGACAAAGCTCAGGCCATGCTGCGCAAAGCCCAGGGATTCATAAAAGGCATGGGCGCCCTTGCGGCGGGCGCTGGACGAGAGCGCGAGCTTGTAGCAGCCCGCCTCGCGCGCCTGCTGCATCGCATGGGCCATCATCCGGCGGCCAATGCCACGGCCCTGCTGGTCCTGTGCCACCACCACGTCTTCAACGATGGCCGAGGGCGCCCCCCGGTGGGCCAGGTTATGCATGATGAGCAGCGCATAGGTGCCCACCACTGCATCGTGCTGCGCAGGGTCACAGGCCACCCACAGGCGGTAGCTGGGGTAGCGCGCAAACTGGGCCCAAACGGCCTGGGCTTCGTCCAGGGTCAACACATCTGCGGGGCTGTCTTCAATGGCTGCATACAGGGCCAGCACCTTCTCCAGGTCATCGCGCCGGGCTTCGCGAATGGGCACGGTGCTCATGCGGCGCCGCCTTCCACCTGCGCTGATTCGGCTTGCTGCGCCTGGCGCTCCTGGCAATAGTCCGAGTCGGAACACACATGCATTCGCCCGCCCTGGTCGTCGGTAATCACTTCGTCCAGAAAGCTGTCGGTGGCGCCACACAGCGCGCAGGCAGCGTCCCAGCGCTGCACTTCAAAAGGGTGGTCCTCAAAACCCAGACTCTCCACCGGCGTGTAAGGCGGCACGGCGTAGATGCGCTTTTCGCGCCCCGCACCAAACAGCTGCAGCGCGGGATTCATGTGCATCTTGGGGTTGTCGAACTTGGGGATGGGCGACGGCGCCATCACGTACCGCCCGTTCACCAACACGGGGTAGTCGTACGTGGTGGCAATGTGGCCGTAGCGCGCGATGTCTTCGTAGAGCTTGACGTGCATGAGCCCGTACTCGGCCAGGCCATGCAGCGTACGCGTCTCAGTCTCGCGCGGTTCCAGGCGCTGCATGGGTTCGGGCACCGGCACCTGGTAGACGATGACCTGGCCTTCGGCCAGCGGCGTCTCGGGGATGCGATGGCGCGTCTGGATCAGCGTGGCCTCGCGCGTGCGGGTGGTGGTGGCCACCGCCGTGGTGCGCTCAAAGAAGCGGCGGATGTTGACCGCGTTGACCGTGTCGTCCGAGCCCTGGTCGATGACCTTGAGGCAGTCCTGCGGGCCGATGATGGACGCGGTGACCTGGATGCCGCCCGTGCCCCAGCCATAGGGCAGCGGCATTTCGCGGGAGCCAAAGGGCACCTGGTAGCCGGGGATCGCCACCGCCTTCAGGATGGCGCGGCGGATCATGCGCTTGGTGCGCTCGTCCAGGTAGGCAAAGTTGAAGTGGCCGTCCACCGGTGCTGCGTCGGCAGGCAGGCCCATCACGGCGGGTTCCATGGGTGCGTTCATGGGGCTTCTTCCTCCAAAGGGGTTGCAGGGTGGGCGGCAGCGGCGCGCATCTTGCGCACCAGCTCCAGCTCGGACTGAAAGTCCACGTAGTGCGGCAGCTTCAGGTGCTGCACGAAGCCCGAGGCTTCCAGGCTGTCGCTGTGGCCCAGCACAAACTCCTGCATCTGTGCGGGGGACTCGACCGGCTCACCCAACTCATCGGCGCGCAGGGCGCGGTCCACCAGGCTCATGGCCATCGCCTTGCGCTCGCTGTGGCCAAACGCCAGTCCATAGCCGCGCGTGAACTGCGGGGGCTGGCTCTTGCTGCCTGCAAACTGATTCACCATTTCGCACTCGGTGATCTCGATGTCACCGATGTCGATGGCAAAGCCCAGTTCTTCGGGTTCGATCTCCACCGCCACTGTGCCCAGCCGCACCTCGCCCACAAAGGGGTGCGAGTGGGAATAGCCGCGCTGCGTGGAATACGCCATGGCGAGCAAAAAGCCCTCATCCCCGCGCGCAAGGTTTTGCAGGCGTGTGGCGCGGTTGGCGGGGAAGCGCAGTGGCTCGCGGGTCAGGTCCGTGGGCGCGGGGTCGCCAGGGGGCACGGGGCGGGTCTCGATCAAACCTTCCTGGTTGAGCAGGTCCACTACGCGCTGCGTGGGTCCGGGTGGCACCGCAGCTGCCGCAGCGGCAGGAGGCGTCACCGTGCCTTCGGCCAGCAGCTTGAAGTCCAGCAGGCGCTGGGTGTAGTCGTAGGTGGGGCCCAGCACCTGCCCGCCGGGCAGATCCTTGAAGGTGGCGGAGATGCGCCGGTCCAGTGCCATGCGGCTGGTGTCCAGCGGGCAGGTGGTGCCCAGGCGCGGCAGCGTGGCACGGTAGGCGCGCAGCAAAAAGATGGCTTCCACCAGGTCGCCCGCCGCCTGCTTAATGGCAAGGGCCGCCAGCTCAGGGTCGTACACCGATCCCTCGGTCATGACGCGGTCCACCGCCAGCTTGAGCTGCTGGCGGATCTGCGCTACCGAGAGTTCAGGCTGCGAGACATCGCCCCGGCGCTGGCGGGCCAACAACTGGTAGCTGTTGAGAATGGCGGCTTCTCCGCCCTTGACGGCTACGTACATGCTCAGACCTCCTGAAGGGCGGCAGCACCGCGCGTCGCCCGCGTTGTGCGCGGCAATCCCACGATGTGGCCCGCCGAGCCCAACAACACATCCACACCGCACGGAAACACTGCGTGGTTGGCCGCCCACTGGGTCTCGAAGTCGTCGGGCAACCCGTCCACCTGCAAAGCCGCCACGTCCTGGATGCCAGGTCCGCGCAACTGCCATGCCCCAGGGGCGTCTACCGTGGTTGCGGCGGTACGTGCCACGTCCACCACGCAGGTCGCCGACTGGTCGGGGTAGATGTCACTGCCCTGGGCCAGGCAGTGCAGCGCAGGCAGGGCGTCGCCCTGCGCCACCCACACAAATCGGGCCAGCGCAGCGTCGGCCACCAAGGTGCAGCCCGTGTGGAAGCGCAGCCACGCCCCCGCATCGCTGGCCGTCAGGCGGGGCGAGAGCCACAAGGTGCAGTCGCTGTCGAGCAGCGCCAGCAGCACGGCAGCCGATGCGGCATGCGCCACAGCCGGGGTCTGCGCGTCGTGCTCTACCGCCACAGTGCGGCCGGGGTGCGAGAGCGCCTGCAGCACCGCGCGGAACACTGCCTGGCTACCAAAGGACTCATTCGGAAATCCGGCACCCAGCGATGCCAAAGAGGTCGTGCTCATTCGGTCTCCTCCTCGTTGTCGGAACCACTTTCGCGCGCCACGGTGAAGAAGTCCACCTTGGTGCTGGCAGCACGCGCCTGGCGCTCGGCCTGGGTGTGGCGCAGATGCGTGCGGATCGGCTCCAACAATTGAGCGTCCAACACCGGCTGCTGCACAGGGTCTTGCAGCAGCGCATCGGCCAGGGCCGCCAACTGCACCTGGCGGTGCGAGCGGCCAAGCACGTAGGCCACGCCCACAGTAGCCTCTGTGGCATCCGATGAATTCGCCACGCGCAGCGCGCAGCGGGTGACGGTGACCTCGCCCAGGTTGAAGCGCTCGCCCGTGCCACCGGCGCGGCCCTGCACCATCATCAGACCGGTCTCGGGTGCACGCAGCCACCCTGCGGGACGGGTGGCATGCTCTTGCAACGCGGATTCGAGCAGCCCCAGCGGCGCCCGGGCCAGCAGCGCCATCCACTGCGCGCGACCCAGGGGGCGATCTGGCCCCGGGTTGTCAAAGGCTTGAAACATGGAAGTGGTACCCTGAAAGTTGTATAGACAAATTGAACAACTGGCGCCAGCTTAAAGAGCGCGCATGTAGGTTTCATGACAGCCAGCACTACCTCTCTCTCGTCCGCATTGCAGGTCGCACCCGCACCGTCCTTGCGCCCTGCGCGCGACAGCTTCTGGACCCGCATTGCCGCTGAACTGGCCGAAGCCATTGGCAGCGGCGTCTACCCACCAGGCCAGCGCCTGCCCTCGGAGCACGCACTGGCCGAGCAGTTCGGCGTGAACCGCCACACCATCCGCCGCTCTCTCGCCAGCCTGTGCAGCCAGGGGCTGGTGCGCATCACGCAGGGCAGTGGCACCTATGTCGAAGACTTTGCGGTGGACCTGGTGCTGGGTAAACGCACGCGCCACCAGCAGGGCCTGGCGCAGGCGGGCCTGCGCGGCAGCCTGGTGGTGCTGCAGGCGCAGACCACGCGGGCCACCGCTGCCTTGGCCAAGGCATTGCAGGTGCCATCGCGCAGCCCGCTGCTGGCGCTGCGTGTGCGGGGTGAGGCTGAAGGCCAGCCCCTCCATGTGAGCGAGCGTTACTTCCCTCTGCCGCGCTTTGAGAACCTGGCCACCGTGGTGCGCGAGACGGGCTCCATCACTGCAGGCTTCACCGCCCACGGTGTGGCTGACTACACCCGCCGCGAAAGCCGCATCACCGCCGAGCTGCCCAGTGCCGAAGTGGCTGCACAACTGCGCCAGCCCACGTCACGCCCCGTGCTGCAGGTGGAGAGCCTGAACGTGGACCTGGCGGGCACGCCCATCGAATGGGCGCGCGCCTGGTTTGCGGGCGACCGCGTGAAACTGACCATTGACCACGATGAACACCCCTGACACGCCCCCCTCCTCCCACCACCGCTATGCGGTCTATTTCGCTCCCAACCCTGGCAGCCTGGGCTGGCTGGCGGGTAGCCACTGGCTGGGACGCTGCGCCGCGCTGCTGCAGCCCCTGCAGCAACTCGCCATCGAAGGCGTCGCCGCTGACGACCTGCACCGGCTGACCGCTGCACCCCGCCGCTACGGCTGGCACGCCACACTCAAGGCGCCGTTTGCACTGGCGTCCGGCACCGACTGGATCACGCTGCACCAGGCCGTGCAGGCCTTGGCGCGCGGGCTGGAACCTTTTGTACTGCCGCCGCTACAGGTGCAACGCATCGACGACTTCCTGGCACTGGTGCCGCCGGCATTGCACCCTGCCAATGCGCAGATCCAGGAGACCGCTGCCACCTGCGTGACGGCACTGCAGCCATTGGCAGCACCGCTGTCCGACGCCGACCTCGCCCGGCGCCGCGCGGCGGGGCTCACCGCCCGGCAGGACGCCCTGCTGCAGCAATGGGGTTATCCGTTTGTGCTGGACGAGTTCCGCTTCCACATGTCCCTCACTGGCAGCCTGGCGCAGGTGGACCCGCCAACGCAGGCCCTAGTGTTCGATGCCGCACAGGAATTCTTCTCGGACCTGCCCATCCTCCAATTCAACAGCCTGGCCCTTTTTGCAGAGCCCACGCCCGGCGCCGACTTTGTGCTGCTGGACCACCTGGAGATGGGCGCATGACCACCGGCAGACTGATCTACTGCATGGGGCCCTCGGGTGCGGGCAAGGACAGCCTACTGGACTGGTTGCGGGCACACCTGCCCACCCCGTGCCCCGTGCACTGGGCACAGCGCACCATCAGCCGTGCCGCCATGCCTGGCGGCGAAGCCCATGAAAGTGTGTCGCCTAAGGCGTTTGTTGCGTTGCGCCAGGAACAGGCGTTTGCCCTGCACTGGGAGGCCAATGGCCTGGGCTACGGCGTTAGGCATGCTCAACTGGCGCCGCTGGCGCAGGGCCACTGGGTGCTGCTCAATGGTTCGCGCGCCTACCTGCCTGAGGCCCTGGCGCGCTTCCCGGACCTCGTGGCGGTGCACATCACCGCCAGCCCCCAGGTGCTGCGCCAGCGACTACTGTCGCGGGGCCGCGAGAGTCCTGAGCAAGTGGAGGCCCGCGTGCAACGCGCCATGGCCTACACACCGCCCCCAGGCTCTGCCAGCCTGGAGGTGCACAACGACGACGCGCTGGGCGATGCAGGCCGACGACTGCAGAACGCGCTGGAGCAGTTGCCAGGCTGGCCCCTGCACAGTGGCAAACTTTCACGCCAGCAACCCGCCTATTCGTAACCCCCGCGTAACCACCGCCATTCCGTCAGCCATCCACAGCGTCCCATGACCGCCATCACCATCTATCACAACCCCCAATGCGGGACCTCCCGCAACACGCTGGCCATGATCCGCAACAGCGGCGTGGAGCCCGAGGTCATCGAATACCTGAAAGCCCCGCCCGACCGTGCCACGCTGGTGGCTCTGATTGCAGCCACGGGCGAGCCGGTGATCAATGCAGTGCGTACCAAGGAAGCGATCTTCACCGAGCTGCAATTGGACGCACCGGGCATCACCGACGCGCAGTTCATCGACGCAATGCTGCAGCACCCCATCCTCATCAACCGCCCCATCGTGGTCACGCCCCTGGGCACGCGGCTGTGCCGTCCGTCCGAGAAGGTGCTGGACATCCTGCCCGCCCCGCAGCAAGGCGCTTTCACCAAGGAAGATGGCGAAGTGGTCGTCAACACGCAGGGCCAGCGTGTCTGAGGCAACCGCACACCCCGACGCCGTAGCGCACCGCGCGGCATGAGCGCCGCCTCGCAACGCTGGACCGTGGCGCGCCTGGGCACGGCCCAGACACTGGCATGGGCCTCGTCCTACTACCTGCCTGCCATGCTGGCCGCGCCCATGGCGCGCGACCTGGGTGTGGCCACTCCCACGGTGTTCGCCGCGTTTTCCGTGGCGCTCATCGTGTCGGCGCTGCTCGGGCCTTTCGCGGGCCGAGCCATCGACCGCCATGGTGGCCGCCCGGTGCTGGTGGGCACCAACCTGTTGTTTGCAGCTGCTCTGGCGGGCATGGCCCTGGCGCAAGGCCCGGTGGGCCTGTTTGCCGCGTGGGTGCTGATGGGCGTGGCCATGGGCTCGGGCCTGTACGAGGCGGCGTTTGCCACGCTGGTGCGGCTGTACGGCCAGGGCGCGCGCAGCGCCATCACCGGCATCACGCTGATCGCGGGGTTTGCCAGCACCGTGGGCTGGCCGCTGTCGGCATGGATGGAGACGCAGTGGGGTTGGCGCGGAGCGTGCGCGGGCTGGGCCGCATTGCACTTGCTGGTGGGCGTGCCGCTCAATGGCTGGCTGCCACGCGCTGGCGCTGCCGAGAAAGCATACCAACCATCGGTGGATGATCCCGCAAAGCCCACCACAGAACCGGCCGTATCCGACACGCCAGCCTCTGCACACCCGCTGCGCACCACCGTGCTGCTGTCCTTTGTGTTTGCGGTCACCTGGTTCACCAGCACCGCCATGGCGGCCCACCTGCCGCGCCTGCTGCAGGCCAGCGGTACGTCGCTGCAGGCGGCAGTGGCCCTGGCAGCGCTGGTGGGCCCGGCACAGGTGGCGGCACGCCTGCTGGAGTTTGGTTTTCTGCGCCGCCTGCACCCGCTGCTGTCGGCCCAGCTGGCAGCCGCCGCACACCCTGTGGGCGCGGGCCTGCTGATGGTGCTGGGCGGGCCTGCCGCAGCGGTGTTCACCGTGCTGCATGGTGCGGGCAACGGCATCCTGACCATTGCCAAGGGCACGCTGCCGCTGGTGTTGTTTGGCCCCGCAGGCTATGGCGCCCGCCAGGGCGTGATGATGGTGCCGGCCCGCGTGGCACAGGCCTTTGCACCGGTGCTGTTTGGCATGCTGCTGGACAGCACCGGGGCGGCCGCACTGTGGCTCACTACGCTGCTGGGCCTGGCTGCTCTGGCCGCCCTGTGGCTGCTGCGGCCCGTGGCGCAGGCCTGATCGATCAACCGCGCGGCACCACAAAATCCGCCCGCGCCGCGAGCGCTGTTTGGCGGGAATGGCAGCCCTCCAGATGGTCGTTCACCAGCCCCATGGCCTGCATGAAGGCGTACACCGTGGTGGGACCCACAAAACTCCAGCCCCGTTTCTTCAGGTCCTTGGACATGGCAATCGATGCGGGCGACGTGGACAGGGTGCGCGCCACTTCGCGCGTGATGCGCTCGGGCCGGTCGGCGGCGGCGGGCTCGTAGCGCCACGCGTAATGTGCGAGCGAGCCGAACTCGCGCTGGAGCTCCAGCGCCCGGCGCGCGTTGTTGATGGTGGACTCGATCTTGCCCCGGTGGCGCACGATGGCCGCGTCCTGCACCAGGCGCTCGACCTCGGCGGGGCCGAAGGTCGCCACCTGCTCGGCGTCGAAGTTCGCAAACGCCGCACGAAAGCCCTCGCGCTTGTTCAAGATGGTGAGCCAGCTCAGGCCCGACTGGAAGCCCTCCAGGCAGATCTTCTCGAACAGCCTGCGATCGTCAGCCACCGGAAAGCCCCACTCGTGATCGTGGTAATGGCGATAGAAAGGCGTGGCTTGGCACCAGATGCAGCGTGGGCAACCGGCCTCGTCGGCGAACAGACCGTCGGCCAGCGCGGGTTGGCGAGCAGGATCGGGAGAGGTCAAAGGGGTCATGCGCGGCATTCTAGAAACCACAACAGCCAGGCTGCGGACAGGGCTGGAGCAATGGGCTCGATCTGCCCATAAACTGCACTCCATGCGCCAGCCACTTCCCCGCCTGCGGGCCACTTTCAGCCTGATGTTTTGCCTGGTTCTGGCTGGCTGCGCCAGCACCACCGGCCCCACCAACGCGTTAGGCTACTACTGGCAATCGCTGCGCGGGCACCTGCAGATCATGCACGCCGCAGAGGCCATCGACGACTGGGTGGCGCGCAAAGACATTGCGCCCGCCCTGCGCGAGCGGCTGCAGATGGCGCAACGCGCGCGGGCCTTTGCGGTGACCGACCTCGGCCTGCCCGACAACGCCAGTTATCGCCGTTATGCCGACCTGAAGCGCCCCTCCGCCGTGTGGAATGTGGTGGCTGCACCTCCGTACTCCCTCACCCTGCACACTTGGTGTTTCCCGGTGACCGGTTGCATTGGCTACCGGGGCTACTTCACCGAGGCAGACGCTAGGGCAGAGGCGGCGGAGTTGGCCGCGCAGGGCCTGGAGGTGGAGGTGTATGGCGTGCCCGCGTACTCCACACTGGGCTACATGAACTGGGCGGGTGGCGACCCGCTGCTGTCCACCTTCATCGCCTGGCCCGAGGGCGACTTTGTGCGCCTGCTGTTCCACGAGCTGGCGCACCAGGTGGTCTATGCCAAGAACGACACCTTGTTCAACGAATCCTTTGCCACAGCGGTGGAGCGCATCGGCGTGGCACAGTGGCTGGCCACGCAGTCCACACCCGCCGCGCGCGATGCCTACGCCACCAGCGAGGCACGGCGCAGGGCCTTCCGAGCGCTCACGCGCGCCACCCGCACGCGCCTGGCGGCTATTTATGAGCAAAAAGAGCTTCAAGCGCTAGAAGTTCATGCCTTGAATGCTATGAAAATAGAAGCAATGAATACCTTCCGCGCAGACTATGCTGCATTGCGTGCGCGCTGGCTGGAGGCGCCCGAAGGCACCACGCCCCGAGCCACTACGGCCCAGGTGGCTGGCTACGACCGCTGGGTGGCGCAGGCCAACAACGCCAGCTTTGCAGCCCAGGCCGCCTACGATGAACTGGTGCCCGCCTTCGAGGCCTTGTTTGAACGCGAGGGCCGCCACTGGCCCCGGTTTTATGATGCCGTACGACAACTGACGCAGCAGCCCCAACCCGAGCGCCACGAGGCGCTGCGCTCCCTTTTACCTGACCCCCAACACCTCAAGGAGACAGCCGGTGCCTGACATTCATATCCACCGCGAACACCGCCTCGGCTTCAAGGAAGCCCGCAAGGTCGCCTTCTCCTGGGCCGAAAAGGCCGAAGAAAAATTCGACATGGAATGCACCTACGAAGAGGGCGAGAAAGAAGACCTGCTCACCTTCACCCGCTCGGGCGTCAAGGGTACCCTGCTGGTAGATGCGCACCAGTTCGAGATGAAGGCGCAGCTGGGCTTTCTGTTCGGCGCGTTCAAGGACCGCATCGAGGCCGAAATTGGCGAACAGCTCGACGCCCTGCTCAATGCGCCCCACCCCGGCGCCAAGAAGCCCACTGCCGACAAGAAGAAGCACGCAGCCGAGGCAAGCACAGACAAGCCAGGCACGAAGGCGGCGGCCAAACCTGCCGCCAAAGCCAAGAAGGCTTAGCCACCAGGGCCGTCACCATGACATCCACCGCCACGGACACTGCCGCCCACAGCCCGGCGTTTGACATCCTCTCCACACTGCTCCACACCCGCTACAGCTGCCGCGCCTTTTTGCCCGAGCCGCTGCCGCGCGCCACCATCGAAGCCATTCTGGCCACCGCGCAACGCACGGCCTCGTGGTGCAACGCGCAGCCCTGGCAGCTCACCATTGCCAGTGGCGCCACGCTGGAACGCCTGCGCGCTGCGCTGCAGTCACACATGGCCACCGCAGCGCCTGCGCCCGACCTGCCCTGGCCCCGCGAATACCGGGGCGTGTACCAGGAGCGGCGGCGTGAATGCGGCTGGGGCCTGTACGAAGCCCTGGGCATTGCCAAGGGCGACCGCGAAGCCTCCGCGCAACAGGCGGCGCAGAACTTCACGATGTTTGGCGCGCCGCACGTGGCCATCATCACCAGCGACGAGGCACTGGGCGTCTATGGTGCGGTGGACTGCGGTGCCTACGTCAGCAACTTCATGCTCGCCGCGCACAGCCTGGGCGCGGGCTCCATCGCACAGGCCGCGCTCGCGTCCTACCCCAGCGTGCTGCGCGAGGCGCTGGGCATTGGCGAGGACCGCAGCATCGTCTGCGGCATCTCGTTCGGCATGGCGGACCCCACGCACCCAGCCAACCATTTCCGCACCACACGCGCCGATCCGGCCAGCAGTGTGGTGTGGCGAGACTGAGAAAGTCTGACCGGACAGGCGTCAGGCAGCAGCGCGCAGCAAAGGGTTGCGCGTGTGCAGCAGCCCGAACAGGTTCTTGGGGTCTGACAGCTCCGGGATGAGTTCGATAGGGTGGCCCATGCCCAGCTCGGCCGCGGTATCGCGCAAGAAGCGCAGTGCAGAAAAGTCCTCCAGCGCAAAGCCCACCGAGTCGAACACCGTCACCGCCGCATCGCTGGCCCGGCCGGCGCATTGGCCTGCCAGCACCTCCCACAGCTCGGTCACAGCAAAGTCGGCAGGCAGCTGCTGGATGTCGCCTTCGATGCGGGTTTGCGGTGCGTATTCCACAAACACCTGCGCCTGCCGCAGCACGTCGGCATGCAGCTCGGTCTTGCCGGGGCAGTCGCCGCCCACTGCGTTGATGTGCATGCCGGGCGCCAGCATGTCGGGCGTGAGGATGGTGGCGTTGGTCTTGTCGGCCGTTACCGTGGTCACGATGTCGGCGCCGCGCACGGCCTCGGCGGAGCTGGTGCAGACCACGATGCGCAGGCCCGTGCCTTGCAGGTTGGCCTGCAGCTTGGCGGTGGCAGCCAGGTCGGTATCAAACAGCCGCAGCGTGGTGATGCCCAGCAGGTGGTGAAAGGCCAGCGCCTGGAACTCGCTTTGGGCGCCGTTGCCGATCAGCGCCATGGTGCGGCTGCCAGGCCGCGCAAGTGCGCGGGCGGCCACGGCCGACATGGCGGCGGTGCGCAGGGCGGTGGTGAGTGTGAGTTCACTCAGCAAAAGCGGAGCGCCCGTAGCCACATCGGCCAGCACGCCAAATGCCATCACCGTGGACAGGCCCCAGCGCGTGTTTTTGGGGTGGCCGTTGACGTACTTGAACGCATAGGTCTGGTTGTCGGCAATGGGCATGAGTTCGATCACGCCGTCGCGCGAATGGCTGGCCACACGCGCCGATTTATCGAACGCGCCCCAGCGCAGAAAGTCGGCATGGATGTAGTCGGCGATACCGTGCAGGCAGGCCTCGACGCCTTTGCGCCGCACCATGTCGATGACATCGGAGGCACTGAGGTAGCGGGTGGAAAAATGATGGTGTGAAGGCATGGCGCTTGTCTCCGAATGGGAATGGATACGGCTCCCTGCAGTGTCCCGAAGCGCCAAAACAATAGGAATCGCCCAATCTGCCGCATATTGCAGAGCTGTTTGCCGGTATGGCAGTCCAAACTGCCACTTTGTTCAAAAGCGCAAGACACCCTCTGGTGGCGCCAGCGCGCTATCCTCAGCGGCTTCATCCGCCCAGCACCATGACGCCTCCCCAAATACTCATCAGCGAAGTCGGCCCGCGCGATGGCCTGCAGTCCGTGCAAGCCACCATGCCCACGGCGGACAAGCTGCGCTGGATCGACGCCCTGGTGGCTGCGGGCCTGCGCGAGATCGAAGTCGGCTCGTTTGTCCCCGCACGCCTGCTGCCGCAGATGGCGGATGTGGCCGAGGTGGTGCGCCACGCGCTCACCTACCCCGGCATCACCGTGATGGCACTTGCGCCCAACCTGCGCGGCGCCGAGGCGGCGCTGGCGGCCGGGGTGCACAAGGTCACCCTGCCGGTATCGGCCAGCGCCGCCCATTCTCTGGCCAATGTGCGCAAGACGCGCGAAGCCATGGTCGAAGAAGTGCGTGCCGTGGCCAGGCTGCGCGACGCGCAGGCTCCCGGCAGCATGCTGGTGGAGGTGGGCTTGTCCACGGCCTTTGGCTGCACCCTGCAGGGCGAGGTGCCCGAAGACGATGTGATCTGGCTCGCAGGCCTGTGTGCCGAGGCTGGTGCCGATGAGGTGGGGTTGTCAGACACCAGCGGCATGGCCAACCCGGCCCAGGTGCGCCGCCTGTTCACGCGCCTGCGCGCTGAGCTGGGCGCCAAGGCCGGGGCTGCCCACATGCACAACACCCGGGGCCTGGGCCTGGCCAACTGCCTGGCGGCCTACGACGTGGGGGTGCGAACCTTTGATGCGTCGCTGGGCGGCCTGGGCGGCTGCCCCTATGCGCCGGGCGCGTCGGGCAACGTGGTGACGGAAGACCTGGTGTTCATGTTCGAAGCCATGGGCATTGCCACGGGGGTGGATCTGGAGCGCCTGATGGCCGCACGCGTGCCGCTGCAGGCGGGGCTGCCGGGAGAGCCGGTCTACGGCATGACGCCGGAAGCGGGACTGCCCAAGGGGTGGGTTCAGCGTTAGGCACCCTTGCACCCAAAGAAAAAGGCGACCGAGGTCGCCTTTTTCTTTGGAAGGAACACCGTATCAGCTCAGCGAGGTGATCAGGTCCACATACTGTTGCTTGGCCTCGTCGGCCCCCGTGCCCTTGAGCTTTTCCCAGGCGTCCCACTTGGCACGGCCCACCATGTCGGAGAAGCTGGGCTTCTTCTCGGTGTTGTCACCTGCGGTGGCTTGCTTGTAAAGCGCGTAGATCTTGAGCAGCGTGGCGTTGTCAGGACGCTCGCTCAGGTTCTTGGAATTGGCCACGGCGGCTTCGAAGGTGGCGTTGAGGTCGGCCATGTCGGTGTGCTCCTTGGGATATGTGGGGGGAGGGAAAGAACGGTGTCGGCAAGGGTTTGCTGCGTTGTATCTTACGGGCTGAGCATAGCCCGGGGCCGCTCAATCCATAGAGGCAAGCCCCCAAAAATCAAACAACAGGTGTACATCTGATGGTGACCCGCATTCCAGCCCCCCGCAAAGCCGCGCCCGGCACTGGTCAGAACCCCTTGCGCAAGGTGCGCGACCAAGCCCCCGAGGTGGCACGCAAGGCCGCCCAGGCCCTGCCCCCCGCAGCCCGCAAGGCCGCCACCGTGGTGCAGAAGAACGTGCGCCGCGCGGCCACCGGCATGCTGGGCCTGTCGGGCGAGCGCATGAGCAAGGTCGATACCGCCTGGCTGCGCATGGACTCGCACAGCAACCTGATGATGATCAACGGGGTGTGGACCTTGTCGCCCGGCATCACCTGGGAGGCCCTGTGCGACCGCGTGCAGCAGCGCCTGCTGCAGTACCCGCGCTTTCGCCAGCGCGTGGTGGAAGATGCCGCAGGCGCCACCTGGGTGGAGGACCGCAACTTCGACATCGCCGCACATGTGCTGCGTGAGAAGCTGCCCCACCAACAAGGCCACAGCATGCAGCGCGCGCTGCAGGACCGCGTGGGCGAACTCGCCATGCAGCCGCTAGATACCCGCCGGCCGCTGTGGCAGATGCACCTGATCGAAGACTTTGTCGGTGACGACGGCGCCAAGGGTAGCGCGCTCATCGTGCGCATCCACCACTGCATTGCCGACGGCATTGCACTCATCTCGGTGACCATGTCGCTGGTCGATGGCGGCTCCGAGCCCCCCAAACGCAAACCCCGGGCCGACAAGGACGGCGCCACCGCCGAGGACTGGATCGCCGACGCACTCATCAAGCCCTTCACCGGCCTCACCGTCAAGGCCCTGGATCTGGCGGGCGACAGCGCTGCCAAGTCGTTGCAGATGCTGGGCGACCCGGAAAAGGCCATGCACCACGGACTGGCCGGCACCATGGACATGGCCCGCGTGGCCTACCAGCTCGTCAGCGATGCGGCGGCATTGGCGCTCATGCCCGACGACTCCCCCACGCGCCTCAAGGGCCAGCCCGGCAGCGCCAAGCGCGTGGCCTGGTGCCCGCCGATCCCGCTGGAGGAGGTCAAGGCCATCGGCAAGGCACTCAACTGCTCCATCAACGACGTGCTGCTGTCATGCGTGGCGGGCGCCATCGGCGGCTACCTGCGCAGCCAGGGAGACGACCCTACGGGCCAGGAGATTCGCGCGATGATCCCGGTCAACCTGCGCCCCATGGAGGAGGCGTGGAAGCTGGGCAACCGCTTTGGCCTGGTGCCGCTGGTGCTGCCGATTGGCGTGGCCAACCCTGTCGAGCGCGTGTACGAGGTGCGCAAGCGCATGAATGCGCTCAAGGGCAGTACCCAGCCCATCCTGGCATTTGCCATGCTGGCCGTGGCGGGCCTGATGATCAAGCCTGCGCAGGATGCGCTGCTCAACCTGTTCGGCCGCAAGACCACGGCCGTGATGACCAATGTGCCCGGGCCCAAGGAGCAGCTGACACTGTGTGGCTCACGTGTCACGCAGTGCATGTTCTGGGTGCCGCAGTCGGGTGACATTGGCCTCGGTGTCTCCATCCTGAGCTACGGTGGAGGCGTCCAGTTTGGCGTGATCACCGACACCACTTTGTGCCCCGAGCCGCAGCAGATCATCGACGCCTTTGCACCCGAGTTCGACCAGCTGTCGCTGCTCACGCTGATGCTGCCGTGGGGCGACTGACTGCATCGGTGCTGCCGCGTATGCCGCCCTGCTCGCGTCTGAGGTGGGTGGTGGCCTTTCTGCTGTCTGCAGGCGGAGCGCACGCGGCCGTCGAAGAAGAAAGCACCCAGCGGCCCTACGTGGTGCGCGCCCAGCCCGGAGAGACACTGCGCGAGGCCCTGCATGCTGCAACCCCCATTTCGGTGGGTGGACAGCGCTTTCATGGCTACACCCGCTGGAACGTGCGCTGGACCTTCCGCTGGTGGCGCGAAGCCTCGGGCCGCTGTGCGATCACCGAGGTCAAGACCCGGCTGCGCACTGAAGTGCAACTGCCCGAGCTGCTGACAGCCAGCCAGGAACAGCGGGCAGTTTTTGATCGGTATGTGCAGGCGCTGTCCCACCATGAGCAAGGCCATGTGCAGATCGGGCGCGACGCAGCACAAGCCATCGACCAGGCCATCCGCCAGATGCCCGCAGCGTCCGATTGCGCCACCCTCGAGCGCGATGCCAACGCGCTGGGTCACCGGCTACTGCAGGACCATGTGGCGCGCGAAAAGCAGTATGACCAGCGCACGCGCCACGGTGCCACACAAGGTGCCCGGCTGAACTGAATACGCGGACTGCCGTCAGCAGGGTTGGCCTAGGCCGGCAAGCCCCTCTTCAAAGGCTCACCCTTCGCGTGGGGCCAGCGCAGGCACCAGGGCATTCGTCAGGCGGGACACCGTGGCCACAACCGCCCGCACGGGTTCGCCCATCTGCACGCGCACGATCGCGCCTTCCACCACTAGCGTCAGCGCTTGTGCATCCTGCGTCTGTTGGGCAGACACAGGTAGCAAGGTGGCGAGCAACGCCGTCATTTCGAGCTTGTGGCGCCTCGCGATCTCCACCACTTCCGGGACGGTCTCCCCCAGCTCGCTCACGCTGTTGATGAAGGCACAGCCCCGAAAGTGCTCACTGCCGAGCCACTCGGCCAGGGCCGGTGCCAGGGCGTGCACGCGATGCGCTCCTTGGCGCAGCGTCTTTCCGTGGCGCTGCAACGCGTCGGAAAACCAGGCCACCCAGCCCGCGTGCCGGTACTCCAGATACGCACAAATGAGGGCGTTCTTGCTCGGGAAGTGGCGGTAAAAGGTGACCTTGGTCACGCCAGATTCCGCGATCACCCGGTCGATGCCCGTGGCCCGAATACCGTCTTGGTAAAACAGCGCATGCGCGGTGTGCAGCAGACGGTCTCGGGGGGGCAGGTCTTGCCAGCCGGGAGGGAGCGGATCAAAGGTCATTCGCCCATTGTAGACAAGTCTGTCTACATGACTTTATGATGGCACGTAGACAGACCTGTCCACATCAACCCTTCACCGTCGAGGTTCCCATGGAAACACGCCCGCCTTTGCCCCCCTTTACACAACACACCGCTGTCCAGAAAGTGCGCCTGGCCGAAGATGGCTGGAACTCGCGCGACCCTGCGCGCGTGGCCCTGGCCTATACCGAGGACACGCGCTGGCGCAACCGCGCAGAGTTCCCCGTTAGCCGCGAGGCCGCGCGGCAGTTTCTCGAACGCAAATGGGCGCGCGAACTGGACTACAGGCTCATCAAGGAACTGTGGGCGTTCAGCGGCCACCGCATCGCCGTGCGGTTTGCCTACGAATGGCACGACGACGCTGGCCAGTGGTACCGCAGCTATGGCAACGAGAACTGGGAGTTCAACGACGCAGGTCTGATGGCCGTGCGCCACGCGAGCATCAACGATCTGCCCATCGACCAGGCAGATCGGTTGTTCTTCTGGCCACCGGGGCGGCGCCCGGACGACCATCCGGGGCTGAGCGATCTGGGGCTGTAAAACCAGAGACGCGATTTACTCCAGGTGGGGCCCTGAAGCGCTGCCCTGTACCGACTGGGCCACCGCATTCCAGAGCGCTTCTGCCGCAGGCCCCAGTTGTGCATGGGTCCGGTACAACCTGATCTCCAGATCTACATTCCAGCTGTCAGGGCCTGCAGCCAGCAGTCTGCCTGCCGCCAAGTCAGCATCAACCAGGCTGCGAGGCAGCCAGGCCATCCCCCGCCCGTCCAGCGCCATGGTCCTCAAGACGGACGCCAGATGGGCCGTGAAAACCGTTTGTGTGTGCGCTGCCCGCAGTGCCCCCTCGCTGGTTTTCTGCAGGATGTTTCCCAACCCGGAGTCCACGCTGTAGGCCAGGAGAGGCGCTATCGCCCCAGAATGCTCCGGCCGGTGAAGGGCTAGGCCATCAGGCCCCGCAGCACAAACGGGGAGCAGGACATCGCAGCCCACGCAGAGGGACGGATATCCCTCTATCTCCAATGGCCCTGGCGCCTGGGCATGCGCATGGCACAGCACAAACTGCACCTTGCTCTGGGCCAGCAGTGCCTCACACCGGTGCAGCATGTCGGACTCCAGCTGCAGCGTGCCTGCCATGGTGTGCGCTTCAAAACTGCGCAGCCAGCCCGGCATGAAGGTCAGCGACAAAGCATGTGTTGCGGCAAATCGCAGGCTCTTGGAATTCGCCTCCGCCACTGCACGCGCTGCACCCGGCAATCGCGCCACTTCGGCGAGCAAATCGGGCGCCACCCCTTGAAACCACTGCCCAGCCACTGTGAGTTTGACTGGTTGTGTGCTGCGGTCAAACAGCTCGGCGCCCAGCCACTCCTCCAGCGCCCGCACCCGGCGGCCAAACGCGGGCTGCGTCATGTGGCGATCTTCCGCCGCGCGCGAGAAGTTTCCGATCGAGGCCAACACCATGAAATCTTCGAGCCAGGAGATGTGCATAGCCGGTGCCTTGAAAGCATTGAAGAGAAGAAAAACGGCATTGGTCAAACGCTGCGCGGCTGCGGATCATACCGATCCCGACATTCGTTTCGATACACGGAGCAAGCCATGAAGATCGTTGAAATCAGAGAGAAAACCATCCCCATCAGTTCGCCCATCCGCAACGCCTACATCGACTTCAGCAAGATGACGCTGAGCCTGGTGGCCGTGATCACTGACGTGATTCGCGACGGAAAACCTGTGGTGGGCTATGGCTTCAATTCGAATGGCCGCTATGGCCAGGGCAAGCTGATGCGCGAGCGCTTCATCCCGCGTGTGCTCGAAGCCAATCCAGACTCCCTGATCGACGACAGCGGCAAGAACCTTGACCCGCACAAGATCTGGAACGCCATGTTCACCAACGAAAAGCCTGGCGGCCATGGCGAGCGCTCGGTCGCCATCGGCACCATCGACATGGCCGTGTGGGATGCGGTGGCCAAGATTGAAGGCAAGCCACTGTTCCAGCTGTTGGCCGACCGCTATGGCAACGGCACGCCCAACCGCAAGATCTTCGTCTATGCGGCTGGCGGCTACTACTACCCCGGCCAGGACCACGGCAAGCTCAAGGACGAGATGAAGAGCTACATAGACCGGGGCTACACCGTGGTGAAGAAGAAGATTGGCGGCGCCTCGCTCGACGAGGACCTGCGCCGCATCGACTCCATCCTCAGCGTGCTGCAGGACGGCCAGAAGCTGTGCGTGGATGCCAACGGCCGCTTCGACCTGGACACCGCCATCCAGTACGCCAAGGCGCTCTCGCAGTACGACCTGTTCTGGTACGAGGAGCCTGGCGACCCGCTCGATTTCGAGCTGCAGGCCACGCTGCGCCACTACTACAAGAACCCCATGGCCACGGGTGAAGACCTGTTCTCGATGCAGGACGCACGCAACCTGATCCGCTATGGCGGCATGCGCCCCGACCGCGACTGGCTGCAGTTTGACTGTGCGCTGAGCTACGGGCTGGTGGAATACCTGCGCACGCTCGACATGCTGAAGGAACACGGCTGGTCAGCCAGCCGCTGCATTCCGCACGGCGGCCACCAGATGTCGCTGAACATCGCCGCTGGCCTGGGCCTGGGCGGCAACGAGTCCTACCCCGACCTGTTCCAGCCCTTTGGCGGCTTCCCGGACGGCGTGCAGGTAGTGAACGGCCACGTGACGCTGCCGGACCTGCCCGGCATCGGCTTCGAAGGCAAGGCCGACCTGTACGCACAGATGCAGGCGCTGTCCGCCTGACCATCGCCCTCAAAACACAAACAGAAGGAGACAACGTCATGGGCATTCTGAAGCAAGGAGCTGCAGCCGCAGCCATCGGACTCATCGCCGCCAGCAGCACTACCAGCACGTGGGCGGAGTTTCCGGACAAGCCCGTCACGCTGGTAGTCCCGTTCTCTGCTGGGGGCCCCAGCGACAAGATAGCCCGAGACCTTGCCGAGGCCCTGCGCAAGCCCCTGGCGCAGACCGTGATCGTGGACAACACTGCCGGAGCGGGTGGCACAGTTGGTGCAGCACGCGTCGCGCGCGCTGCACCAGATGGCTACACCTTGCTGGTGCACCACATTGGCATCTCCACCGCGCCCGCGCTGTACAAGAAGCTACCCTACAAGACCCTGGAGGACTTCGAGTACCTCGGACTGATCAATGAGGCACCGTCCGCCCTGATCGGCAAACCCGGCCTCGCGGCCAGCAACTTTGCCGATCTGCGCCAGTGGATCAGCGCCAACGATGGCAAGGTCAACATCGCCAACGCCGGCGTGGGCTCGGCATCCCACCTGTGCGGGCTGGTCCTGCAGGCCAGCTTGCGATCGAAGATGACCTTCGTACCCTACAAGGGCACGGCGCCTGCCATGACCGACCTGATGGGGGGGCAGGTGGACCTGATGTGCGAGCAGGCCACCAACGCCGTGCCCCAGATCGAGGCGAGAAAAGTCAAGATCTACGGCGTTACCAGCAAGCAACGGATGGCGCTGCCGACATTGGCGCAGACGCCTACCTTGGCGGAGGCAGGGTTGGTGGGCTTCGAAATGTCGGTGTGGCATGGGGTGTATGCACCCAAGGGCACGCCGAAAGCCGTTCTGGAGAAGCTGAATGCAGCCATTCGCACCGCACTCAAGGACCCCGAACTCATCCAGCGCGAAGAAGCACTGGGAGTGCGCGTGGTGACCGACGCACGCCTGGAACCCGCAGAGCACAAGAAGTATGTGGAAAGCGAAATGCGCCGCTGGGCCAAGATCATCAAGGACTCCGGCGAAACTGCCGATTGATGCATGCAAGAAACAGCAAGGGCACGCCCCAAGGCGCGTCCTTGCCGTCGGCCATCCACGGATGGCTCAGGTCGCAGAGCAGGTGAAGCTCTCCGCCTTGCTCGCATCACCCGTGCCGTTGTAGCGCGGGAGCTTGGGGTACTCGCACACCGGGCGCTGGGCCACGGGTGTGCTGGTGCCGGGGGAGAACTTCGTGGCGACCAGCTTGTCAGGCGCCGCGCCCTTTTCCACCCAGGCGTCCATGGCGGCGAGCAGGTCGATGGAGCGCGGCTCGGTGCCTGCGCCGTCCAGGTCATGCCCGTTGGAGGGCGAGGTGACCATGCGCGCAAAGCCCTGCACCTTGCTGGCGCCCAGGCGCTGCTTGACCGTGTCGAAATAGTCTGCCGTGCGGTACAGCGACACGCAGGTGTCGCCCAGGCCGTACCAGATCAGCAGCTTGCCGCCGTTGTCGGCAAAGGCGGAGATGTCGGGGTCCGTGCCATCGATCATCTCGGCCAGCCGCGCGTACTGCGCCTGGTACTGCGTGGGGTCGTGGCTCAGGATGTTGGCGTTGGGGTTGCCCTCCACCAGGCGCGCGGCTTCCGTTACGGCCATGTGGTTGAACGAATCGGGCGTGTCAAAGCTGGTGCCGAACATGTACGACTGCCAGTCCGACGTGGACGCCCCGCCCCGGCCATAGCGCGGGTAGCCCACGGCACCGCGCGACAGGGTCACGGGTGTCTTGTGGTCGCTGTAGATGAGGCGGATGGATTCGATCTGGCCGGCCGTGAGGCAGCTGTCGTTGTCCGCACCCTGGCACAGCAGCTCGGTGGGCACGTAGTTGCACGCCTCGATGTTGCCGATGATGCCGTCCTTCAGGCCATCGAGGCCATCACACGCCGCCACCTCGGCTTTGGCATACAGCGCGATCTTGGCGGGGCTCATCCAGTTGTCGCGGCTCTTGAAGATGTGGCGCAGCACCGTGGGCCCCAGGTTGACCTGGTGCGCCTGCTGGCTGATGGCGGGCTCCATGGCCACCACGCCGTCGTAGTCCTTGGGGTACTTCTGCGTGGAGATAAGCCCCGACCGACCGCCGTTGGAATGGCCCATGTGGTAGCGCCGCACGGGGCGCTTGCCATAGAACTCGGTGGCGATGGAAGTGCCCACCTCCAGCACGAAATGGTTGGCGTCGAACGCGTGGTTGCGCAGCGCCACGTCGCTCTTGCCCCAGGCAAAGCCGCGGATCTGGTGGCCGGAGTCGGAGCTGATCTTCACGTACGGGTTGGCCGACGGGCCCACCAGCTGCTGGTACCACGGGTCGTCGGTGGGGATGAAGCCGTCAAAGCCACCACCACCAATGGTCAGCGTCTTGCCGTTCCACTGGGTCAGCGTGGGCAGCTCCACCGCCCAGTTGATGGTGGACTCGGGCGACGAGACGATCTGCCCGCGCACGATGCACACGTCGGGCAACGTGCCCTCGGCCTTGCGCAGCTCGGTACGGGTGACCTTGGCGCCATGGGGCAAGGCGGTGGATGCGTAGGCGGCGCAGGCCTCAGCCAGGGGCTTGCTGGCCAGCGGGGGATTGGCGTCGCTGCCGCCGCCGCAGGCGGTCAGGGCCAGGGCTGCCACAGTACCCAGGGTGCAGGCAGCGGTCCATCGCCCTGCGCGTGCCAGGGGGTGAGGGTGGCGCCGGGGCGCCACGGCGAAGGGGTGGGGGTTCGGGAACATGCAAGGGTCTCCTGTTATGGCGGTTCTTCAGGAGCCCAGGCCGGGCGGCGGTCTGGCCCGCACCGGTGTCTGGACTCCGGTGCGGACGATAGGAAAAGGCGGCGCGGTTGCAGCCTCTGCAAATGCAGAGGGAGCGGGAAACTACCGAGCCCTGCAAACCCGCGCGGGCCCCCCCGCAGCCGCTCGCTACTGGTGGCGCAGTGCGGCCACCAGCTCCAGCTTGTTGCTCACGCCCAGCGCGGCATAGGCCGTGCGCAGGTAGGTGCGCACCGTGGCGGGCGTGAGGCCCAGCGTGGCCGCAATGTCCTTGTGCGAGCGGCCCTGGGCGTACAGCATGGCGGCACTCAACTCGCGCGGTGCCAGGGCTTGCTTGTGCTGGCGCGACGCTAGGCTCACGGCCACCAGTGGCCCGCAGGGCTCCAAGCGCAGGCGGCAGGCCTTGCCCACCGACAGGGTGCAGGGCGCACCCGCCAGCGCCTGCGCCACCACCGGAGGCAGGTGGGTGCCGTGCCAGCCGGGGCTGGCTTCGCCCAACGCCCGGCTGATGCGCAGCCCGGCAAACAGCAGTTCGCCCGACGGCCGGGCCAGGGCAAAGCTGTCCCAGGGGCGGCCGGGCGTGTCGCTTTGCAGGCGCTGCAGACGGTGGTGCCATTGCTGCAGCAGGTGCAGGACGAATTCGCCGAACAGCACGGTCTCTCCGTCCGAGAATTCCGGCCGCGCTGGCGGGCGGTAGATGGAGACAAAAAACATGAGCCCGCTGTGGGGCAGCTCGGCCGTGAGGGCCATACAGTGGTACAGGCCGTGGCGCTGGCTGAAGGCGGCCACCTCCGGGTGCTCGGGTAACGGGCCCACCACGTCACGCTCACGGATCACCACCCCCAGCTGCTGCATGGACTGCAGCCCAAACAGGTCCACCGCCGCCAGCGCATTCCACTCCTCGGCAAAGCTGCGGCTCAGGCCAATGCTGCCGTGCAGCCAGTTGCGGGGTGCCACCTGCACATCGCCCGCCGAGACCTCGCCCCACCAGGCGGAATCAAAAGGCACCAGCCCCTGCAAGGTCTGCATGGCCTGGTGCAGCAAGTCCTGCGGGGCCACCTGCTGGGCTTGCTCCGACAGCCGGAGCAGGCTGCGGCTCAGCGCGCGCAGAGGGTCAGAGGCCATGGTGTCTCCTGGTTTTTGGAGGCGATGGTAGCCGCCACAGGGTGGCTACCCCAACCCCCCGTAAACCCAGAGCGTCCGCACGACCTCAGCGCAACACTACGATATTGATAGCAACTCAGCCATATAGCACTAGCGCCTGAGGCCTCTGGAACACAAAATCAGGCCGTCAACCCGTCCACTGCCTGGAACATCGACTGCCGTGCCTGGCTGATGATCTGGCCCTTCCACGCGTCCGTGTCGGTGTAGAAGGCCGCCAGCATTTGCGCCTTGATCTGGGCAGCCTTGTCAGCCGGAGTTTCGGGGTGCAGTTGGAGCCATTGCTCGGCACGGATGGCGTTCATCACGTCGAGCACGGGCACGGTGCCGTACTCCATGGCAATGCCGGTGTACTCGGCGTGGGGGCACTCGTCGTAGATCGAGGTCCACATCAGGCCGGTGAGGAAGGCCGAGGTGGACGAGCCGTCATAGATGGAGGTGACCGGCGTGGCGCCGCCGCCGTCCCACCAGGCGCGCGCGCGGGCCACGGCCACGGCGTTGTCATTGCCCGCATAGATGCGCTCGCCATGGCCGCTGGGGCCCAGGCCCGTGTGCAGGTCGATCCAGGCGATCTTCGACGCGGCCGCACCGTGCTGGCGCAGCACCTGGCGCAGCGTGCGGTTGCTCCAGGTGGGCTCGGTGCCGCCAAAGAACACTCCCTGCGGAAACTCGTGCTGGCCTTGCGAGATGGCGGCCTGCCACGCGGCCTCGCCCTTGTTGGCGATGTACTCCGCCACCGCTGCCTGGTTCTCAGGGCCGGGTGGCCACTGCTCGGGCAGCAGCAGGGGCTGCACCTCGCGGTAGGCCGTGTTCACGGGCAGGGGCTTGCTGAAGTCCTGGAAGTTGCGGTTCAGGTCCACGTTCTCGTGTGTGAAGCGGCGCACGTGCGAGAAGCCATACGGGTTGAGCGCGTGGATGTAGAGCGTGGCCACACCGGCATCGCGCGCCTTGGCGCGCCACTCGGCATCGTGCAGCGCAAACACCTGCACGCCGCTGCCGCAGTAGCCCTCGACGCCATGGCAGGCGCTGCTCACGATGAGCAGCTTTTTGGCATCGGCCGGGCCGTCGCGCACCACGTCCATGGCCAGGTCTTCGCCATCGCGGCCCTTGAGCGGGTGGGCGTGCGATTCGATGGACAGGCCGGCGGCTGCAGCGGCCTCCAGAAACTTTGTGCGCGCCTGGGCGTAGCTGGGCGAGAAGGCTTCAACGATTCCGGTCATGGGCAGGGCTTTCAGGAGTCAGTGGGAAGACAAAAAGAAAACCCGGGCACGCGCGCTGCGCACGCCCGGGTGGAGGAGGATCAACGGCGCGTCAAGCTGCTTCAGGCCACTTTGGCGGGCTGGGCCAGCCATTCCTCGGCCAGCTTGACCCAGTAGGTCGCGCCCAGCGGGATCAGGTCGTCGTTGAAGTCGTAGCTGGGGTTGTGCAGCATGCAGGGGCCACCGCCGTGGCCCATCTCGCGGTGGGCGCCGTCGCCGTTGGCAATGAAGCAGTACGCACCGGGCTTGGCCTGCAGCATGTAGGCAAAGTCTTCAGCGCCCATGGTGGGCTCCTGAACCACCACACGCTCTTCCCCCACGATGCCGGTCATGACCTTGCGGGCAAATTCGGCCTCGGCGGGCGAGTTGACGGTGGGTGGGTAGTTGCGCACGAACTCGAACTCGCAGGTGGCATCGTGCGCAGCGCAGTGGTTCTCGGCGATCTGGCGCATGCGCTTTTCAATGAGGTCCGTCACTTCGGTGGTGAAGGTGCGCACCGTGCCCTGCAGCTCGACGCTGTCGGGAATCACGTTGGTGGCCTCGCCCGCGTGGATCATGGTGACCGAGATCACGCCGGCGTCCACGGGCTTCTTGTTGCGGCTGATGATGGTCTGGAAGGACTGCACCATGCCGCAGGCAATCGGCACCGGGTCGATGCCGGTGTGCGGCAGCGCCGCATGGCCGCCCTTGCCACGCAGGGTGATCTTGAACTCGCTGGTCGATGCCATCACCGGGCCGGGGCTCACGGCAAAGGTGCCCACCGGCATGCCGGGCCAGTTGTGCATGCCGTACACGGCTTCCATGGGGAACTGCTCGAACAGGCCGTCCTCGATCATCACGCGGGCCCCGCCGCCGCCCTCTTCGGCGGGCTGGAAGATCAGGTACACGGTGCCGTCGAAATTGCGGTGCTTGGCAAAGTGCTGCGCCGCCGCCAGCAGCATGGCCACGTGGCCGTCATGGCCGCAGGCGTGCATCTTGCCCTGGTGTTTGCTGGCGTGGGCGAAGGTGTTGAACTCCTGCATGGGCAGTGCGTCCATGTCGGCGCGCAGGCCAATCGCGCGGCCACTGGCGCCGCCATCGCGCCCCTTGACGATGCCCACCACGCCCGTTTTGCCCATACCCCGGTGGATGGGAATGCCCCACTCGGTGAGCTTTTGCGCCACCACGTCGGCGGTGCGCACCTCTTCGAAGCACAGCTCGGGGTGGGCGTGAATGTCCCGGCGCACCGCTGCAATACTGGCCGCCTGGGTGACGATGGAGTCAATAACGTTCATGATATGTGTCCTTACGATCTCACAGTCTAGCCCGACAGCAACACACGTGCCAACCCGGGTTATTCGCTAGCCACCCATGATTTCTGCCCACGCCCTCGAACTTGCGCAAACCCTGGTGCGCATGAACACCGTCAGCCATAACTCCAATCTGGAGCTGATCCATTTCATCCGCGACCACCTGGCCAAGCTGGGCGTGAAAAGCCGCCTGACCTTCAACGACGACAAGACCAAGGCCAACCTGTTCGCCACCCTGGGCGAGGGCAAGCCGGCGGGTGTGATCCTTTCGGGTCATACCGACACGGTGCCGTGGGATGGACAGGACTGGACCATGGACCCGCTGAGTGCCCTGGTCAAGGACGGCAACCTGTACGGGCGCGGCAGTGCCGACATGAAGGCCTTTATTGGCATTGCCGTGTCGCACGCAGAACAGTTCCTGAACAGCGACGCGCCTTTTGCGGTCCATCTGGCATTCAGCTACGAAGAGGAGATCGGCTGCTTTGGCGTGAAGGAACTCATCGCCGACCTGCGCGACGCGAACATCAAGCCCCTGGCCTGCATCGTGGGCGAGCCCACCAGCATGATCCCCGCCATCGCGCACAAGGGTGTGTACCGCTACAAGTGCTGCGTGCGTGGCAAGGAGGCGCATTCGTCCCTCACGCCGCATTCGGTCAACGCCATCGAGATGGCCGCCCGCGTGGTGGGCCGGGTGCGCGACATGGCGGAAGACTTTGAAAAGAACGAGCCCCGCTTTGAGGGCTTTGACGTGCCGTTCTCGACCAGCAGCGTGGGCCAGTTCCACGGCGGCATTGCCGACAACGTGGTGCCGCGCGACGCCGAGTTCCGCTACGAGTTCCGCGACCTGCCCACGGCCAACGCCGCGCAAATGCAGTCCGAGGTGGTGGCCTACGCCAAATCGCTGGAGCCCGCCATGAAGAAGGTGGCGCCTGCAGCGGGTTTCGAGTTCGAGACCATCTGCGAAATCCCGAGCTTCCTGGGCAGCAAGGACGACCCGGTGACGCGCCTGGCGCAAGAGCTGTCGGGCGAAAAAGGCACCACCCTGGTGGCCTTTGGCACCGAAGCGGGGCTGTTCAAGAACGCGGGCATCTCCACCGTGGTGTGTGGCCCCGGCAGCATCCAGCAGGCCCACCAGCCCGACGAGTACGTGAGCCTGGAGCAGCTGGGACGCTGCGAGGCGTTCATGCAGGGGCTGGCGCGCACGCGCACGCTGGGCTGATCGCTTCGGGGCGGCGGGGGCCGGCGCGCGCCCGCCCCCCGTTCGGGATCAGGTCCTGACCCGGCCGTCCCCCGTCAGCATCGACATCTCGACAAACTTCGAGGCTGCGTGGCTGGTGCCACTGAACGACACCGGAAAGCCCGAGATCACCTGGTTGCCGATGGACTCGGTGCCCGTGATGAAGCTCTCGCGCGTGACCTTTCCGCCGGCCTGGGCCTGGCGCAGGCCCTCGGCGAACACGCGGGCGGCCAGATAGCCTTCCATGCTGGAGTAGTTGGGCTGCACCTTGTCGCCGCCCTTCTTGATGGTCTCCAGAAACTCGCGCGTGATCTGGCGTGAGGGCTGGTAGGGCGAGGGCACCACCTGCGACACCACCACACCCGCACCGTCCTTGCCCAGTTCGTCGGCCAGCGCCTGCGTACCCACAAACGACACGTTGTAGAACGTACCGCCAAAGCCCGCCTTGCGCGCAGCGCGCACAAAAGCGGCGGCCGACGCGTAGGCCGTGATCTGCACCACCGCATCGGGCGTGGCGGGCACCAGCTTGTCCACGGCCGCTTTCACATCGGTGGAATTGCGCTCTACCGTGGCCGTCGCCACAGGGGTCAGCTTCAGCTCGGCCAGCGCACGGGTCACACCGTCGAGCCCTGCCTTGCCATAAGCATCGTTCTGGTAGAACACCGCAATCTTCTTGAGCCCCAGATTGGTGAGCTGGCGCACGATGAGCGCGGTTTCGTCGTAATAGGACGCACGCACATGAAAGATCAGCCGGTTGAACGGCTGGCGCAGCGCCTCGGCCCCCGTGAAGGGGCCAAAAAACGGCACCTTCTCCTTGGTGAACAAGGGCAGCGCGGCCAGGCTGGTGGGCGTGCCGATGTAGCCAAACAGGGCAAACACCTCGTCGGCAATCAGCTTGCGGGTGTTCTCGGCGCAGCGCTCGGGCTCATAGCCGTCGTCCATGGTGCGGATCTCCACCATGCGCTTGCCCACGCCGCCCTGGGCGTTGAGCTGGTCAAAAAAGAGCTTGGCACCCTGGTTGAACTGCACGCCCAGCTGGGCGGCAGGCCCGGTGAAGGCGGCGGACTGCCCCAGCACGATACGGCCTTCGCCCTGGGCCCGTGCCAGGCCAAAACCACCGATAGCCGCTGCCCCCAAGCCAACCGAAAACTGCCTGCGCCCCAATACTGCGTGGTTCATGGTGAAATCTCTGCTCTTGTATGAAGTGGAGGGCATGCCCCTCTGC
This sequence comes from Acidovorax sp. GW835-FHT14G06, assembly GCF_058793595.1. Classification (NCBI taxonomy): domain Bacteria; kingdom Pseudomonadati; phylum Pseudomonadota; class Betaproteobacteria; order Burkholderiales; family Comamonadaceae; genus Acidovorax; species Acidovorax sp. GW835-FHT14G06. The sequence continues at coordinate 396,804 of NZ_JBXAGA010000005.1, forward strand.
GCTGCCGGTAGGCAGCCTCCTTGGAACTGCGGCAACTTATGCATGCCCGTTCCAACCCTGATTGCCAGTTTAACGATCAAGTCCCCGAATGCCCACGCCTTCTGCCGCAAATACCCCTCCATCTGTGCCGATTCAGGTGCGTGGAGCCTGCCCGCACGATTGTCCTGATACCTGCGCCCTGCTGACCACCGTGGACGAGCACGGCGTGGCCACCCGCGTGCAAGGCAACCCCGACCACCGCCATACCGATGGCGTGCTGTGCGCCAAGGTGAGCAAGTACACCGAACGCAGCTACCACCCCGAGCGTGTGCTCACCCCGCTCAAGCGCACGGGCCCCAGGGGCAGCGGGCAGTTCACCCCGGTCAGCTGGGACGAAGCCCTGGCTGACATCGCGCAGCGCCTGCAATCCATCGCCGCCCGCGCGCCCGAGGCCATCCTGCCCTACAGCTACGCGGGCACCATGGGCATGGTGCAGGGCGAAAGCATGGACCGGCGCTTCTTCCACCAGCTGGGCGCCTCGCAGCTGGACCGCACCATCTGCGCATCTGCCGGGGCCGAGGCGCTGGTGCAGACATTGGGCGGCAAGGTGGGCATGAAGGTGGAGTTTTTTGCCGAGTCGCAGCTCATCGTCATCTGGGGCAGCAACTCCATTGGCAGCAACCTCCACTTCTGGCGCTACGCCCAGCAGGCCAAGCGCAATGGCGCACGGCTGGTGTGCATTGACCCCCGCAAGAGCGAGACGGCCGACAAGTGCCACGAGCACATTGCCCTGCGCCCCGGCACCGACGCCGCACTGGCCCTGGCGCTGATGCACGAGCTGATCGTGAACGACTGGCTGGACCACGACTACATCGCCCGCCACACGCTGGGCTGGGAGCCATTGCGCGAGCGCGCACTGCAGTGGCCGCCCGAACGCGCGGCCGAGGTGTGCGGCATTCCGGTGGAGCAGATCCGCCAGCTGGCCCAGGACTACGGCACGACGAAGCCCGCCGCCATCCGCCTGAACTACGGCATGCAGCGTGTGCGTGGCGGCGGCAATGCGGTGCGCGCCGTGGCCTGCCTGCCTGCGCTCACGGGCGCCTGGCGCCACCGCGCGGGCGGCGTGCTGCTGTCCAGCTCGGGCCAGTTCCCCGCGCAGCGCGCCGTGCTGCAGCGACCCGACCTGATGCCGGCCCAGATACCGCGCACCATCAACATGTCCACCATTGGCGACGACCTGCTGCGCGAGGCCTCGCCCGCGTTCGGCCCGAAGGTGGAGGCCGTCGTGGTCTACAACAGCAATCCCGTGGCCGTGGCGCCTGACTCCAGCAAGGTGGTGCAGGGCTTTGCGCGCGAGGACCTGTTCACCGTGGTGCTGGAGCACTTCAAGACCGACACGGCCGACTACGCCGACTACATCCTGCCCGCCACCACGCAGCTGGAGCACTGGGACATCCACCTGAGCTACGGCCACACCGACGTGCTGCTCAACCGCCCCGCCATTGCGCCCCAGGGCCAGGCACGCAGCAATGCGCAGATCTTCCGCGACCTGGCGGCGCGCATGGGCTTTGCCGAGCCCTGTTTTGACGAGAGCGACGAGGCCCTGTGCCGCCAGGCGTTTGGCGACGCAGTGGACTACGCACTGCTTGAAAGCCAAGGCTTTGCCACGCTGGCGCTGCCCGATGCGCCGTTCGCCGAAGGCAACTTCCCATCACCCTCTGGAAAGTGCGAGTTCTACAGCGCCCGCCTGGCCGCCCAGGGCCTGGACGGCCTGCCCGACCACCTGCCCAACTACGAACTGCAGGGCACGGACGCCCGCTACCCGCTGGCCATGATCTCGCCGCCCGCGCGCAACTTCTTGAACTCCACCTTCGTGAATGTGCAGAGCCTGCGCAACATCGAAGGCCGCCCGGTGCTGGAGATCCACCCCGACGATGCCGAAGCACGTGGCATTGCCAACGACGCCGTGGTGCGCGTGTTCAACGACCGGGGCAGCTACCTGTGCCACGCCACCGTCTCGCGCCGCGCGCGGCCGGGCGTGGTCAACGGCCTGGGCATCTGGTGGCGCAAGCTGGGGCTGAACGGCACCAACGTGAACGAGGTGACCAGCCAGGCGCTGACCGACCTGGGCCGCGCGCCCACGTTTTATGACTGTCTGGTGGAAGTGGAGGCCACAGGCGCCGCCGATGTCGGCATGGATGCCGGGGCCCGCGTCGGCACCACGGCCTGAGGGCAGCTTGAGATGCCGAGTTTGCTATCTATTCAATAGCTGCCCGCGCAATATCCACTAGCGCTTGCAGCCATTTTTACCCTTAACCTGCGCAAACACCCGTTCTGCGCAGGATCTGCGGCTGTGCAGGGTTCCTTCGCGGCCCCTTACCCCAACAGCTTCAGCAAGGCATGGGCGCCCTGCTCGGACGATGCCGGGTTCTGCCCTGTGATCAGCGTGCCGTCGGTCAGCACATAGGGTGCCCAGTCAGGGCCTTTGGAATACACGCCGCCGTTGGCCTTGAGCATGTCTTCCACCAGGAAGGGCACGATCTGGGTCAACTGCACCGCGTCTTCTTCGCTGTTGGTAAACCCAGTGACCTTCTTGCCCTTGACCAGGGGCGTCCCGTCGGGCGCCTTGGTGTGGCGCAATACGCCGGGTGCGTGGCACACCAGTGCCAGCGGTTTGCCGGCCGCAAAGGTCTTTTCGATGAGGGCAATGGACTGCGCGTCTTCCGCCAGGTCCCACAGCGGGCCGTGGCCGCCGGGGTAGAACACGGCATCAAAGTCCTCGGCCTTCACGCTGGACAGGGGCACGGTGCTGGCCAGCTGCTGCTTCGCTGAAGCATCGGCCTTGAAGCGGCGCGTGGCATCGGTCTGGGCGCTTTCGTCGTCGCTTTTGGGGTCCAGGGGCGGCTGGCCGCCCTGGGGCGATGCGAGCGTGATCTGCACGCCTGCATCCTTGAACACGTAGTACGGTGCCGCAAACTCTTCCAGCCAGAAGCCCGTCTTTTTGCCGGTGTCGCCCAGTTGGTCGTGGGACGTCAGAACCATGAGGATGTGTGCCATGGAAGTCGCTTTCGGTGTGGGGGGGTTGATCGGAAAAACCAAACCATCACCGTACCAGCCATCGGGCCCGTTGTCCCGCCATGCAGGCCGGTTTGCGGCATTGGCTTACAGCACGGCGCTACAGCACCTGCGGGCCCTCAACCTGTCAACGCAGCTGCCTAGCCAGGAACTCCGCCACCTCGTTCTCCAGCGTGGCGTGGTAGGCCACCCGGTCAAAGCCTTCGGGGTTGGCGGCGGCGTCTCCCGCCTCGGACGCCAGCGGCCAGACAGACTGGGCCATGAAGGCGAAGTGGCCTGCACCCGGCACCGTACTGGCCTGTGCAGACGGCAAATTCGCTGCCACATAGCCGCCGTGGTAGGGGCCCACAAGCACGGCATCGCGCTCGGCCACCATCAGCCGCACGGGCACGCTGATGGCCTTCAGGCTGTCTGGCGTGAACACCACAGCCATGGGCGCCATGGCCACCACGGCGCGGATGCGGGGGTCTGCCACCGAGACCAGCGGACCATCAAGCGCAGGGGCGCCGGCCTGTGTGGTTGCCGCGGTGGCGGCCACAGGTGCCTCCTTGGAAGTCTGGGCGGCCTGGCCACGGGCGGGCAGCTTGCCCAGGCTGCAAAAGCCGGGGTCGTCCGACACGCTGCGGCAGTGCTGTGCCGCACGGGCCGGTTCGGCCTGCGCACCGGCCAGGGCCAGCACGGTGTAGCCACCTGCCGAATGCCCCACGGCACCAATGCGCCCGGCCGGAATGCGGGGGCCCCATTCGGGGCTGGCCAGCAGCGCGTCCAGCACGCGGCTCACCTGGCGGGGGCGCTCGCTGAAGTAGCGGCCCGAGGTAATCATCGACCGGTCTTCCCAGTTGTCGCCCGGGTGGCGCAACGCCGCCACCAGATAGCCGTCGGCCGCCAGGCGCGTGGCCAGGTTGTGGTGGCCCAGTTCATGGCCGCCCGTGCCGTGCGAGATGAGGATCAGGCCCTTGAGGGGCGCGGTTGCCACCGGGGCGCCCGGCGTGACCACGGGCCGCCAGGGCCCCATGGGCTGGGTGCGCGCCACCACCGGCGTGGGGTAGAACAGCGCCACGGTCACGGGCTCTGCGCCCGGTACCACCAGGGTGCGCAGGCCGGCGTACTGGGCCGATGCCGGTGTGGCGCAGGCCAGCATTGCCACAAAAGCTGCCAGCAGCGGGGCACGGGCTTTGCGCCACGCGGAGCGGAGGGCCAGGATGAGGATGAGGGTCACGGTGCGCCTTTCGTCAAATGCCACCCAAGGAGGTGGCTTGACGGCACTGTAGGCGGCGCAAGGGGCGGGCTCCAGCGCCCTGCGACGAAACGCTGCTGCGCGGCGCGAAATGCAGCGCAGGCGGGGCAAGCAGGAGAGAGGGCCTGGGACCCCGCCCTCCCCGTCCACCTCCATTTACAGCGCAGCTTCGAGGATGCGGCGGCTCACCGCCGGGGTGATCTCGCGCTGTTCGCCCAGCGTCACCATGCCGTGCGCTTCCAGCTGCGTCACCACGGTGTTCACCACCTCGCTGCCCAGACCGTAGCCCGACAGGCGCGTGGCGATGCCCATGCTCTCAAAGAAATCGCGCGTGCGCTCGATGGCGGCAGTGATGCGTTCGTCCTCGCTGCCGGTGGTGATGCCCCACACGCGCTCGCCGTACTGCAGCAGCTTGGCGCGCTTGGCCACCCGGCGCTCGTTCAGCAGCGCGGGCAGCACGATGGCCAGGGTGCGCGCGTGGTCGATGCCGTGCAGCGCCGTCAGCTCGTGGCCGATCATGTGCGTGGCCCAGTCCTGCGGCACGCCCGCGCCGATCAGGCCGTTGAGCGCCATGGTGGCGGCCCACATCAGGTTGGCGCGGTCGTCGTACACGGGCTCGGGGGCGGTCAGCAGGCGCGGGCCGATCTCGATCAGCGTCTGCAGGATGCCTTCGGCAAACCGGTCCTGCACGGGTGCGTTGACCGGGTAGGTCAGGTACTGCTCGACCGTGTGCACAAACGCATCCACCACGCCATTGGCCAGTTGCTGGGGTGGCAGGGTGTAGGTCTTGGTGGGGTCGAGCACCGAGAACACCGGGTAGGTGTGCACGCTGCCAAACGACAGCTTGGCGCCCTTGGCGCGGTGGGTGATGACGCCGCCGTTGTTCATCTCCGAGCCCGTGGCGGGCAGCGTGAGCACGGAGCCAAACGGCATGGCGCCCTTGACGTTGCGGCCGTGCTTTTCGAGGATGGCCCAGGGGTCATCGCCTTCAAAACGGACGGCGGCGGCGATGAACTTGGTGGCGTCGATCACCGAGCCGCCGCCCACGGCCAGCAGAAAGTCGAACCCGCCTTCGCGGATCTGCGCCACGGCCTTCATGGAGGTTTCGTAGCTTGGGTTGGGCTCGATGCCGCTGAAGGTGGCGTGCTGGCGTTCGCCCAGTGCGGTGCGCACTTCGGCCAGGGTGCCGGTCTTTTCGGCGCTGGCGCCGCCCACCAGGATCAGCACCTTGGCCGCAGCGGGCACGAGCTTGGCCAGGTCTGCGATACGCCCTTGTCCAAAAACGATGTGGGTGGGGTTGTGGAAGTCGAAATTCAGCATCGGGGTCTTTCTAGGGAAGGCCGGCGCATGCGCCGTCGGGGGACGCATTGTGCGGCGCACCGGCGCCCCGGCGGCGTCGCGCGGGCGATAGCCCTGCCACCGCCGCGTTCATACCGTGCCCTTCAGCGAAAACCGGCGATCTGGTGCACGGTGTCCGCCAGCCGCTGGGGTTGCGAAAAATACGCCGAGTGGCTGGCGTCGATGGACGACACCGTGGCGCAGGGCGAGGCCGCGATCATCTTGCGCTGCAGGTCGATGGTCACGGCCCGGTCCTGCGTCAGCTCGATGTAGTGCCGGGGCACGCTGCCATAGCGCGGCGCCGTCAGCGCAAGCCGCGTGAGTGCGGGCAGCGAAGGCTCGGGCGTGAGCAGCGCCTGGGCCAGCGCCACGTCGGCGTCCGAGCAATCGGCATACAGCGCGGGGCGGTACGCCTCGGGCGCCAGGTGGTCGGTCAAGGTGCTGCGGCTGACATGGATGTGGCGCGCCACCAGCGAGGCCTTGTCCTGCCGGAAGAAGTCCGTCACCCGCTCGCCGTGGCGCAGCATGTAAGCCGCCAGGTAGGTCACGCCCACCAGCTTGTGGGGTCGCAGTTCGGCCACGGTGGACGCCACAATGCCGCCCCGGCTGTGCGCCACGACAAGCGCTGGACCATCCAGCGCATCGAGTACCCGACATACATGCGACGCCATGGCCGAGAGCGTGGTGCGCCCGCGTGCCAGCCGCCAGTGGCGGCCATGGGCGGGCAGGTCAGGCACATGCACCTGGTGCCCCCGGGCCTGCAGAAGCGGAACCACTTTGTGCCAGCACCAGGCGCCATGCCAGCTGCCGTGCAAAAGAACGATACTCATGAAGATGCCTTTGGGTGTTGGGGAGAAGTGCCGGGCGCCAGATGCGCCACCAGCCGGGCGAGCGATGGCAGGGAGCCCCACTCCAGCCAAAGCGTAAAACCGCTCCGCCCCGGGCACTCGCTGAATCCGGACCACCGATTGGCGGCCGGTGGTGCGCCTCACACCCTTCCCTCTGCCCCCTGCCAGCTACCGACCAAAGTCAGGAGGCGACCCCTTGCTGCCACAGCGCCTCTAACCGCGCGGCCACGAAGTCGCGCAGCGCACGCACCAGCGGTGTGAGCTGCCTGCGGCTGGGGGCCACCAAAAACAGCGGGACCGCCTCGGTGGTCCAGTCGGTGCACAGTGGCACCAGACGGCCTGCGGCTAGGTCGTGCGCCACGTCAAAGTACGACTTGTAGGCAATGCCGCGCCCCAGCACCGCCCAGCGGCGCACGGCATCGCCGTCGTTGGCCACGTTGTGGCTGCGTACGCGCACCTGCGCCTCCTGGCACGCCGCGTCCCAGAACCGCCAGCGGTCGTGCACGTCCTCGCCCAGCATGAAGCACAGGCAGTCATGGTCAACCAGCGCATGGGGGGTAGGGGGCGCGCCGTGGGCCGCCAGGTAGGCCGGGGCCGCACACAGCACCCGCCGGTGCTCTGCCGCCAGCGGCAGTGCGACCAGGCTCGAATCCTGGGGATTGCCATAGCGAAAGGCGGCGTCCACAGGCTCGCTGTACACGTTGGCCATGCGGTCCGACAGTTGTAGTCGGACGGTGATGCCCGGGTGCTCGGCTTGGAACTCGTCGAGCCAGGGCAACAACACATTGCGCCCCAGGTCGGATGGCGCCGCCAGTTGCAGCGTGCCGCTCAGCGCACCCGCCCGGCCGCTGGCCAGCTGCCCCTGCACCTGCTGCAGCGCGGCCAGCGCGGGGCGGCAGTGCTCCAGAAACAACGTGCCCTCTGGCGTGAGCCGCAGGCTGCGCGTGGAGCGCACAAACAGCAGCACGCCCAGCTCCGCCTCCAGCCGCTTGAGCGCCGCGCTGGCCGCCGCAGGGGTCAAGTCCAGCGCCCGGGCCGTGGCCGACAGACTGCCGCTGTCCACCGTGCGCACAAAGATGTCGAGGTCTTGCAGGCTTTTCATGGCGGGTTGGGATGTTGTTGGTCCTATTTCCAATTTTTTATTGAATATTCATTCAATATGTCGTCTATTTAAAAACAAATCCAAAAGGCCAATCATCGGTGCATCTCCTTTCAGACACAGGACCACCCATGAAAGCCATCGGCTACCAAACCGCCCACCCCATTGACCGCCCCGAGTCACTGCTCGACATCACCCTGCCCGACCCCGTGGCCACTGGCCGCGACCTGCTGGTGGAGGTGCACGCCGTCTCGGTCAACCCCGTGGACACCAAGGTACGCAAAAGCAGCTCGCGCAGCGGCGACGGCCCTGACTACAAGGTGCTGGGCTGGGATGCCAGCGGCATCGTCCGCGCCGTGGGCCCCGATGTGACGCTGTTCCAGCCCGGCGATCGCGTCTGGTACGCAGGCTCCATCGCACGCCAGGGCACCAACAGCGAACTGCACCTGGTGGACGAGCGCATCGTGGGCCACGCGCCGAAGTCGCTGGACTTTGCCGAGGCCGCCGCACTGCCGCTGACCACCATCACCGCGTGGGAGCTGCTGTTTGACCGCCTGGGCGTGGCGCCAGGCAAGCAGCCCACCAACAAGACCCTGCTCATCATCGGCGCGAGCGGTGGTGTGGGCTCCATCCTCACGCAGCTGGCGGCGCGGCTCACCAGCCTCACGGTGATCGGCACCGCATCGCGCCCCGAAACGCAGCAGTGGGTGCGCGACCTGGGCGCCCACCACGTCATCGACCACAGCCAGCCGCTCACACAAGAGCTGGCCCGCATCGGCCACCCCACGGTGGACATCGTCGTGAGCCTCACGCAGACCGACGCGCACTTCGACCAGATCGTCGAGGCCATCGCGCCGCAGGGCCAGTTCGCGCTGATCGACGACCCGGTGTCGCTCGACGTGACGAAGTTCAAGCGCAAGTCGGTGTCGGTGCACTGGGAGCTGATGTTCACCCGCGCACTGTTCGGCACCGCCGACATGATCGGCCAGCACCGGCTGCTGACCGAGGTGGCGCAGCTGGTGGATGCGGGGCTGATTCGCACGACGCTGGACCAGCGCTTTGGAACGATCAATGCCGAGAATCTGAAGCGCGCACATGCGCTGATCGAGAGCGGCAAGGCGCGGGGCAAGCTGGTGCTGGAGGGGTGGGCCTGAAGACCTGCGGGCCACGCAGGGGGCGTAGCACCACCCGCGCGGCAGATTGTGTGTCGGGCTGAAAAATACTGTATTTATAAACAGTCTTTCAGGTATAAATCAGGGCACCACAACCCGAGGAGACCTCCCATGCTGGACCACATGACCTTCCGTGTCACCGACATCGCCCGCACCAAGGCGTTCTACACCGCTGCCCTCGCGCCTTTGGGCTACAGCCTGTGTTTTGAAGGCAACTACGGCTCGAACATGCTGGGCTATGCCTACCCGGCTCCGTCCGAGCCCGACGGCAAGAAGGCGGATGTGTGGTTCATCGACGGCCCCTCGCCCTACGGCGGCCCGCCCGCCACCACGGGCTGCCACCTGGCGTGGCGGGCCACCACGCGGGCCCAGGTCGATGCCTTCTACCGCGCCGCCATCGAAGCCGGGGGCCAAGACAACGGCGCCCCGGGCCTGCGGCCCGACTACCACCCCCACTATTACGGCGCATTTGTCATCGACCCCGAGGGCAACAACATCGAGGCGGTGTGCCACCTGCCGGAGTAAGAAACGCCGCTGCACCCTCCGCAGAGGGCGCGTCGCCAAGCGAGTGCACCCGTGGAACTGGCTTTGCCAGGCCAACGGGTGCGTCCCCCTGGGGGGAAGCGGCGCAGCCGCTCAGGGGGGTCAGTCGAGTTTCACGCCTGCCGCTTTGATGATCTCGCCCCAGCGCTTGGACTCGGAGCGTGCCATAGCGCGGAACTGCTCGGGCGTGCCGGGCAGGGCTTCCATGCCGAAGTCGGCCATGCGCTTGACCACGGCGGGGTTGAGCAGGGCCTTGTTCAAGTCGCCGTTCAGGCGCGCCGTGATCGCAGCGGGCAGACCGGCGGGCGCCAGGATGCCCTGGAACGCAAACACTTCGGTGTTGGGCACACCGGCTTCGGCCAAGGTGGGCACGTCGGGCAGCGCGGCCACGCGCTTGGCCGAGCCAATGGCCAGCGCACGCACCTTGCCCGAGGTGATCACCGGCAGGCCAGCGGCCAGGTCCAGGAACATGCAGGGCACCTGGCCGCCCATCACGTCCTGCAGCGCAGGCGCCGCGCCGCGGTAGGGGATGTGGGTGAGGAAGGTCTTGGTGCGGTTCTTGAACATCTCCATCGCCAGGTGGTGTGGCGAACCATTGCCGGGCGATGCGTAGTTGAGCTTGCCGGGGTTGGCGCGCGCGTAGGCGAGGAATTCCTTCACCGTCTTGGCTTCAAACGCCGGGTGCACCACCAGCGCCAGCGGAAAGCGGCTGATGCCGCCCACGTAGGTGAAGTCCTTTTCAGGGTTGAACGGCAGCTTGGTGAACAGGTGTTCGTTGTAGGCCAGGATGGCGTTGTCGGCCGACATGAAGGTGTTGCCGTCGGGCTTGGCCGTGGCCACCATCTGGCCACCGATGTTGGTGGATGCGCCAGGGCGGTTGTCCACCACGATCTGCTGGCCCAGCGTCTGGCGCATGGCCTCAGCCACGGTGCGGGCCAGCACGTCGGTGCCGCCACCGGCGGGGTACGGCACCACCCAGCGCAGGGGCTGGTCGGGCCAGGCGGACTGGGCGGCGGCCCAGGGCGCGGCGGTAGTAGCGCCTGCGGCGGCCAGGGCGGACAAGAGGGTACGGCGTTGCATGGGGTTGTCTCCTTGATACTATGAATTTGATAGCTGCAAGCGCATGTTCCTCTAGCGCATACAGCCGTTTTTATTCAAATTTTGCTCTGCGGGGCCTCAGGCGGCCGGTGCGGCAATGGTCTGGTCGATGGCGCCAAAAATGCTGGCGCCGTCCTTGCCTTTCACCTCGATGCGGATGGTGTCGCCAAACTTCATGAAGTCGGTGCTGGGCTTGCCGTCCTGGATGGTTTCGATGCAGCGCTTTTCGGCGATGCAGCTGTAGCCCTTGGGCCACTCCATGCGGCCGTTCTGCTCCACGCCCTTGTTGCTGACAGTGCCGCTGCCCACGATGGAGCCGGCGCGCACGTTGCGCGTCTTGGCGATGTGGGCAATGAGCTGGCCGAAGTGGAAGGTCATTTCGGGGCCCGCGTCGCACATGCCGACCTTGCGGCCGTTCCAGGTGGACTGCACGGTGAGGTTGACGCGGCCGTGGTCCCAGGCGTCGCCCAGCTCGTCCAGTGTGACGGCCACGGGTCCGAAGGCGGTGGCGGGCTTGCTCTGGAAGAAACCAAAACCCTTGGCCAGCTCGGCCGGGATCAGGTTGCGCAGGCTCACGTCGTTGGCAATCATCACCAGGCGGATGCCGTCCAGCGCCTGGTCGGCGGTGGTGCCCATCTTCACGTCGCCAGTGATGACGGCGATCTCGGCCTCGAAGTCGATGCCCATGGCTTCGCTGGGCACCACGACGTCGTCGCAGGGGCCGATGAAGTCGTCGCTGCCGCCCTGGTACATCAGGGGGTCGGTGTAGAAGCTTTCGGGCACTTCGGAGTTGCGCGCTTTTCGCACCAGTTCAACGTGGTTGATGTAAGCCGAGCCGTCGGCCCATTGGTAGGCGCGGGGCAGCGGGGCCATGCACTGGGCGGGGTCAAACGGGAAGGCATGGCGCGCGCGGCCGCTGTTGAGCTGGTCGTACAGGTCCTGCAGCTGGGGCGAGATGAAGCCCCAGTCGTCCAGCACCTGCTGCATCTTGCTGGCAATGCCGGTCGCATAATGGGCCGTGCCCAGGTCGCGGGAGACGACAACCAGTTGGCCGTCGCGCGAGCCGTCTTTGTAGGTAGCGAGTTTCATGGTGGCAGGACCTTTGTCTCAGAAGGGTTGATGGGCACCGCTAGCGAAAATTACGCTTGGGTAAATTGATTTAACTAAACAAAACTCGCAAATTTTAGTGCACATGGACAAAGAACGTGCAGGAATTCAATCGGTCGAGGTGGGTTTTGCCCTGCTGGAGGGGCTGACCCGCTCGCGCGGGCCGCTGATGCTCAAGGACGTGGCCGCCTCGGCGGGCATGAGCGCGGCCAAGGCGCACCGGTATCTGGTGAGCTTTCAGCGCCTGGGCCTGGTCACGCAAGACCCGCGCACCGCGCGCTATGACCTAGGCCCGGCCGCACTCAAGCTGGGGCTGGCGTCGCTGACGCGGCTCGATGGCGTGCGCCTGGCCCGCGAGCGCATGCCCGCGCTGATGGAAACCATCGGCCACACGTTGGCGCTGGCCGTGTGGGGCAACCATGGCCCCACCATCGTGCACTGGGAGGAATCGCCCCAGGCCGTCACCGCCAATCTGCGCCTGGGCGACGTGATGCCGCTGCTGTCATCGGCCACGGGCCGGTGTTTTGCGGCCTTCATGTCGCCCGAGGTGGTGGCGCCGCTGCTGAAAGAGGAGCTGGCCCGCGCCGTGAAGATGCGCCGCACCGACCTGCCCGCCACCATGGCCGAAGTGAACGCACTGCTGGCCGAGGTGCGCGAGCGCGGCGCGGCGCGCGTGGTGGACACGCTGCTGCCGGGCATCGTCGCCTTCTGCGCGCCGGTGTTCGACGCCGACGGCCACCTGGAGCTGGGCATCACCACGCTGGGATCCATCGCCACCTTTAACCCCGAATGGGGCGGCGCCATTGATGCGCCGCTGCGCGCGGCCGCAGCCCAGCTGTCCAGCGACCTGGGCGCAGGCAGCGCCTGACGGCCCCGTACCCGCACACACAAGCAGCGAGCAGATGCCACGGCGCGCGCTGGTTTTCATCACGGCCCTGGTGCTGGCCCTGCACTGGCTGGTGCTCAGCGGCGTGCCCCTGGCCTGGGACAGCCCTGCACAGCCGTCCAGCCAGGTGTTCAGCACGCGCAGCATCGCGCCCGCACCGCCCCCACCAGCCGTTGCGCCCTCCGGCGTGACCGCCGCGCCCGTTGCCGCACCGCAGCCCCCGGCCCGTAAAAAGGCGCACTCCCCCAAGCGCCCCCCAGCCCCTGCCGTCCCAGACCGTCCCGAGGCGCCACTGGCTGCCGCCCCTGTCACGGAAGCCGGCGCGCCTGCGGACCCTGGTGCCGCAACCACCGTGGCCAGCGCAACCCCTGAGACGCCTGCCGACGACGCCGCCCCTGCGCCCGCGCCTGCGGCATCTGCACCCGCAACCCCGCCAGAGCCTGCCACCGAAGACGCCCAGACCGGCACGGGCGTGGACATCCGCCCTCCCGGAGGCACCGGCCGCAGTGCCAGCACCCCACCGCCGCCCGTGCGCATGCCCGACCCCACGCGCCTCGCGTTTGATGTGAGCGGCCAGGCCAAAAAGTTCGCCTACAGCGCCCGGGCCGAATTGCTGTGGCAGCACGACGGCAATCGCTACGAGGCGCGCCAAGAGATCAGCGCCTTCCTGGTGGGCACCCGCACGCAGCGCAGCGTGGGCGCGGTCACAGCGCAGGGGCTGCTGCCCGAAAAATTCTCCGACAAATCCCGCAGCGAGCAGGCCGCGCACTTTGACTACGACAAGGGCCGTGTCACCTTCAGCGCCAACACGCCCGACGCAGCGGCAGGGCCGGGCGTGCAGGACCGCCTGAGCCTGTTCATCCAACTAGGCGCCCTACTGGCCGCAGACCCGGGCCGCTTTGTGCCCGGCACCCAGATCACGCTGACCACGGTGAGCGCCCGCAGCGCCGACCGCTGGACCTTCACCGTGGAAGGCCCCGAAACCCTGGACCTGCCCGCCGGGCCCACGCCCGCCCTCAAGCTGCTGCGCTTGCCCCGCAAGGACTACGACCAGAAGGCCGAACTCTGGGTAGCGCCGGGGCTGGGTTATCTGCCCGTGCGCATCAAGCTCACCCAGGCCAACGGCGATTTCGCCGACCTGCTGCTGCGCGCCAGCAGCCCACCCTGAGAACCTGTTCAAAGCACTGCCTCCGATGGCTCGCGCCGCACGGAGTGTTGCGCCCATACGCCATCCGGGCAAAAAAGCCCCGCGAACCCGGCGTGCTCCGTTTTTCATGAAATACTGCAACGCAGCAGGGGACAAAAAGCCGTGGTTTGGCCCGGGGACCTTGAACTCTGCGCACCCGCTGTCATCTGACATCTATATCGACAAGGGGAACACGATGCACATGCTCTACGACTCAGAATCCTTCGTGGTGGTCCATATGCTGCCCGATGCCGTGGAGAAAAAGAGCGCCCAGGTGCTCAACGACACCGCCCCCGCCGTTCCCCAGCTTGCGCGCCATGGTTTTGAAATCGTGGACAAGCGCTCCGGCAAAGAGGTCTACCTGGACGGCTCCTGGGCCGAGATGTTCCAGGAACAGATCCTGGCCTGGCAGCGCGACACGCCCACCCAGGAAGAAGTGGAAGACGCACTGGATCGCTACGCGGGCCTGGCGCAAAACCCGGTGGTGGTGCACTGACACCGTGACAAAGGCCGGTGCGTTAGCTCAGCCTACCGAGCCTTCGTGTGCGCTGGGCGGATAAATCCGCCGGTACAGCGGGTCCACCAGCATCAGCACCGCAATCAGCCGGCACACCTGGAACGCCGTCACCACGGGCACCCCCAGCTGCAGCACCTTGGCCGTGATGGCCATCTCGGTGATGCCGCCGGGCGAAGTGCCCAGCAGCAAGGTGACCCAGGGCAGCCCCGTCGCCCAGGCCAGGGCACCGGCAAACAGTGCGCACACGCCCATCAGCGCCACCGTGCCCAGCGCCACCGACGCCAGCCAACGCGGCGCGGTGTGCAAGAACTCCGCGCGAAACCGCACGCCCAGGCTCACCCCGATCACGAGCTGCGCTGCGTTGACCATGCCCTGGGGCACCGCCGACAGGCTCTGGCCCGCCATGGTCAGGCCCATGGACACCAGCATCGCCCCCATGAACCAAGGGTTGGCGCGGCCCAGCCGGTCCATCAGCAACGCCCCTGCACCGGTCAGCAGCGCCATCAGCGCCAGCCCCGGCCAGTTCACCACCCGCAGCGTGGGCGGCAGGATATCGAGGCCGTGCAGGCCGCTGAACTGCAGCGCGAACGGAATGGTCACCGTAACAATCAGCAGCCGCAGGCTGTGGCTGGCGGCCACCAGGTCAGTGCGTGCGTTTTCGCGCTCGGACAACAAGGTCATCTCGGACGCCGCCCCAATCGCGCCGGCAAAGTAGCTGGTGGCGCGCAGCATCGGTGCAGGAACACCGTGCATGCGGGGCGCATGCACGCGGTAAAGCCACGCACCAAACAGCCAGCCCAGGAACAGCGCCCACGCAATGCCCAGCACGATGGCCCACCACAGGCCGCCGATCAGCGCGACCACCTGGGGCGTGAAATACAGGCCCAGCGCGGCGCCAATGGTCCATTGCCCGGCGTTGCGCAGCGGGCCCCAGCTTTCGGTGGGGCCGCCGGCCATCGACACGACAGAAGTAGCCAGCAGTGGGCCGATCATCCAGGGCAGCGGGGTCTGCAGGGCCACACAGGCGGCGGCAGCGGCCCACGCCAAGGCCAGGGTGGCCAGGGTGCGAACAATAAAGAGGGGGCGCATACGGGAAACGGCAGGCAGGCAAGCAAGCAAACAGGCGCGGCGGGGCGCGCGCGCAACCCCGCAGTATCGCGCGAGCCGCTGGCCCTGCAGCCGCCAAGGCGCTGCCCAGACGGAACGGCTGGCATCGCCACCGGGCAACGGCCGCGTAGCACAGGGCGCCAAGCAGTCCCTGGGGCAGCTGGCGCCAAATTTCAGCCCTAGCGGCCTCTTGCGCTAGTCGAATATGTGCTTGCAGCTATATTTTTAATAGCAATCAAACCGCACCCCGCCGCGCAGCCATCTCCTGCCCCATCGCCGCAAGGGACGCGGGCGGCAGCAAAGTGGCGGCAGCAGGGTAGGCCACGCCTTCTTCGGCGGCGATGTGAGCGTCATACCGCATGGCAAAACGGTCCAGCGCGGCCTCGTCCTGGGGCGTGAAGCCGGTGGCGCTTTCATCCAGCAACGCTTGCAGCCCGGCCCGGGCCGCTGCCCAGTCGGTGGTCATGGCCACGTGGTCGTGCTGCAGGCGCGTGACCAGCGCCCGGACCTCGGGCGTGGCCTGGGCGAGCAGCAGGGGGAACACATGCAGTTCTTCGTCCTGATGGTGCAGCGGCGCCGCGATGTCGAAATAACGCAGCACATCCCGCGCGGCCTGGCGGGCATCGTGGTCCACGCCCTGCTTTCGCACATGCTCACGCAAGCGGCCCAGCAAATCCAGCGTGCGCTGCACGCGTTCGTGGCAGGCCTCCAGCATGGCAAAAGGCTGCTCAAAGCCCACGGCCGGTGCGCTGAAGCCGGGCAGATGACTTGGCGCAGCGGCAGATACGGATGCCGATACGGGTGCAGATGCGGATGCGGACGCGGGTACGGACGCCTGTGCCATGGCAGGCCTCAGCCAAACCGCACAGGGTGACCCTGGCGGTCAAACGGAATGAACGCCCCATGCGCCCCACCCTTGATCGCATCCACCATGCGCTGCAAGGGCGCCTCGGCATCGGCGCTGGTGGGGGCCTGGTTCAGCGTGCCGGACATCGCCGCCGCAAACACGATCGCCCAGTCGTGACCCGGGGCGGTGAACTGGCGGGCCTCGCCCACCAGTGCGTCGAACGAAGCCAGTTCCTGCGGTGTCTTGTCCACACACATCAGCGGCACCAGGGCACCGCCCTGCCCGGCTTCAAAGCGCGCGCGCTGCGCGGGGGTGGCATCGTCCGGCAGCTCTACCGCCGCAAACACAAACAACAGGCGCTGCGGCTCCGGCTGCATGCGTGCGGCCTGCAGCAGATCGTCAAAACTGGAAATATCCATGAAGAAGTCTCGCAATCCAAGAAAGGTAGGGGCTGAAGTACCGGCTTCAAAAACCGGGCACCACGCCCCGTTCGGTATCCAGCGTGCTCACATAGGCACCTGCCGCAGGGCGAGCGCGCGCCGCCTTGCGCGACAACACGGTGCCAATGCTGATGAAACACAGGGCCTGCTCAGACGCCGCCAGCCGAAACAGGGCACGCAGGCTGGCCGCCTTCAGCGCCTTGCCGCTGGTCAGTGCCGAACCGTAGCCCTGCGCAGTGGCCATCAGCAGCATGTTCTGCACGGCACAGCCGGCGGAGACGGTGCGCTCGGCCAGATCAATCTCGGCGTCGCCCCGCTCGGCATCCACCACCGCCAACAGCAACACCGGGGAGCGGTACGCCTTCTCGCGTGCCTGCTCGGCCTGCTCGGGGGTGGCGGCAGAGTCGCGCTCCAGCAGGGCCTGCGCAAACACATCGGCCAGTGGCTGGCGCGCGGCCTGCGGCACGAGGATGAAGCGCCACGGAAGCAGCTGGCCGTGGTCTGGCGCGTGGGCTGCGGCCTGGAGGATCTGCGCCAGCTCGGCCGCGTTGGGGCCGGGCCCGCCCAGGCGCTTGGGCAGGATGGTCTGGCGCGACTGGATCAGCGCCGCCGCCAGCCCGGCCACATCGTCAGGCGCACTGGCCCGCGCCGCAGCCGGCCGCGCACGGGACGATGGGTTCAACGGCCAGGGGATGACAGACATGGGGAATCCTTCCAATGCTTAACGTGTGCGCCGGGAAGGCCGGTGTTGAACCTGCCCGTTCATCCACAGCTCCCCAGGTGCCCACACTGCGTGCAGTAGTCGCAACCGTCCTTGCGGATGACCGCATGGGCCCCACACTCGCTGCACTTCTTGCCCGCCATGGCCTGTGGCACGGCCACGGGCGGTGGGGCGGGCTCGTCCAGCGGCAGTTGCTGCTGCACCGGGTCGGCCACGCGGCGCGCCAGGATGTTCTGGATGGCATAGGCCATGGCCGCCACTTCGGAGTCGTGCCACATGGGCACCAGCGTGCCATCGTCCTTGCGGTGCGTACCAAGGCGCACAGGCCCGCGGTCCCAGGCCACCTTGCGCATGTCAGACAGCGCCCGCTCCAGAAAGCCGCCCCGCGCCGCCAGCGACAACATGCGCATGCTGGACGTGATCCACTGCTGCGACTCGCCGCTCTGGCCCACCGGCATGAAGAACTCGATGGCGCGGTCGACCGTGCCGGTGCCCACGCCCGTGGGCACCGGCAGGAAGGAAACGATGAGGTACAGCGTCTTGTGACCTTCCTGCGTCCAGTATTCAAGCTTTTCCGCCACCGCCGAGAGCCCCCCTTGCGGACGGCTTTCGATCACGGTGCGCATGGGGTCCACCGGGGGTGCGGGTGGCGCCACAGGCGCAGCAGCGGGCGCGGGCGCAGGTTCCGCATGGGTTTCGAGCACCGAACCCAGAATGCTGTTGGGCCGGTAGGTGGCCAGACCCTTGAGCTTGGCGCGCCAGGCCTGGAGGTACAGGTCCTTGAATCCTTCGTAGGGGTAGTCAGCGGGAATGTTGACAGTCTTGGAAATGGCGGTGTCCACAAACGGCTGCACGGCCTCCATCATGGCGATGTGGCCTTCGGCGGGCATGGCGAGGGCAGAGACGAAATAGTCCGGCAACGCCTGTACATCCCCGCCCAGCTCGCGGTACACGCGCCAGGCGTGGTCCTCCACCGCGTACTCGGTGGTGCTGCCATCAGACTCGCGCTTCTTGCGCTTGTACATCCACGAAAACGGCGGCTCGATGCCGTTGGAGGCGTTGTCGGCAAACGCCAGGCTCACCGTGCCCGTGGGGGCGATGGACAGCAGGTGGCTGTTGCGAATGCCGTGCTCATGGATCAACGCCTTGAGCGATTCGGGCAACCGGCTCGCAAAGGTGCCCTGCGCCAGGTACCCCCGCGCGTCAAACTTCGGGAACGCCCCTTTCTCGCGCGCCAGCTCCACTGACGCCGCATAGGCCGCATCGCGCATGGATTCGGCAATGCGGGCGGCCATGGTGCGCCCCTCGGGCAGGTCATAGCGCAGGCACAGCATGGCCAGCGTGTTGCCCATGCCCGTAAAGCCCACACCGATGCGGCGCTTGGCCATGGCCTCGTCGCGCTGCTGCGGCAGCGGCCAGTAGGTCACATCCAGCACGTTGTCGAGCGCGCGCACCTGCAGTGCCACGGCCCTGGTAAAGGCATCAAAGTCAAACGCGGCCACACCGCCGAACCCGAACGGATGACGTACGAAGCGCGTGAGGATGATGGGCCCCAGGTCACAGCAGCCGTAGGAGGGAAGTGGCTGCTCACCGCATGGGTTCGTCGCCGCGATCTCCTCGCAGTAGTGCAGGTTGTTGTCTTCGTTGATGCGGCCCAGAAACAGGATGCCAGGCTCGGCAAAGTCGTAGGCCGATTGCATGATCGTGTCCCACAGCTCGCGCGCGGGCACGGTGGCATACACCCACAGGCCATCGGCACGCTGGCGGGCGCCCTGTGCCAGCAGGGCGGCACCGGGGCTGGCCTTGTGCACCAGCTCCCACGGCGCGTTGTTCTGCACCGCGTGGATGAATTCGTCCGATACACCCACCGACACGTTGAAGTTGTTCCAGCGGCCTGGCGTGCGCTTGGCGGTGATGAACTCGTGCACATCGGGGTGGTCGATGCGCAACACGCCCATCTGGGCGCCGCGGCGCGCGCCAGCGCTCTCCACGGTGGAGCAGGACTGGTCGAACACGTTCATGTAGCTGCACGGCCCCGACGCCATCGAGGCCGTGGCCTTGACCTGCGCGCCCTTGGGCCGGATGCGGGAGAAGTCATAGCCTACCCCCCCACCACGGCGCATGGTCTCTGCGGCCTCGCGCAATGCCTCGTAAATGCCAGGAAAGCCCTCGTCGTCCACGCCCTGGATGCAGTCACCCACGGGCTGCACGAAGCAGTTGATGAGTGTGGCCTGGATTTCCGTGCCCGCTGCGCTCATGATGCGGCCCGCGCCGATGGCGCCTGCCTTCAGGTTGGCCAGGAACAGGGCTTCGTATTTGTCGCGAAGCTCTGGTTTTTCGACCGAGGCCAGGGCCCGCGCCACGCGCTGGTACAGCTCGTCGGCAGTGGTTTCGCCAGGTTTGAGGTATTTCTCCCGCAGCACATCCAGGCTGATGGGCTGCAGGGAAGAGATGGGGCTGAGAGGGGGCTGAGGTTCGCGTTTCATGGGGCCGATGATTTGGGTTTCACACTGAAACGGGGTTGCGTTCCATCAAGGAGCGCTCATTCCACTCCGAATGCCGACGCATGGCAAGCAGCTGACTGCTCACTCGTCCACCAGCACCTGCCCATCGTGCTCCACGTAGGGCTGGTAGGGGCCGGTGCCGCTGTGGTCCGACTGCGACGCGGGCACAAATCCACCGGTCTGGACGTCGAACACATGCACTTCGCCGTCCTCGATCACATAGTGCCAACCGTGCAGGCTGATCTGGCCCGACTGCACCCGGCTGCGCACCATGGGGTACTCCATGAGGCGCTCCAACTGCAGCACCACCGCGCGCTGTTCAGTGCGGCGCAATACCTCGGGGCCTGGCTGCATGGGCAACAGGGCCTCACGCCCCAGGTCCAGCCAGCGGTTGAGGTTGGGAGCCTCGGGCGACACCTCACCATACATCGCCTTGATGGCCCCACAGTGACTGTGGCCGCACACCACGATGCGGCGTACCTGCAGGTTGAGCACCGCAAACTCGATGGCCGCCGTGGTGCCATGGTGGCCATGCGACCCGTCGTACGGTGGGATGAACGCCCCCACATTGCGCACCAGAAACAACTCGCCCGGCCCCGCACCTGTCAGCAGGTAGGGCACCAGGCGGGAGTCGGAACACCCGATGAACAAGGTGGTGGGATGCTGCCCTTCGTCCACCAGCGCCTGGAACTGCTGGCGGTACTGGGGGAAAGCGTCGTCATGAAAGCGGCGCAAGCGGTCCAGCAACTCGTCGGGCATGGGCAGGCAATCGGGTAAAGGTGGTGTGCGGAGCAACTACTGTACGAGTGGTGTGTCGGCCGCGTCCAGCGCCACCCCTTCGACCACGGCGGCGCCCGCCAGCAGCTGCAGGTACTGGCGCAGCGCGTTCACCCAGGCCTGCTGGCGCAGGGTGAGCGCGATGGCTTGGCGCACGTCCTCGAACGAGGGCTGTTGCCCCGGGTCGCGGGCCACCACCTCCACCACATGCAGGCCGAAGCGGCTGTGCACCAGGCGCGCCAGCACGCCGATCTCGGCGCTGCCAAACACCTCGCGGGCGAACTCGGGAGCACAGTCGGCGCGGGTCAGCCAGCCCAGGTCACCACCTTGCTGGCCACTGGGGCAGTTGGACCACTGGGCGGCGGCCCTGGCGAACTGGGCGCCGCCATCGTCGGCGCAGCGCAATTCAATGAGCAAGGCCTCGGCCCGCAGGCGCAGCTGTTTCACGTCAACGCCTGGCGTCACCGCAAACAGCACATGGCGCAGTTGCGCGCGCTCACCTTGGGCATGGGCTGCGGGGTGGGCCTCGTGGTATCGGCGGCAGGCCTCCTCCGACGGATCGGGAATGGGCAGCTCAGTGTCCAGCAGTTGCTCGATGGCGTTGGAAGCCTCTGTGCTGATGGCGCCCTGGACACCCGGCACATCGTCTGCCGACAGCAGCCCCGCCTGCTGGGCGGCCTGGCGCAGCAGCTCGGTGCAAGCGCGTTGGCGCAGTGCCTCTTCGTCCAGCCGCTCGTGCGGGGCATTGAGTGTCACGCCGTTGACGCGTGCGATTGCCGCCATCGCGCCGCCCATTGCGCCCGCCACGGGTGTCGGGGGGGCTTGCAGGGGCACATCGGCCATGGTTGCAGCCAGGGCCTCGTAGGCGGCAGCCTGCGTGGGGGTCAGCGTGCTGGCAGGGGCTGCCGCAACAGTGCTGTCGGTGGAGCCGCATCCGCAGCTCCCGGTTCCACATCCGCTCATGGTGTGCTCCTTGATAGTCGGTGTATTTCAGGCGCGGCGGTCTTGCGACTGCATGTGGCCTGGGGGCAGATTCAGGCGGCGCGCACGCACCACCTGGTAGGGACGCAGCACATAGGCCAGCGTGCCAAAGCCGCTCCACACATGCACTAGGCGGGTGAACGGGAAGACCAGGAAAATCGTCATGCCGAGGAACATGTGGGCCTTGAAGATCCAGCCCGCCTCGGCCAGCAGCTCCACCCCGCCGCTGCGGAAGGTCACCACGCGCTGCCCCCACTCGGCCAGTTTCATCATCATGGAGCCATCCAGATGCTGCGCCGACATGGGAATGGTCGCCAGGCCCAGCGCCAGTTGCATCCACAGCAGCACGAGGATCAAGATGTCGCTGGTCTTGGACGTGGCGCGGATGCGCGCGTCCGACAGGCGGCGGTGCAGCAGGATGGACAGGCCGATGAAGCCCAGCACGCCAGCGAAGCCGCCGGTCACCATGGCCATGATCTGCTTGGCCCCCGCACTGATGAAGTGCTCGTACAAGAAGTGGGGCGTGAGCATACCGACCGTGTGGCCAAAGAACAGGAACAAAACGCCGATGTGAAACAGGTTGCTGCCCCAGCGCAGGCTGCCGGTGCGCAGCAGCTGCGATGAATCACTCTTCCAGGTGTACTGGTCACGGTCAAACCGCACCCAGCTGCCAATGAAGAAAACGGCCAGGCAAATATAGGGATAGATGCCAAACAACAGGGTGTCAAGCCAGGCGGTCATGCTGAGACTCCTTCGGGTGCCCGCTCGGCGCGGGGGGTACGAACAAAATGCAGAGGCTGCGGTTGGTCGGGCTTGGACTGGCCCTGGGTGCTGCAACCGCCAAACGCTTCGGGCTCAGCCCAGACTTCGTCCATGGGTGGCTCGGGAGTGAGCGCCACCGACTGCACGCGCTGGCCCGACACTTCGAGCACGGCGGCGATCACGCTGGCATAGGGGCTGTTGCGCGCGACCAATGCGCTGAACAAGGCATTCAGGATGTGGGCCATTTCGCCCAGGAACTCCCTGGCCACTTCGGGCGGCTGGGTGGAGGCGAACTCCAGCACCACGGGCAGGTGGTCGGGCAGCTCCTCCGCCTGAAACTGCAGGCCGGCCTTTTCGTAGGTCTGCAGCAGGTCGATGAGCGCCGGGCCCCGGTCGCGCGAGTCGCCGTGCACATGCTCGAACAGGTGCAAAGAAGTCTGGCGGCCGCGATCGAAGTTGTCCACGTAGCGGGCTTCGGCTTCGAGCGGGTCGAGTGCAGCCAGGTGCTCGCACACCGCGTTCAGCTCCTCCATGCGCTCGGCCGTCAGGGCTTGCTCGGTCTGCAGCGCATCGATGAGCTGCGGCATCACGCTGCGCAATTGCGCATCGGGGTAGCTCAGCAGGTAGCCCAGGGCGCGCAGGGTCAGGCGCACGGAGGTCGGGTTCTTCTTGAACATGGTGATTCCTTCCTGTGTGCGATCAGACCGTGGCCTTGATCGGGATCGTGCGGGGCTTCTTGCCGCCGAACATGCTGGTCTCAGTGGCGCCATCGGAGCAACCGTTGCCAAACGAGAAGCCGCAACCACCCCGGATGTCAAACGCGTTCTCGGCGTACTCGCGATGGGCTGACGGAATGACGAAGCGGTCCTCGTAGTTGGCAATCGCCATCACGTGGTACATCTCTTCGACCTCGGCCATCGACAGGCCCGCCTGCTTGAGCACCGACAGGTTCTGGCGCTGCTCCACATGCTTGTCTCGCTGGTAGGTGCGCATGGCCAGCATGCGTTCCAGCGCTCGCACCACGGGGCCGGTGTCACCAGCGGTCAGCAGGTTGGCGAGGTACTGCACAGGAATGCGTAGTTGCGACACGTCCGGGATCTCACCATTCACACCCACATGGCCGGCGTTGGCGGCCGCCGTGATGGGCGACAGCGGTGGCACATACCAGACCATGGGCAGCGTGCGGTACTCGGGGTGCAGCGGCAGGGCCACCTTCCAATCCACCGCCATCTTGTAGACGGGGCTGTTGCGGGCGGCGTCCATCCAGCTGTCCGGGATACCGTCGATGCGGGCCTGCTTGATGACGTCGGGGTCGTTCGGGTTCAGGAAGATGTCGAGCTGCGCCTGATACAGGTCGCGGTCGCGCTCCACGCTGGCGGCTTCCTGGATGCGGTCTGCGTCATACAGCAGCACGCCCAGGTAGCGGATGCGGCCCACGCAGGTTTCCGAGCACACGGTCGGCTGGCCCGCTTCGATGCGGGGGTAGCAGAAGATGCACTTCTCGGCCTTGCCCGATTGCCAGTTGTAATAAATCTTCTTGTAGGGGCAGCCTGAGACGCACATGCGCCAGCCGCGGCATTTGTCCTGGTCGATCAGCACGATGCCGTCTTCCTCGCGCTTGTAGATCGAGCCGCTAGGGCACGATGCCACGCACGCCGGGTTCAGGCAGTGCTCGCACAGGCGCGGCAGGTACATCATGAAGGTGTTTTCGAACTGGCCGTAGATGTCCTTTTGCACATCGTCGAAGTTCTTGTCCTTGCTGCGCTTGCTGAACTCACCGCCCAGGATTTCTTCCCAGTTCGGGCCCCACTCGATCTTCTCCATGCGCTTGCCGGTGATCAGGCTGCGCGGGCGGGCCGTAGGTGCGGCCTTGCTTTCAGGCGCCGACTGCAGGTGGTCGTAGTCGAACGTGAAGGGCTCGTAGTAGTCGTCGATCTGCGGCAGGTTGGGGTTGGCGAAGATGCGCATGAGCAGCTTCCACTTACCGCCCTGGCGGGGGGCGATGGAGCCGTCAGGGCTTCGCACCCAGCCGCCGTTCCACTTGTCCTGGTTTTCCCATTCCTTGGGGTAGCCGATGCCTGGCTTGGTTTCGACGTTGTTGAACCAGGCGTATTCCACCCCGGGGCGGCTGGTCCAGACGTTCTTGCAGGTGACGGAACAGGTGTGGCAACCAATGCACTTGTCCAGGTTCAGCACCATGCCGATTTGTGCGCGAATTTTCATCGTGTTTCTCCTTGGCTTCAGGCGTGGGCTGCGGTGCTGGACACAGGCTCATCGTCGAGCCAGTCCACGCGGTCCATCTTGCGCACCAGCACGAACTCGTCGCGGTTGGTGCCGATGGTTCCGTAGTAGTTGAAGCCGTAGCTGTACTGTGCGTAGCCGCCAATCATGTGGGTGGGCTTGAGCACGATGCGCGTGACCGAGTTGTGGATACCGCCACGGGTGCCGGTAATCTCGGAGCCGGGGGTGTTAATGATCTTCTCTTGCGAGTGGTACATCATCACCATGCCGGGGTTCACACGCTGGCTCACCACCGCACGGGCCGCAATGGCGCCGTTGGCGTTGAAGAGTTCGACCCAGTCGTTGTCCACGATGCCCGCGACCTTGGCGTCGTCTTCGCTCAGCCACACCACGGAGCCACCCCGGTTGAGCGTGAGCATCATCAGGTTGTCGCTGTACGTGCTGTGGATGCCCCACTTCTGGTGCGGCGTGATGAAGTTCAGCGCAATCTCGCGGTTACCGTTGGGCTTCTTGCCTTCGACTTCTTCCAGTGTCTTGAGGTGTACCGGTGGACGGTAGCTCACAAAGCCTTCGCCGAAGTCACGCATCCACGGGTGGTCCTGGTAGAACTGCTGGCGGCCCGTGAGGGTGCGCCACGGGATGTACTCGTGCACGTTGGTGTAGCCCGCGTTGTAGCTGACCTTCTCGCTCTCCAGGCCGGACCAGGTGGGCGAGCTGATGATCTTGCGCGGCTGCGCCTGGATGTCGCGGAAGCGGATCTTCTCGTCCTCGCGGTGCAGCGCCAGGTGCACGTGGTCGCGCCCGGTCTGCTTGCCCAGGGCCTCCCAGGCCTTGCAGGCCACGTGGCCGTTGGTTTCGGGGGCCAGCATCATCACCACTTCGGTGGCGTCGATGTCGGTCACGATGCGGGGCATGCCCTGTGTCACGCCCTCTTCCTTGACGCGGCCGTTCAGGTCACCCAGCTGGCCCACCTCGGTCTGCGTGTTCCAGCCAATGCCCTTGCCGCCGTTGCCCACCTTCTCCATCAGCGGGCCCAGCGCGGTAAAGCGTTTGTAGAGGTTAGGGTAGTCGCGCTCGACCACCGTGACCTGCGGCGCCGTCTTGCCGGGGATGAGTTCGCACTCGCCCCGCTTCCAGTCGCGCACACCATAGGGCTGTGCCATTTCGCCAGCCGTGTCGTGCATGATGGGTGTGAGCACCACGTCCTTTTCGACGCCCAGATGGCCCACGCTGACCTCGCTCACGGCCTTGGCGAAACCCTTGTAGATCTCCCAGTCGCTCTTGGCCTGCCAGGCCGGGTCCACCGCTGTCGACAGCGGATGGATGAAGGGATGCATGTCGCTGGTGTTGAGGTCGTTCTTCTCGTACCAGGTGGCAGTGGGCAGCACGATGTCGGAGTACAGACAGGTGGTGCTCATGCGGAAGTCGAGCGTGACCAGCAGGTCCAGCTTGCCTTCGGGTGCGTTGGCGTGCCACTGCACTTCCTCGGGCTTGGCTTCGTCCTTGCCCAGATCCTTGCCCTGCACGCCATGGGTGGTCCCCAGCAGGTGCTTGAGGAAGTACTCATGCCCCTTGCCCGACGAGCCCAGGATGTTGGAGCGCCACACGAACATGTTGCGCGGCCAGTTGGCGGGGTGGTCCGGGTCTTCGCAGCTCATCTCCAGGCTGCCGTCTTTCAGTGACTGGACCACGTAGTCCTTGGCGTCCATGCCCCTGGCTGCGGCGTCCTTGGCCACCTGTAGCGGGCTGGTCTTGAGCTGGGGGGCTGATGGCAGCCAGCCCATGCGCTCGGCGCGCACGTTGTAGTCGATCTGCGCACCGTGGTAGGCGCTGGCATCGGCCAGGGGCGAGAGGATTTCCTCCATGCCCAGCTTCTCGTAGCGCCACTGGTCGGTGTGGGCGTAGAAGAAGCTCGTGCTGTTCATCTGGCGGGGCGGGCGGATCCAGTCCAGCGCAAAGGCCAGCGCCGTCCAGCCGGTTTGGGGGCGCAGCTTTTCCTGGCCCACGTAGTGCGCCCAGCCGCCACCGCTTTGGCCGATACAGCCGCACAGCATCAGCATGTTGATGATGCCGCGGTAGTTCATGTCGCTGTGGTACCAGTGGTTCATGGCCGCGCCGATGATCACCATGGACTTGCCCTGTGTCTTGTGCGCGTTGTCGGCAAACTGGCGGGCCACGGTGATGATCTGATCGCGCGGCACACCGGTGATCTTTTCCTGCCAGGCGGGCGTGTAGGGGCGGTCGCTGTCGTAGGTAACGCCCTGCTCTTCGCCGGGCAGACCCCGGTCAATGCCGTAGTTGCCAGCCAGCAGGTCGAACACGGTGGCCACCATCACCCGGCCCTGGGCTTCGTGCCCGGCCAGCTCCAGGTGGGACACCGGCACGCGGCGCACCATCACGTCGCCGCCCTGTTCGTTGGCCGTGAAGTTGGGCGTTGCCACGCCGCCAAAGTACGGGAAGGCCACATCAGCCACTTCATGGGCCTGAGCGCCGTCCTCGATCACCGAGAGCTTGAGCTTGACGGTGTTGCCGGTGCGCGCTTCCTTGTTCTCCAGGTTCCACAGGCCCTGGTCGGCACGCCCGTCGGCCCCCCACCGGAAGCCGATGGAGCCATTGGGCAGCGTGACCTGACCCAGCTCGTCGTAGCCCACGGTCTTCCAGTCAGGGTTGTTGGACTGGTCGAGCTGGCCGGGGAAGTCGCTGGCGCGCACATAGCGGTCGGGCACCATCACCGTGCGGCCATCGGGCAGCGTCTTTTCCTTCAGCACCACCAGCAGCGGCAGGTCGGTGTAGCGGCGTGCATAGTCATCAAAGTACGGGCTGCGTCCTTTGCCGCCATCCTTGAAGTAAAACTCCTTCAGGATCACATGGCCCATGGCCATGGCCACGGCGGCGTCCGTCCCCTGCTTGGGGTGCATCCACAAATCGCCCAGCTTGGCAACTTCGGAATAGTCGGGCGTGATGGACACGACCTTGGTGCCTTTGTAGCGCACCTCGGTCAAGAAGTGCGCGTCGGGCGTGCGCGTCTGGGGCACGTTGGAGCCCCAGGCAATGATGTACGAGCTGTTGTACCAGTCGGCCGATTCAGGCACGTCGGTCTGCTCGCCCCAGGTCTGCGGGCTGCTGGGGGGCAGGTCGCAGTACCAGTCGTAAAAGCTCATGCACACGCCGCCAATCAGGCTGAGGTAGCGGCTGCCAGCGGCGTACGAAATCATCGACATCGCCGGAATGGGCGAAAAGCCGATGATGCGGTCCGGCCCGTGCTTCTTGATGGTGTACACGTTGGCCGCAGCAATCATCTGGTTGACTTCTTCCCAGGTACTGCGCACGAAGCCGCCCAGGCCGCGCTGCTTTTGCCATTCGCGCTTGGAGGCATCGTTTTCGACGATGCTGGCCCAGGCATCCACCGGGCTCTTGGCCAAGGCGATGGCAGCGCGCCAGTGCTTGAGCAGGCGACCACGCACCATGGGGTATTTGACGCGGTTGGCGCTGTACAGATACCAGCTGTAGCTGGCGCCACGCGCGCAGCCACGGGGCTCGTGGTTGGGCAGGTCAGGCCGGGTTCGGGGGTAGTCGGTCTGCTGGGTTTCCCAGGTGACGATGCCGCCCTTGACGTAGATCTTCCACGAGCAGCTGCCCGTGCAGTTCACGCCGTGCGTGGAGCGCACGATATTGTCGTGTGCCCAGCGGTCGCGGTAGGCGTCTTCCCAGGTGCGGTCTTCACCGTTGGTTTCGCCATGGCCCTGGGCAAAGGTCTCGCGGGGTTGGGAGAAGTACGAAAGGCGGTCGAGGAAATGGCTCATCGGGGGCTCCTTGTTCTGTTCTGTTCAGGGGTCATCAGCAAGGCATGGCGGCGTTCTTGCGCGCGTAGTGCCACCAAGTGATCACGATGCAAACGAGGTAGAAGGCGAAGAACGTCCACAGCGCGGCATGGGGGCTGCCGGTCAGCGCGATGGAGCTGCCGTAGCTCTTGGGAATGAAGAACCCACCGTAGGCAGCCATGGCGGCCGTGAAGCCCAGTGTGGCGGCGCCCAGGGTGTTGCCCTCCTTGTTGGCCTGGGCCACAGCAGCGGTGTTGCGGGGGTCCACGCCGCGCATGGCCTCGGTCAGGAAGATCACGGGGATCATGCGGAAGGTGGAGCCGTTGCCGATGCCAGTGGTAAGGAACAGCACCAGGAAGCAAACGAAGAAGCCTGCAAACTGGCCTTCGTAGCCCGCCGAGGGCAGGAACACCGTGACGCCCACCACAGCAATCGCCATGACGATGAAGTTCCACAGCGTGACGCGTGCGCCGCCGAGCTTGTCGGCCAGCCACCCGCCAAACGGCCGGACCACCGCGCCCACCAGCGGCCCCAGCCAGGCGTAGGCCAAGGGGTTGACGCCAGGGAACTGGCTCTTGATGAGCAGCGGGAATCCTGCGGCATAGCCGATGAACGAGCCAAAGGTGCCGAGGTACAGCACACACATCAGCCAGTTGTGCTTGCGCCGGAAGATAGCGGCCTGCGCTGCGAACGAGGCCCGCGCGTCGGCAATGTCGTTCATGCCAAACCAGGCGGCCAGCGCCGTCAGCGCAATCCATGGCACCCAGATGAAGGCGGCGTTCTGCGTCCACACCTGAACGGTCTGGCCGTTCTTCACAATGGTCTGGCCTTCACCACCAAAGATGCCGAAGATGCCGGCCGTGACCACCAGCGGACTCAGGAACTGCACCACCGACACGCCCAGGTTACCGAGGCCCGCATTCACACCCAGCGCCGAGCCCTTGCGCTCCTTCGGAAAGAAAAAGCTGATGTTGGCCATGCTGGAGCTGAAGTTGCCGCCGCCCAGGCCACACAGCAGCGCCAGGATGAGCATGGTGGGGTAGGCCGTGGTGTTGTCCTGCACCGCAAAACCGATGCCAATCGCAGGGATGAGCAGCGAGGCGGTGGAGATCGCCGTCCAGCGGCGGCCACCGACCAGTGGCACCATGAAAGAGTAGAAGATGCGCAGCGTGGCGCCCGAGAGCGCGGGCGCTGCGGCCAGCCAGAACAGCTGGTTGGTCGAATACTTGAACCCGAGGCCCGGCAGGCTCACGGCGACCACGCTCCAGACCTGCCAGATGGCAAAGGCCAGAAACAGCGCGGGCACCGAGATCCACAGGTTGAGCTTGGCGATGGCTTCGCCTTCGCGCTCCCAGAACGATTTGTCCTCCGGGGCCCAGAGGGTGAGCAGACGCCCCTGGCGCCCGCTGGTGGTGGTGGCAGACATGGTGAGGGTCCTTTGCAAAAAATTAGCGGGTGGCCGCAGAGGCTGCGGCGCCCTGTGCACCCATGACGGGGGTATGACGCACTTCAGTGAAGTACATCCAGATGAGCGAGACCCACACCACGCCATACATCAGCATGAATGCGCTGGAGCGGATGCCGGTGAGGTCCATCAGCGCACCGAACAGGATCGGCAGCACGAACCCGCCCATGCCACCTGCCAGGCCCACGATGCCGCTGATGGCACCGATGTTCTGGGGGTAGTCGTCGCTGATGTACTTGAAGACACTGGCCTTGCCGAAGGCCCAGCAGATGCCCAACAGAAACATGAGACCGGTGAACAGATACACGTTCAGGCCGATGTGGAAGGTCTTGGGGCCGTTGACGGTGACGATGGTGAAATCGGTCTGTGGGTAGCTCAGCAGGAACAGGCAGATCCAGCTCACCCACATCACCCACCAGGTCACGCTGTGGGCGCCGTACTTGTCAGACAGCATGCCGCCGATGGCGCGCAGAACACCACCGGGCAGCGAGAAGCACGCAGCCAGCAGTGCCGCCACGCGAATGTCGAGACCGAACTCGCCCACGTAGTACTGCACCATCCACAGCGACAGCGCCACATAGCCGCCAAAGACGATGCTGTAGTACTGGCAGTACTTGAGGACCTTGGGGTCCTTCAGCGCCTTGAGCTGATCGGTGAACTTGACGTTGCTGGGCACCAGATGGGCCGGGTCGCTGTAGCTGAACAGCCAGAACAGCACCAGGGTACCGAGCATGATGGCCGCATACACCTGCGGCACCATGGTCCAGCCAAAGGCCACCAGCAGCACCGGGGCCACGAACTTGTTCACGGCGGCGCCCGAGTTGCCTGCGCCATACACACCCATGGCCGTGCCCTGGCGGTGCTTGGGGAACCAGCGGGCCACATAGGGCGTACCCACCGAGAACGAGCCCCCCGCGAGGCCCACGAACAGGCCGATGGTGAGGAAGTGCCAGTACTCGGTGGCGTAACTCATGAGCCAGATGGCAGGCACGGTGGTGGCCATGACAGCGGCCATCACGATGCGGCCACCGAACTTGTCGGTCCAGATGCCCAGCGGCACCCGCACCAGCGAGCCCGTGAGCACAGGCATGGACATGAGCAGACCGAACTGCGTGGAGTTCAGGTTCAGCATCTTCTTGATGGGGATGCCGATGACGCCGAACATCATCCAGACCATGAAGCAGACCGTGAAGGCGAAGGTGCTGACGATGAGCACCGACCAAGCCTGACGGGTGCGCTGCGGGCTGTCGCCCGGGGGCAGGGTTGCGTTGGCCATTGCGCGATTCCTCTCTTTTTGCATGAGAGGAATGGTCGCGTGTGCGGGGCTTTTTGCACATCCTTCACTAGAGGGTGTACGGCGCGGCAGAGGGACTAGTCAACCGGGGCGGAGCATCGTCCGAAAGAACTATGGTGCAAGCGATGTGCGGCGGTGGCCTTTGCACAAACCCGGCCCGCCATGCACGCAGCGCGTGCGGACCAGCGCTATTCGGAGCGCTGCCGGTCCGATGCGTACACAGCAGCCTGCACGCGCGAACTCAGGCCCAACTTGCGCAGAATGTGCTGCACATGGATCTTAACGGTGGTCTCGGCGATGTCGAGCGTGCGCGCAATTTCCTTGTTGCTGGCACCGCGTGCGATCTCGCGCAGCACGTCTTCCTCGCGTGGCGACAAGGGCGTGAAGCCGCTGGCGGCGACCACAGCGGAGTCGGCGGGCACGGGCGGCGCAGGCGCCACGTCGGGCGCGCCCTGCGACTGAAACGCAGCCACCAGCTTGCCCATCAGCTCGGGGCTGACCACGGGCTCGCCCCGGGCGGCGCGGCGAATGGCCTGGGCCAGCAGATCGCCGTCGATGGTCTTGAGCAGGTAGCCCTGCGCGCCGTTGCGCAGCGCGGTCGCCAGGTCCTGCGCATCCTCGCTCACGGTGAGCATGAGCACGCGCGAGGTGGGAGACACCTCGCGCAGGCCCTGGATGGCATCCACACCCATCACGCCCGGCAGGTGGTTGTCGAGCAGGATCACCTGCGGCTGCAACTGGGGAGCGAGCCTCAGGGCCTGCGCGGCATCCCCCGCCTCGCCCACCACGGACAGGCCGTCGTACTGCCCAAGCAGCGCGATCAGCCCACGCCGGAACAGCGTGTGGTCGTCCACCACCAGCAGCGTGACAGGCGGTGTCGCCAGCGCTGGCGCGGGTGGTGTGGCAACGGGCAATGCAGAGGTCGTCATGGCGTGGGGGCGTGGTGGGGGTCGGCGGCGTATGCCGAAGCGGCTGATGGGGTCGAGGCGACGGACTGGTGAGGCTGGGTAGGTGCGACCGAGGGAAGCTCGATGCACACGCGGGTGCCTTGCCCGGGCGCGGACTCCACCTGTATCACCGCGCCAATCCGCTGTGCCCGCTCGCGCATGATGCCCAGGCCTACATGCAGCGAGTCAGGTGGCACGGAGGCCACCTCAAAACCGGTGCCGTTGTCCTGCACCTCAAAGCGCCAGCGCGGGTGGCGGTGCACCAGCACATCCACCCGCGTGGCGCCCGAATGTTTGCGCACGTTCGACAAGGCTTCCTGCACCATGTGCAGCACCTGGATCTGCACGTCCTGCGCCAGCGGCAAGCCGTGGCCCACCATGCCCAGCGTGGTGGCCATGCCGGTCTGGTGCTCAAACTTGGACAACGTGGCGCGCAGCGCGGACTCGATGTCTTCCTCGCTGGTGCGGGTGCGAAAGTGCACCAGCAGCTCGCGCACATCCGAATAACACTCGCGCACACCCACATCCAGCTCGCCGATGCTGCGGTCGCGCTTGGCCTCATCGCCGCGCGCCACGGCATCGCGCAGCAGCTGGGTCTGGATCTTCAGGAAGGCCAGCGACTGGGCGATGGAGTCGTGCAGCTCGCGCGCCAGCAGGCTGCGCTCTTCGGCCACCGCCGCCTCGCGCTCCAGCGCGGTGGCGCGCAAGCCCTCCATGGCACTGGCCAGATGGCGCGTCATGGCTTCGAGCAGATCGCGCAGCTCATCGGTCAGCTCCACCGGCGAGCGGAAAAACAGGTCGACTTCGCCCAGCAGGCGATGCTGCATCTGCACCGGGATGGTGACCATGGTCTGGAAACCCGCCTCGCGGCAATGGGGCAAGGCGACTGCCGTGGACGGAGTGATGGGAATGACCCGCGTGCGCGCCTGGGCCTGTGGCTGGCCGCACAGGCAAGAGCCGGTGTGCAGGCAGTGCTCGCCTTCGGCCATGGTGCGCGGCAGGCCGTCACCCGCCAGCAGCACGTAGCGTTCGTTGGCCTCATTGGACCAGCGCACGGCGGCGGCATCGGCACCGGCCACACGGCGGATCTGCTGCACAAAGCCCTGGGCCAGCAGCTCCAGGCTGCCCGCCGTGCTGGCCAGCGCGCTCACCTCATACAACGCCGCCAGGCGCTGGTTCTGCACAGCGATGCTGGCGGTTTTTTCGCGCACCTTGTGCTCCAGCTCGTCGTGCGAAGCCTGCAGCGCGTGCGCCATGAGGTTGAAGCCCGCTGACAGCTGGCCGAACTCGTCATCCGTATCCACTGGCAGCCGCGTGCCCAGCTCGCCCTGGCGCAGCCGGGCCTGGGCCTGCTGCAGGCGCGCCACCGGGTTGATGACCAGCAGGTAGCTCACGGCCATGAAGGTGACGGCAGCCACGATGGCCAGCGCCATCATGAACAACTGGAACAGGTGCAGCGCGGCGGTCCAGCCCGCGATCTGGATCTCGATGGCGTCCACAAAACCATCGACCTGCTGCACAAAGGCATCGGCCTCCGCCAGATTCCGGGCGCGGTCCGGGGGCAATGCGCTGACCCACCCGGTGCGGGCCTCGGTCCAACGGGCACGGATGCCATCGAACCGCGTACGCGTCTCGTCGCTCCACGGCACAAACAGCGGGCGCGACGGATCGCCCGTGCGCAGCAAATCCAGGCTGGCGTCGAACTGGCGGGCGCGCTCTTGCACGGCCTCGGGTGGCTCGGTCTGCAGCACCAGCACCATGCGCAGCATGTTCATGCGCAGGCGGCCCGCCTCGTTGACGGCAGCCGCGCCGCCTTCGAGCTTCCAGGTCACCCACAGTGTCAGGCCGATGGAAGCAAGCGCTACCAACAAAAAACCCGCGCCCATGGCAAGGAGTTTGGCGGAGAGCGTGGGACGGGAGCGCATGGCGCAGTGTAGGGAAGGGGCATGACCACAACCTTGACCCAGGTCAAGAGCGGCCCGCGTAGCATGGCGCCATGCAACGACTGTCCCTCCCCCTCCTGCGAGCCTGGCTGGTGCTGGGAAGCGCCATGGTGGCGCTGGCTGGCTGCGCCAATTCCCCTGCACCCGGCACGCCGCCCAGCTCCCAACCGCCCCCCCTCTGGCCCGACCGCTTGCAGAGCCTGCTGCCCGCCGATGTACTGCTGCTGGGCGAGCAGCATGATGCGCCCGACCACCAGCGCCTGCAGCGCGAGGCCGTGGCGTGGCTGGCTGCACGGGGGCTGCTGGCGGCCGTGGTGATGGAGATGGCCGAGCGCGGCCACAGCACCCAGGACCTGCCGCGCGATGCCAGCGAGGCCCAGGCCCGGGCCGCCCTGCAGTGGGACAACGCCGCTTGGCCGTGGCAGGCCTATGGCCCGGTGGTGATGGCCGCCGTGGGCGCCGGGGTGCCCGTACTGGGTGGCAACCTGCCCCGCGTCCGCATGCGGGCCGCCATGGCCGACACCTCCTGGGACCAGCACCTGCCCGCCCCGGCGCTGGCCCAGCAGTACCAGGCGCTGCGCGACGGCCACTGCGGGCTGCTGCCAGAGTCACAAATCGCGCCCATGGCCCGCATCCAGATCGCCCGCGACGCCAGCATGGCCCAGACCGCACTGGAGGCGTTGCGTCCCGGCCAGACAGTGCTGCTGGTGGCAGGCGGCGGCCACGTGCTGCGCCACCTGGGCATCCCCACCCACTGGCCCGCAAATGTTTTGTCAAAAGTGGCTCTAGCGCAGGTAGAACATGCACAAGGTGCTATCAAATCAGGTGCAGAGGCTGATGCAGTGATCAGCACCCCGGCGCTGCCCCCGCGTGATGTGTGCGCAGAGCTGCGAGAGCAGTGGCGCCCGGCGCTGCCCGGACAGAAGGTCTGAGCGTGCCGTTTCAGCCCTGAACGGTGGCTACAGGCGCCGCCTGCGTGCGCAGCAGTGCCACAAAATCGTTGGCTGGCATAGGGCGGCTGCACAGGTAGCCCTGGTAGGTGTCGCAGCCCCGCTCGCGCAGAAAGGCCAGCTGCCCCTCGGTCTCCACCCCTTCGGCCAGCACCGACAGGCCCATGCTGTGCCCCATGGCAATGATGGCGGCGCTGATGGCCATGTCGTCCTCGCTTTGCGGAATATCGCGGATGAAACCCTGGTCGATCTTGAGCACGTCGATGGGAAAACGCTTGAGCTGCGCGAGCGACGAATAGCCGGTGCCAAAGTCGTCCACCGCGATGCGCACCCCCAGCTCACGCAGGCGCACCAGCATCTGGCGGGCCTCTTCGGTGCGCTCGGCCAGGGCGCTTTCGGTGATCTCCAGCTCCAGCAGTGCCGCCGGAAACCCGCTGGCCTGCAGCGCGGCCGCCGTGCACCCGGCCAGGTCGGTCAGGTGGAACTGGCGCGGCGATACGTTCAGCGCCAGGGTCAGTGCGGGCAGTCCCTCATCGCGCCATTGCTGGCCCTGGCGGCACACCTCGCGCACCACCCATTCGCCCAGCGGGCCGATGACGCCTGACGTCTCGGCCACCGGGATAAAGCGTGCGGGCGATATCAACCCCTCCTGCGGGTCGTTCCAGCGCACCAAGGCCTCTGCGCCCAGGATGCGCCCTGTGGCAATGTCGATCTGGGGCTGGTAGTACATCTGCAGATGGCCCTGGGCCAGCGCCAGGCGCAGGCGCGACTCCAGCTCCAGCCGCTCGCGGGCAGCCTGGGTCATGGCCTCGTGGAAGAAGCACCAGGCGCCCCGGCCGCGCGCCTTGGCGCCATAGACTGCCGCGTGGGCGCCCTGCAGCAGCAGCTCGGTGGTGCTGGCGTGCTCGGGGAACATGCAGATGCCCACGCTGACACCCGCCACCACCTCCAGCCCGTCGGGTGAGCGCCAGGGCTCAGCCACCGCGCGGATCAGATGGCGCGCCACGGCGGCAGCGCCGTCGGCATGACGCAGGTTGCGCGCCACCACGGCCAGCTCGTCGCCCGCCATGCGGCCCAGCACATCCCCCGGCCGCAGGGCGGACTGCACCTGCCGCGCAATGTGCTTGAGCACCTCGTCGCCCGTGGCATGGCCGTAGCTGTCGTTCACGTCCTTGAAACGGTCCAGGTTGAGCAGCAGCACGGCAATGTGCTCGCCACTGACCTGCGCCTCCTGCACCGCCAGCTCCAGCTGATGCCCGAACCAAGTGCGGTTGGACAAACCCGTGAGCGGGTCGTTGTGCGCCAGGTATTCAAGCTGCCGCTGCTGGGCCTTTTCTTCGGAGATGTCGGTGAACATGCACACGTAGTGCGTGATCTCGCCCGCCGGATCGCGCACGGCCGACAGGGACATGTGCTCCGGGAAGATTTCGCCGTTCTTGCGGCGGTTCCATATCTCGCCTTGCCAGTACCCGGTCTCGGTCAGCGCTGCCCACATCGCCTCATAAAAAGCCTTGTCGTGGCGACCCGACTTGAAGACGCGCGGGGTCTTGCCCAGCAGCTCCTCCTCGGTATAGCCCAGCAGCCGGGTGAACGCCGCGTTGACAGACAGGATGCGGCTGTGGGCATCGGTCACCACCACGCCCTCCATGGTGTTGTCCACCACCGTGGCCGCCAGGCGCTGGCGGGCCTCGCTGCGCTGCAGCGCGGCGCGGGCGGCCTTGATCTCGTCGAGGTCCTGCACCACACACACCAGATGCGCGGGCTCCTCGCCCACGGCGGGTGCCAGTGTCACGGTGCACAGCACCGGCACCCGGCGGCCGCTGTCCAGCCGCTGGCAGTGGCGCTCGCCCACATAGTGGTCGATCTCGCCTGCCAGCAGGCGCTCCAGTTGCGACGCGGCCCAGTCGCGGTCCTGGGCGACCATCACATCGCGAAAATTGAGGCCTAGCGTCTGTGCCAGCGTGGCGCCCAGCAGATCGCACAGGCGGGTGTTGGCCCACAGAAAGCTGCCGTCTCGGGCCACCCGTGCAAAACCGGCCGGCGCATGGCGCACGATCTGCGTCAGCTCCTGCGCCATGGCCATGCGCACTTTTTCGGCGAGGCGCATGCGCCGCAGCAGCCACCAGGCCAGGCCGCTGGTCAGCACTACATAGCCCCAGCCCTTCCAGGTCTGAAAACGGGTCAGTTGGACAGGGTCGGCCACCCAGTGGGCCAGCAACACATCGCCCGCAAACACCCAGGCCACCCCCAGCACCAAGTACAGCAGCATGCCCCGCCAGGGGACCAGTGATGAGGCATAGCCCTCGTTACCCATTGCGCTTCTTGCGCTCCTTGTTGATTTCACGGTTTCACGGCACTTGGCCCTTGCTGCGACAATTGCACAGCTATGACCAACGCCTACATCCTTACCCTGTCATGCCCCGACCGCCTGGGGCTGGTGCACGCCGTCTCGGGCTTTTTGCTGGAGCATGGCGGCAACATCGAAGAAGCCGCACAGTACAACGACCACGCCACGGGCCTGTTCTTCATGCGGGTGCAGTTTGCCTGCGACCAGCACGACCACCCCACCCTCAAGGCGCGCCTGACCAGCTTTGCCGAGCCCTACAACATGCACTGGAGCCTGCACGCCACGGCCGCCCCCATGAAAACCGTGCTCATGGTCAGCAAGGAAGGCCACTGCCTCAACGACCTGCTGTTCCGCTGGAAGAGTGGTCTGCTGCCCATCGACATCCGCGCCATCATCAGCAACCACCGCGACTTCTACCAGCTGGCGGCCAGCTACAACGTGCCGTTTCATCACATCCCGATGACGGGCAGCACCAAGGCCCAGGCCGAAGCCAAACAGTTTGAGATTATCGAGGGCGAAGGGGCCGAGTTGGTGGTATTGGCCCGTTACATGCAGATACTTTCTCTTGACCTATGTCAAAAGTTGGCCGGTCGGGCCATCAACATCCACCACAGCTTCCTGCCCAGCTTCAAGGGCGCCAAGCCTTACTACCAGGCCCATGACCGGGGCGTGAAGCTGATCGGCGCCACGGCCCACTATGTGACGGCCGACCTGGACGAAGGCCCGATCATCGAGCAGGACGTGGCCCGCGCCGACCACACCGACACCGTGGAAGACCTCACGGCCCGGGGCCGCGACACCGAAAGCCAGGTGCTGGCTCGCGCCGTGAAGTGGCACAGCGAGCACCGCGTGATCCTGAACGGCCACAAGACCGTGATCTTCCGCTAACCCGTTCTGCCCCATGGCCACGGCAGTCCCGTCCTCCTTCCTCAGCAGCGCAGCCCGGCGCATCCCACCCATCCAGTGCCTGCTGACGTTCGAGGCCCTGGCTCGCCTGCGCAGCGTGACGCAGACCGCCGACGAGCTGTGCGTGACGCCCAGCGCGGTGAGCCACCGCGTCAAGCAGCTCGAGCAGATCCTGGGCGTGCGATTGTTCGGCCGGGCCGATTTTTCGCTGACCACCGAGGGCAGCGCCTACCTGGCCCATGTGCGCGAGGGGTTGGGTGCGCTGCAGCGGTTCCCCGGCCAGGCGGCCGCGCCCGGGCGGCGGCGGCTCAAGCTGGCGGTCACGCCCACGTTTGCGCGCACCATCCTCATCCCTCGCCTGCGCCAGTTCACCGAGGCCTACCCCGAGATCGACCTGGCCCTGCAGGTGTCCATCCCGCTCCTGGACGTGGTGGCCGAAGACGCCGACCTGATGGTGCGCTTTGGCCCCGGCCACTATGCCGACGTGGAGCATGTGGAGCTGGCCCGCGACCTGGTCACGCCCCTGGCCTCGCCCGCGTTCGTGCGCGAGCACGGCCCGTTTGACCGCCCCGAGGACCTGGAAGGCGTGC
Source organism: Acidovorax sp. GW835-FHT14G06 (assembly GCF_058793595.1). Classification (NCBI taxonomy): domain Bacteria; kingdom Pseudomonadati; phylum Pseudomonadota; class Betaproteobacteria; order Burkholderiales; family Comamonadaceae; genus Acidovorax; species Acidovorax sp. GW835-FHT14G06. Next base: position 435,532 of record NZ_JBXAGA010000005.1, read on the forward strand.
CCCTGCTGCGCAGTCCGCTGGAGCCCTGGCGCACCTGGTTTGCTGCCACGGGTCTCGATTGGGCCGAGCCCAGCGAGGGCTCGCAGTTCAACGACATCGGACTGATGTGCGACGGCGCCGCCGCCGGCATGGGCGTGGCGCTGGTGCGTCTCAAGCTGGGCGCGCCCTGGCTGGAGAACGGCACGCTGGTGCGCCTGTTCGACACCGACACCGCCAGCCCCCACGCGCACTACCTGTGCTGGCGCACCGGCACCATGGACCGGTGGGAATGCGCGGCGTTTGCCGAATGGCTGCGCAAAACCATGGCGTAGTAGAAGCATCCCCCTGAGTCGCCTTTGGCGCCTTCCCCCTTCTCTCGGCTGCGCCGGGAAGGGGGACACAGCCCTCGCTACGGGGCGGCCCTTGCTCGGCTGCCCTCGCCCGAGCCGCGCCCTCTTCCACGAATTTCAGACAAAAATCAGCCCCAGCGCTTGTCCATCAAGCGCCAGCAGCTATTAATAAATGAGCATCCGGGTCTTTTTCACAATCCCCTGCAGAAAAGCTCACCCCGCGGCATCCGGCCATCCCCTACAGTGACAGCCATGAACACTGCCGCCGCCCCCACCGCAGCCCTGTCCGAGCGCGCCGCACGCCAAGCCGAAATTGTCCAGGCCCTGGGCCGCGTACTACCGGCCCACGCCCTGCTCTGGCACAGCGAAGACACCACCCCCTACGAATGCGACGGCCTCACCGCCTACCGCCAGCGCCCGCTGGTGGTGTGCCTGCCGGAAACCTACGACGAAGTGCAGGCCGTGCTGCGCGTGTGCCACCAGCTGCAAGTGCCCGTGGTGGCACGCGGCGCGGGCACGGGCCTGTCCGGCGGCGCCATGCCGCACGCCATGGGCGTGACCATGTCGCTGGCCAAGTTCAACCGCATCCTCGACCTCAACCCCGAAAGCCGCACGGCCGTGGTCCAGTGCGGCGTGCGCAACCTGGCCATCAGCGAGGCCGCTGCCCCCTACGGCCTGTACTACGCGCCCGACCCCAGTAGCCAGATCGCCTGCACCATCGGCGGCAACGTGGCCGAGAACTCGGGCGGCGTGCACTGCCTGAAATACGGCCTGACGGTGCACAACGTGCTCAAGGTCAAGGGCTTCACGGTGGAAGGCGAGCCCGTCGAATTCGGCAGCGAGGCCCTGGACGCCCCCGGCTACGACCTGCTGGCCGCCGTGATCGGCAGCGAAGGCATGCTGGCCGTGACCACCGAAGTGACGGTGAAGCTGATCCCCAAGCCGCAGCTGGCGCGCTGCATCATGGCCAGCTTTGACGATGTGCGCAAAGCGGGCGACGCCGTCGCTGCCGTGATTGCGGCAGGCATCATCCCCGCCGGGCTGGAGATGATGGACAAGCCCATGACGGCTGCCGTGGAAGATTTTGTACACGCAGGCTATGACCTCACGGCCGAAGCCATCTTGCTGTGCGAGAGCGACGGCACGCCCGAAGAGGTGGAAGAAGAAATCGGCCGCATGAGCGAGGTGCTGCGCGCTGCCGGCGCCACCGCCCTCTCGGTCAGCAACGACGAAGCCGAACGCCTGCGCTTCTGGAGCGGCCGCAAGAACGCCTTCCCCGCCAGCGGCCGCATCAGCCCCGACTACATGTGCATGGACTCCACCATCCCGAGGAAGCGCCTGGCCGACATCCTGCTGGCCATTCAGGAGATGGAAAAGAAATACCAGCTGCGCTGCGCCAACGTGTTCCACGCGGGCGACGGGAACCTGCACCCGCTGATCCTGTTCGACGCGAACGACGCCGACCAGCTACACCGCTGCGAGCTTTTTGGCGCGGAGATTCTGGAAACCAGCGTGGCGATGGGCGGCACCGTGACGGGTGAGCATGGCGTGGGCGTGGAGAAGCTCAACAGCATGTGCGTGCAGTTCTCTGCGGCGGAGAACGCGCAGATGTTCGGGCTCAAGCATGCGTTTGACCCGGCGGGGTTGCTGAACCCGGGGAAGGTGATTCCGACGCTGAACCGGTGTGCGGAGTACGGGAAGATGTTGGTGCGCGGGGGGCAGATCAAGCATCCGGATTTGCCGAGGTTTTGAGCGGTGGCAGCACTTTCAAATTGAGTGCGCAGCCCCGTACTCCCTTGACTAGAAATTGCAAACTGCCACAGTTTCATCGCCTGACCCAGACCAACGGTGATTTCGCTCGCACCAGATTTTTTTTGGTAGAAGCTACAGTATCCAGCGCTCTGCCAGCCACTCCTGTTATGTGCGCTGGACGGGTTCACCCTCCAAACTGAAAGCCGCCTAGAAAATGCCAATTCACGCGCGCAGCCAAGTTTCGTACCTTCTGCTGTACATGCTCATTGGCGCTCTAGTTTTGGAAGCCTTGCGCGCCATCGCACTTGGAGAGCTGACCAAATCTGTGCTGGTTATTGCTTCAATATTGACCTTGGTGACTCTTGTAAGTTGGTGGATCAAAGCGGTACAAAGTCGCCGTTGGATTGAGATTGATCCACAAACTAGGCAAGTGACCATCCATACCGTCTCCGCGTTCTTTTCGTCCATCCAAAATCACTACCCTCTAAATCAGTTCAGTTCAGTGCGCTCCTACACGACGATAGGGCGTTTCCCAAAGAACCACGTCGAACTTGTCACGAAGAGTGGGGGCGAAGCTTTGATCGTGGCGGTCTTTTTCCCGGGCATCAAGGCCCCGTCGTTTTGGTCCGTGCCAACAGAAGTTGAGAGCGCAAAGGCGATGCACCTCAGGAGGGAGATTTCCAGTCGGTGCGGGCTTATCGATGGAGGCTTCTTGGGTTCAAAGATGGTCGGAGCACTTCTCGAAACCTGACAAAGGTACGCCGAAGGGGTGGAGCGCTGCTCGTGGCCGATAGCGGCCAGCAAAACCTCCGACAATCCTCAACCTTATCCCTCGCCTGTAAGACCCCATGCCCAGCGACTCCCCCTCCACCCTCCTCCAATCCGGCAACGCCCTCGTCGCCCAAGCGCAGGCCGTGGCCACGCAAGACTTTGCCGCAGCGCGGGCGTTGTGGCGACAGGCGGGCGTGTTGTTTCAACGGGCGCATGACGTTGACCCCACGCAACATGCTGCCGCGTTTCGACTGGGACAGGCATGGGTGGCAGAAGCCCACGCGCTGCAGAAAGAAGGATCCGAAGATGCGACCGCGATGTGGCGCCAGGCGGCACTGCAGTGCGAGGTGGCCTTTGTGCTCGACCCGCACCATGCGGTGACGGCCATGCACATCGCCAGTTGCTATGCCTGGGCGCAAGACGCAGAGGCCAAGCTGGCCTGGGCGCAGATTGCGCAGCATCTGCAGGAAGAACACGCGGCCAACATGGCGGCGGATAAGGCTGCACGCTAGCAGCGCAGCGCGGGCGCGGCCGAGCAACGCGATGGCCCGTGTGGCTGTTCGGCTGTTGGCTGTTCGGCTCCCAACCCCCTGCTGACTGCGCCTGCGGCGGGGCGGTTGCGGGGTGGGCATGGGCGTCGGAGCGCCCATGCCTCGTGCTCTAGCTCGCCGTGGTTGTCCGAGCGGCGCTGCGCAGCAGCAAAGCGAGTTCCACGGCGCACCCCGCAACCGCCCCGACGCAGGTTTGCCCCGTAGCGAAGCGCAGGGGTCGCAGACTGGGGGTCGCCTTTCTTTTGGGTACTTTTCTTTGGCGAAGCAAAGAAAAGTACCTCGCCCGCCGGGGCGACTCCCGGCCTCCGCCCTTTGCAAAGGCACGCCGCTCAAACCAGCGGACAAGCACTGGCTACGACAAGCTCAGCCCGAACGGTTGAGGGTGGTACTCAGACTGCTTCAGACTCAGCCGCCCACCACCGCCCGCCAAACCTCCCCCGCGTGCGACACCACAAACAGCACCAGCCCGATCACCCCCCCCACCACGGTGCCGTTGATACGGATGTACTGCAGGTCCTTGCCAATGTTCAGCTCAATCAGCTGCGTCATCTCCTCGGTATCCCATCGCCGCACGGTGTCCTCAATGTGCTGCGCAATGAACGCCGACACATCCGGCGTCAGCCCCTGCGCCCACCGCTCCAGCCGGTCATTGAACGACTGCCGCAGCGCCGCGTCCCCCGCCAGCGACTCACCCAGCCACAACCCCAGCTTGCCCACCTGCCGCGCCACCACCGAATCGGCATCGGCCAAATCACGCTGCAGCGCACCGCGCAGGTCCAGCCACAGCGCCTGCACGTAGCCGCCCACGGTGGCGTCGGTCTGCAGCCAGGTGCGGATCTCCTCGCCCTTGCGCGCCCATTCCGGGTCGCTGCGCAGGCGCTCGATATAGCGCTGCACCGCCACATCAAACTGCGCACGCAGTGCGTGCTGCGGGTTGGCGGCCACATCGGCCATCAGGCTCTCCAGCGCGCGGGCCAGCAGGGCCGAGCCCTTGTCGCCCAGCCAGTCGCTGGGCAGCAACTTCTCGGTGCGCGGGTGGTCCTTCTTGAGCCAGACCACGATGGACTGCGCGACCCAGGTGCGGGTTTGCTCGTTCTGCAGCAGTTCGATGAGCTTGGCCAGCACGTCGTCCAGCAGCGCCTGGTGGCGGCCGTTGTGCGTGAGGGTATCCAGCACCGCCGCCAGGGCGCGCGACATGTCCACTTGGCCAATCAATGCGCGCGCCGCCTTCTGGATGAAACGCTCTACCTGCGCGTCCTGCACCATCTCCAGTGCGGTCGACGCCAGGCGCGTGGCCTGGTGGCCCAGTAGCGCAGCGTTGCCGGGGGTAGTCAGCCACTGCGCCAGCCGCTCGGCGGGGTCGTGCCGGCGGATCAGCGCCACGAGCGAGGGCACATCCAGGAACTTGTCGCGCACAAAGGTGGCCAGATTGCGGCCGATGCGCGCCTGGTTGCGCGCGATGACCGCCGTGTGCGGAATGGGAAGGCCCAGCGGGCGGCGGAACAGCGCCACCACCGCAAACCAGTCCGCCAGCGCCCCCACCATGGCAGCCTCGGCCATGGCCTTGACGCCGTTGAGCCACAGGCCGCGTTCGACCACGCTGGTGGCCACAAACACGGCCGTGACCAGCAGCAACAGGCCCAGGGCTTGTCGCTTGGCACGCCGCAGGGCGCGCGCCGGATCTTCGGCGTTTGAGTGGGATGGAGGAGCGCTGCTGCTCATGCCGACAAGCCGCGCGCGGGTCTGCTCACTGCAGCGCCCTAACGCGGGTCAGGGTGCTGCCGCAATCTGGTCCAACGCTTTCGACAAATGGCCCACTGTGCGGTCCACGTTGTGCCACTTCTCCAGCCCGAACAGGCCGATGCGGAAGGTCTTGAAGTCCGGGCCTTCGTCGCACTGCAGCGGCACGCCAGCAGCGGTCTGCAGGCCCACTTCCATGAACTTCTTGCCGTTCTGGATGCCGGGGTCGGTGGTGTAGCTCACCACCACACCGGGCGCCTTGAAGCCATCGGCCGCCACGCTGGGGAAGCCGCGCGACTCGAGCAGCGCGCGCACCTTGGTGCCCAGCTCAATCTGCTCCTCGCGCACCTTGGCAAAGCCGTAGGCGCGCGTCTCAGCCATCACTTCGGACAGGCGCACCAGCGCATCGGTGGGCATGGTGGTGTGGTACGCGTGCTGGCCTTTTTCGTAGCCCTCGGCAATCTGCATCCACTTCTTGAGGTCGCACGAAAAGCTGCTGCTCGTGGTGCCCTCGATGGCTTCGCGCGCACGCTCGGACAGCATCACCATGGCGCAGCAAGGCGATCCGCTCCAGCCCTTTTGCGGTGCGCTGATGAGCACATCCACGCCCGTGGCCTGCATGTCCACCCACATCGCGCCGGACGCTACACAGTCCAGCACAAACAGCGCGCCCACTTCGTGCGCGGCGGCTGTGATGGTGCGCAGGTAGTCGTCACTCAGGATGATGCCGCTGGCGGTCTCCACATGGGGGGCGAACACGACCTTGGGCTTTTCGGCCCGGATGGTGGCGGCAACTTCTTCAGCGGGGCATGGAGCCCAGGGCGCCTGCGGGCCGCTGCCCTGCTGGCGCGCCTTGCACACCACGGAGCCGCCACCCAGGCCTTTGTCGGCGTCAAAGATCTGCGTCCAGCGGTAGCTGAACCAGCCATTGCGCACGATGAGCACCTTCTCGCGGTTGGCGAACTGGCGCGCCACGGCTTCCATGCCGAAGGTGCCGCTGCCAGGCACCAGCACGGCGGTGTGGGCGTGGTAGACCTCTTTCAGCGTGCCCAAAATGTCCTGCACTACGCCGGTGAAGCGTTTGGACATGTGGTTGAGCGCGCGGTCGGTGTAGACCACCGAAAATTCGAGCAGGCCATCAGGGTCGATATCGGGCAGCAGTCCGGGCATGGTGCAAAGTCTCCATCAAACAGGGGCGCCACCCCGGCACGGGGTGGGCAAGGCGGGCCAGCTTAGCATGCACAGCGCGGCCCGCGCAGGGGCTACCAGGTGTCGATGAACCGGTGCCCCACCGGCCCCACCTGCGCCGACGCCAGCCCCCGCGCCAGCCATGCCCGTGTGTCGGCCGGGTCGATCACCGCGTCGATCTCCAGCGTGGCGGCCATGTGCATCGCCTCGCCGTTGGCGTAGGACTTGGCCAGCAGCTTGGCAAACAGGGCGTCGCGCTCGGTGCCCTCGGGCAGGGCCTCCAGCTCCTTGCGAAAGCCCAGGCGCACGGCGCCTTCGAGCCCCATGGCGCCAAACTCACCCGTGGGCCACGCCACCGTGAACACGGGCGCATGAAAGCCCCCGGCCGTCATGCCCATGGCGCCCAGGCCGTAGCCCTTGCGCAGAACCACACTGAAGGTGGGCACGCGCAGGCTGGCAGCGGTGACGAACAGGCGGCTCACGTGGCGCACCTGGGCCGTGGCCTCGACCTCAGGGCCGACCATGAAGCCGGGCGTGTCCACCAGGCTCACGATGGGCAGGCCATGCGCGTTGCACAGCTGCATGAAGCGCGCACCCTTGTCGGCCGCATCGGCGTCGATGGCGCCGCCCAGGTGTTGCGGGTTGTTGGCCAGCAGGCCCACGGGGCGGCCTTCGATGCGCGCGAGTGCGGTGTGGATGCCCGCGCCAAAGCCGGTGCGCAGCAGCAGCAGGCTGCCCTCGTCCACCAGACCGGTCATCGCCGTGCGGGTGTCGTACACGCGCAGGCGGTTCTCGGGCACCACGGCGCGCAGCAGGCGCTGGTCGGGTGCGGACCACTGCGATGTGCGGCCCTGGAAGAACGACAGATAGTGGCACGCAGCGGCCACGGCCTCGGCCTCGTTCTCCACCAACACGTCGATAACGCCGTTGGCATGTTGCACGCGGCTCGGGCCGATCTGCTCGGGCTTGAACACGCCCAGACCGCCGCCTTCGATCATGGCCGGGCCGCCCATGCCGATGTTGCTGCCGCGCGTGGCAATGATCACGTCGCTGCAACCCAGCAAGGCGGCGTTGCCTGCAAAGCAGCGCCCTGCCGCGATGCCGATGACCGGCACCTGGCCCGACAGCGCCGCGTAGCTCGCAAACGTGTGCACATGCAGCCCCGCCACCACGGGCATGTCGGTGTCGCCCGGGCGCCCGCCGCCGCCCTCGGCAAACAGCACCACGGGCAGCTTCTGCGCCAGCGCGATGCCGAGCATGCGGTCGGTCTTGGCGTGGTTGCGTGCGCCCTGGGTGCCCGCGAGCACGGTGGCGTCGTACGACATGACCACGGCGCGGGACTTCTCGTCGCCAAACAGTGCGCCATTGATGCCGCCGATGCCCGTAACCATGCCATCGGCGGGCGTGTTGGCAATGAGGTCCTCCTTGCTGCGGCGGCGGGCCTGCGCGGCGATGGCGAGGGCACCATATTCGATGAAGCTGCCGTCGTCGCACAGGTCGGCAATGTTCTCGCGCGCGGAGCGGCCGCCTTGGACGTGGCGCTTGGCCATGGCGTCGGGGCGCGCGGCGTCGAGCGTGAAGGCGTGGCGGTCGATCACACGTTGCAGGTCGGCACGGATGTGGTCGGGGTCGTGCGCAGCGCTGCCCTGCACTTCGACATCGGCAGCATCATCCACCGCGTCCAGCACCAGCAGCGGCTGCCCCTGCGCGACGTAGCCACCGGCCACGGCCAGCAGCGCGCCCACGCGGCCTGCGTGCGGGGCCAGCAGCACATGCTCCATCTTCATGGCTTCGAGCACGGCCAGCTCGGCGCCTGCGGCGACCACGTCGCCTTCGGCCACGCTCAGCTGCACCAGGCGGGCGGGCATGGGGGCCACCACTGCGCCGTCAGGGGTGTCAGAGGCAATATGCGGGTCTTTTTCCCCTGTAGCGCCAGTCGAATCTGCCTTGATAGCTATATTTTTTGCAGCAATCAGAAGGTCTGGCAGCGCCGACTCCAGCCAGCGCGTGTGCACCTGCTGGCTCTCCATTTCGGGCCGTGTTGCCAGGGCCTGCAGCAGCGCGAGGTTGGTGGCTACACCGTCGATGCGGCACTCGGCCAGCGCGCGCTGCGAGCGGCGCAGCGCATCGGCAAAGCGCGGGCTGCGTGTGTGCACGATGAGCTTGGCCAGCAGCGTGTCGTAGTGCGGCGACGGCGTGGCGCCCGCTGCGCCGTGCGTGTCCACGCGCACTCCGGGGCCTGCGGGCAGGTCAAAGCGGCTGAGCGTGCCGCTGCCTGGGGTGGCGTTGCCCTGCGCATCCAGCGTCTCGGCGTTGATGCGCCACTGCACGGCAAAGCCCAACACGGCGGGCGGTGCGGCCGCGTCCAGGCCGATGTCCTGCAGCGTGCGGCCTGCGGCCAGCGCGATCTGCGCCTGCACCAGATCCACGCCGGTCACTTCTTCGGTGATGGTGTGCTCCACCTGCAGGCGTGGGTTGCATTCGATGAACACAAACGGCAGGTCGTTCGAGGCCAGATCCACCAGAAACTCGAAGGTGCCCAGGCCCTCGTAGGCCACGGCCCGCGCCATGGACAGCGCGGCTGTGGTGATGCGTTCGCGCAGCGGCGCGGGCAGCGAGGGGCTGGGCGAGATCTCCACCACCTTCTGAAAGCGCCGCTGCAGCGTGCACTCGCGCTCGCCCAGCGCGATCACCTCGCGTCCATCGCCCAGCACCTGCACCTCTATGTGGCGGGCGTTGCCCATCAGGCGCTCCACGTACACGCCGTCCACACCAAAGGCGGCCTGCGCCTCGCTGCGGCAGCGCGCGTAGGCAGCGGGCAAGTCATCGGCCGACGCCACCGCGCGCATGCCGCGCCCGCCGCCACCGCCGATGGCCTTGATGACGATGCCGGCATGGGCGTGCTGCGCGAAGAAGGCCTGCGCCTCCTGCAGCGTCACCGCCGCCTGCGTGCCGGGCATGAGCGGCACGCTCTGCTGCTGCGCCAGCGCACGGGCCTGCGCCTTGTCGCCGAACAGCGCGAGCTGCGCAGACGTGGGGCCGATGAAGCGCAGCCCCGCCTCGGCACACGCGCGGGCAAAGTCGGCACGCTCGCTCAGGAATCCATAGCCCGGGTGCACGGCATCACAGCCCTGCGCCTGGGCAATGGCGATGAGGCGCGCACCGTCCAGGTACGCCGCCGGGCCGGTGGCGCCCAGCGCCACGGCCGCACTGGCTGCGTGCACATGGGGGCTGGCGGCGTCATCGTTGGCATACACGGCCACGCTGGTGATGCCCAGGTCGTGCAGGGCGCGCACGGTGCGCAGTGCGATTTCGCCCCGATTGGCAACCAGCACTTTGGTGAACAGAACAGAAGATGGCATGGGGCAGTCGCTATATTTTGTATAGCTGCCAGCGCATATTCATCCGGCGCCAGCAGCCGATTTCTCGTCAGATCACGCAATATCCCGCAGCAGGCGGCGCAGCACCTTGCCCGCGCCCGTGGCGGGCAGCGCGTCGATGAAACGCACCTCGCGGGGAGCCTTGTAGGGCGCCATGTTCTCGCGGCACCAGGCTACGAGCGCAGTGGCGTCCACGTCCTGGCCGGGCTTCTTGACGATGAAGGCGCGCACCACCTCACCCTTTTCCGCATCGGGCACGCCAATCACAGCGGCCTGGGCCACGGCGGGGTGTTTGATGAGCAGGGTCTCGACCTCTTCGGGGAACACGCTGTAGCCCGAAACCTTGATCATTTCCTTGAAACGGCCGATGAAGGTGACATAGCCATCCGCATCGATCTTGCCCATGTCGCCGGTGTAGACCCAGCCATCGCGCAGCGTTTGGGACGTGGCCTCGGGCTTGTTCCAGTAGCCCTTGAAGTTGCCGGGGCCGTGGATGGTGATCTCGCCCACCTCGCCCGTGGGCAGCGGCGCGCCGGTGTCGGGGTCCACGATGCGCAGGGTGTTGCCCGGCACGGGCTTGCCCTGGGTGCCCCAGCGGATCGCGTCCACCGGCATGGCGGTATCCACGGTGTGGGTTTCCGACAGGCCATAGGCCGCCTCGTGCGCAATGCAGTTCGGCGCGAACTGTTGCCACTGCTGGGCCAGCGCCTCGGTGAAGGTGATGCCAAAGCTGGTGACCGGGTTGCGGCGCAGCGCGCTCCAGTCCATGTCGCGTGCGCCGGGCACCTGCATGAGCGCGCCGTTCATGGGCGCGATGCTGTACCACCAGGTCACGCGGTGGCGCTCCAGCGCCTGGGCCACGCCCAGCGGGTCAAAACGGTACAGCAGCACGGCCGTGGCGCCGGTGTAGACCGGCAGGTTCACGCCCATCACCATGCCGGCGATGTGGTACAGCGGCGCCACCGCCAGCAGCGTTTCGTGCGGTGTCATGCCATTGCAGTCGGCCGATGCAGCGGTCTTGAACGTGGCATTGCCGTAGCTCAGCATCGCGCCCTTCGGCAACCCGGTGGTGCCCGAGGTATAGGTCATGAGCGAGACGTCATCCATCGACAGCGCCACGGGCGCTGGCCGAGCGCCTGTGCGCGTGGCCGCCAGAAAATCTTCGCAGCCCGTGGGAGCAGGCGCCATGGCGGCGCGCATGGCCAGCAGCTCGGCGGGTACGTCGATGCTGGGCGCGCCCTCGGGCAGCATCTCGGCATAGCGCACCACAAACACCTGCTGCAGCGTGGTCTTGGCGCGCACCTTGTCCACCACGGGCAGCAGCACATCGGCCGCGACGATCACGCGCGCCTGCAGGTCGGTGAGCTGGTACTCCAGCTCATGCTCCTTGTTCAGCGGCCCGCAAGGGCAGACGATGGCGCCGATCTTCTGGATGCCGTAGTGCGCCATCACGTACTGCGGGCAGTTGTTCATGAACAGTGCCACGGGCTCGCCCTTGGCCACTCCCAGCGCCTGCAGGCGCGCGGCAAATGCATCACTGGCCGCATCAAGCTGCGCCCAGGTGAGGGGCTGGCCGTACCAGAGGTAGGCGATGCGGTCGGGCGTTTCGCGCGCGTGGCGGCGCAGGTGTTCGTGCAGCGGCAGCTGCGGTGCGGCAGAAGGCATGGCGTTGTCTCCGAGGTGTCTGGAATCGCTGGTTCTTGGCGGCCACTCAGGGTTTTCTCTGGGTGGCCGCGCCCGCCAGCGTCTTGCCAATATATACCGCTCGGTAGAACAATGCTACCCATGAGTATAAATCAACCGTCGCGCAAAGGACACCGATGAACCAGCACCCCCCCGTGCAGGCCAACGGCCGCCAGAAGGCCGCCACGGCCGGGTCGGACGAGAAGCGCGAACGCATCTTGCGCGCAGCCGAGGCGCTGTTCGATACGCAGGGCTACGCCAACACCACCATCGAGCAGATCGTGCAGCAGCTGGGCGTGACCAAGCCCTTTGTGTACTACTACTTCCGCAACAAGCAGGAGATCTTCGAGACGCTGTCGTGGGCGCCTGCCGTGGCGTGTTTCACTGCGATGGACTTTGCGGCGGACGATGACCGGCCTGCGCATGTGAAGGTGACGGAAGGCATCGAGCGGCTGATCCGCGCCACGCTGGAGCACCACCCCTCGGCCTTCTTCCCGTACCGCGAGCCGCAGGTGTACCGGCCCGAGTACCTGGCGGCGCAGAAGGATTTGGCGAACCACTTCTACGACCGGCTGTGTGCACTGCTCGAACAGGGCCGCCAGGACGGCATGTTCGAGTTCAACGACACCAAGATCACCGCCCTGGCCGCCTGCAGCCTGCCCGGCTTTCTCTACAACTGGTACCGCCCTGACGGCCGCCTGTCGCAAGACGAGGTGGCGCAGGAGCTGGCGCAGCTGGCCTGGCGTGTGCTGGGGCTGCGGCGAACCCGCAAGCGCAACTCAGCCTGACGCGCACCGCAGCACCCCTACACCAAGCACAACAACCACCGGAGACAAAACCCATGAAAACCGTGTTCCTCACCCCCCTGGCCGCCGCGGCGGCCTTGCTGATCGGCACAGCCGCCAGCGCGCAGGAGACCTTCAAGGTTGCCTACATCGACCCGCTGTCGGGCCCGTTCGCCAACGTGGGTGAGCTGATGCTCACCCACACGCAGTACGCCATCGAGGACATCAACGCCAAGGGCGGCGTGCTCAAGGGCACCAAGCTGCAGCTGCTGCAGTTCGACAGCAAGCTCTCGGCGCAAGAGAGCCAGAGCGCGCTGCAGGCCGCCATTGACCAGGGAGCCAAGGCCATCGTGACGGGCGGCTCGGGCTCCTCCGTGGTCACAGCACTGGTGCAGGCGGCAGCGCGCCACAACCAGCGCAACCCGGGCAAGGAGATCTTGGTGCTGAACCACTCTTCCATCGACCCCGAGCTGACGGGCAAGGCGTGCAACTTCTGGCACTTCCAGTTCGAGGCCAACACGGCCATGAAGATGAAGGCCATTGCCAACTACATCAAGAAGCAGCCGGACATCAAGAAGGTGTACCTGCTGAACCAGGACTACGCCCACGGCAAGCAGTGGGCGCACTACGGCCGCGAGATGGTGGGGCTGGCACGGCCCGACATCCAGTTTGTGGGCGAGGCGCTGCACCCCATTGGCCGCGTGAAGGACTTTGCGCCCTACCTCGCCAAGGTCAAGAGCACGGAGGCCGACTCGGTCATCACCGGTAACTGGGGGCAGGACATGACGCTGTTGCTCAAGGCGGCGGGCGATGCGGGCTACAACCTGCGCTACTTCAATCACAGTGCAGGCTCCATCCCGGGCACGGTGCTGGCGGTATCGCAGGCCAAACAGGGCCAGCTGACCTGGGTGGCCGAATGGCACCCCGGCCAGGCCGACACCCCCAAAGTGGATGCGCTGGCCAAGACCTACAAGGCCAAGACGGGCAAGGACTTTCTCGCTCCGCGCATCGAGATGACGCCCCGCTTCCTCGCTGCAGCCATCAACAAGGCCCAGTCCACCGACCCGGTGAAGGTGGCCCGTGCGCTGGAAGACCTGACCATCGATTCGGTAGTGGGCCCCGTGCGCATGCGCGGCGAAGACCACCAGCTGCTGCTGCCCCAGGTGGTCAACACCATCGCGCCGGTGGACGGCAAAGTGGTGAAGATGGGCTGGGAAGGCACCAACTATGGCTTTCGCACCGATGCCGCCTACACCGGCAATGAGCTGGCGCAAGGCACGGAGTGCAAGATGGCGCGGCCCTGACAGCACGGCGCTGAAGCGCGCCGTAAACCCCACAGCGGCAACCGCCACGGGCCGCCGCTACCATGGCTGGTCATTGCATTCATTGACCCGACCCACAAGGACCGCGCCCATGCCCGACTTTCGCAGCGACACCGTCACCCAGCCCACGCCCGCCATGCGCGAGGCCATGTTCAAGGCCCCGCTGGGCGACGATGTGTTTGCCGACGACCCCTCGGTGAACGCACTGCAGGAGCATGCGGCCGATCTGCTGGGTTTTGAGGCTGCATTGTTCGCCCCCTCGGGCACGCAGACCAACCTGATCGCGCTGTGGGGCCACTGCCAGCGCGGCGACGAGGCCATCGTGGGCCAGAGCTGGCACACCTACCGCTGGGAGGCTGGTGGCATGGCAGTGCTAGGGTCCATCCAGCCACAGCCCGTCGAGACCCAGCCCGACGGCACGCTGCGCGTGGCCGACATCGCCGCCGCCATCAAACCGGACGACCCGCACTTTGCGCGTACCCGGCTGGTGGTGCTGGAGAACACCACCGGCGGCCAGGTGCTGCCGCCCGCCTACATCGCCGAGGTGGCACAGCTGGCGCGCAGCCGGGGGCTGGCCATGCACCTGGACGGCGCACGCATGTTCAACGCCGCCACGGCCAATGCCGCGCGCAACGGCACCGATGTGTACGACGAAGCGCGCGCGCTGTGCAGCCACTTTGATTCCGCGTCGCTGTGCCTGAGCAAGGGCCTGGGTGCACCCGTGGGCTCGCTGGTGCTGGGCTCGCGCGACTTCATCCGGCAGGCGCGCCGCACCCGCAAGATCTTGGGCGGTGGCATGCGCCAGGCCGGAGTGCTGGCCGCTGCGGGCCACTATGCGCTGCAGCACCATGTGCGGCGCCTGGCGGAGGACCACGCCCGCCTGGACCGGCTGGCCCAAGGGCTGGCCGAAGCCAACCGCAGCCACCCTGTGCTGCAGGGCCGCATCACGGTGCTTCCCTGGCAGACCAACATCCTGTTCACCGACCTGCATGCCGATGTGGCAACCGCCTTCACCGCCTGGCTGGCGCAGCACGGCGTGCGCGTGACCAGCAGCCTGTATGGCGGCGCCACGCGGCTGCGCTGGGTGACACACCTGGATGTGAGCGAGGCGGACGTGACAGCGGCGCTGGATTGCGTGGCGCGCTTCGCTGGCTGATGCGCCCCGAGCGTCAGGCGGAGTAAGTCCGCCCGCCGAAGATGCCGGTGCCCACGCGCACCAGGGTGCTGCCCGCCTGGATGGCGGCCTCCAGATCGGCCGTCATGCCCAGGGACAGGGTGTCGAACTGCCCAAGGCCTGGCTCTCCCACCGCCGATATCTCGTCGAAAAGCCTTCTGGCGCTAGCGTGGATTGCCAGTTGCGCTTCCAATTCAGGAGCATGGTCCGGAATGCTCATGAGCCCCCGCACCACCAGGCGTGGCAGTTTTGCGACAGCGCGCACCAGGTCCAGGGCCTCGGCCGGAGCCACGCCCGACTTGGTGGGCCCGCCGTCAATGTTGACCTGGATACATATCTGCAGCGGCGGCAGGTGATCGGGCCGCTGGGCCGACAGGCGCTCGGCGATCTTGAGCCGGTCCACCGTATGCACCCAGTCAAAGTGCTCGGCCACCAGGCGGGTCTTGTTGCTCTGGATGGGGCCGATGCAATGCCACTGCAGCGCCACGCCGGGCAAGGCAGCACGTACGGCGGCAATCTTGTCCACACCCTCCTGGATGTAGTTCTCGCCAAAGGCGCGCTGGCCTGCGGCCACCGCCTCCAGCACCGCATCGGCGCCGAAGGTCTTGGAAACGGCCAGCAGGCCCACCTGGGCCGGGTCGCGCCTGGCCGCCTGGCACGCTTGGGCGATCCGGCCCATAACCTGTTGGAGGTTGTTAGCAATCGTGGTCATAATGTTTGGCAAGCGTACCAAACGATAGAGGGACTCCGTGGACATTACCCAATTGCTCGCGTTCAGTGTGAAGAACAAGGCCTCCGACCTGCACCTCTCCGCCGGTCTGCCGCCCATGATCCGGGTCCACGGCGACGTGCGGCGCATCAACGTGGATGCGCTGGACCACAAGACGGTGCACGCCATGGTGTACGACATCATGAGCGACGCGCAGCGCAAGACGTATGAAGAGTTCCTGGAGGTGGACTTTTCGTTCGAGATCGAAGGCCTGGCCCGTTTCCGCGTCAACGCCTTCAACCAGAACCGGGGCGCGGCCGCCGTGTTCCGGACGATTCCGAGCAAGATCCTGACGCTGGAGCAGCTCAACGCCCCCAAGATCTTTGGCGACCTGGCCTTGAAGCCACGGGGCCTGGTGCTGGTGACCGGCCCCACGGGCTCGGGCAAGTCCACCACTTTGGCCGCCATGGTCAACTACCTCAACGAATCCGAATACGGCCACATCCTCACGGTGGAAGACCCGATCGAATTCGTGCACGAGTCCAAGAAGTGCCTGATCAACCAGCGCGAAGTCGGCCCGATGACGCTGTCGTTCGCGGCGGCCCTGAAGTCCGCACTGCGTGAAGACCCGGACGCCATCCTGGTGGGCGAAATGCGCGACCTGGAAACCATCCGTCTGGCCATGACGGCTGCGGAAACGGGCCACTTGGTGTTCGGCACGCTGCACACATCGAGCGCCGCCAAGACCATCGACCGGATCATCGACGTGTTCCCGGCCGAAGAAAAGGAAATGGTCCGTGCGATGTTGTCCGAATCGCTGCAGGCCGTGATCTCGCAGACGCTGTGCAAGACCAAGGACGGCTCTGGCCGCGTGGCTGCGCACGAGATCATGCTGG
This sequence comes from Acidovorax sp. GW835-FHT14G06, assembly GCF_058793595.1. Lineage (NCBI taxonomy): Bacteria > Pseudomonadati > Pseudomonadota > Betaproteobacteria > Burkholderiales > Comamonadaceae > Acidovorax > Acidovorax sp. GW835-FHT14G06. The sequence continues at coordinate 451,812 of NZ_JBXAGA010000005.1, forward strand.
GCACCAGCGCCATCCGCAACCTGATCCGCGAGGCCAAGGTGGCGCAGATGTATTCCACCATCCAGACCAGCAACAGCGTGGGCATGCAGACGCTGGACCAGAACCTGACGGACCTCGTGCGCCGCAACATCATCAGCCCGGCTGAAGCACGCAGCAAGGCCAAGATCCCCGAGAACTTCCCCGGCTGAGCCCCCGACAGCACACCCCCATGAACGACCTTGTGGCCCCCGCAGGCGCCGCATACCGGAGCGCGATATGAAAGGCATTTTGAGCCTTCTGAAATTGAAAACCCGCAGCGGCAAATCATCGGACGACCACACGGACTCCGTGCTGTTTTCCACGGCATTTGCGGGCCAGGGTGTGGACGACTCCATGCTGGTGCCCTGGGAGGCTCGTGCTGTGGAAGTGGGCGCCAAGCGCCTGCCCACCAGCCGGGGCGGCAAGCTGCTGCAAGGCCTGTGGGCCAAGGACAAATACATGGCGCACCTGGACAAGGACGCCGTGGAGCGCATGGAGCGCTTTTTTGAGTTTGCGGCCATCCCCTCCAACCGCGACGTGATCCGCCAGGACGAGTACGGCAACTTCATGGTGGTGCTGCTCACCGGCACCATCGCCGTGGACCGCGTGCAGCCCTGGGGCGAACAACTGCGCCTGGCCGAGACACGCCCGGGGGACATCCTGGGCGAGATGTCGCTGCTGGACAGCGGCATTCGCTTTTCGGCCTGCACCACACTGACCGATTGCGAGATCGCCGTGCTCTCCGCCGAGGCCATGGACGACATGATGACCAAGGACCCGCAGCTGGCTGCCAGTCTGATTGCACTGCTGGCGCGCAAGCTGTCGCTGCGCCTGCGCGTGGTGAGTGCGCGCCTGAGCGATAACCAGAAATGATGCACCTATCCTCGACCCAAGATCGTCCGGCAGACGACCACCCCCGGGAGAACTTCTGATGGAACGCGATCAGGCCAGTAAATTCATCAATGACCTGCTCAAGCTGATGGTGAGCCGCAATGGCAGCGACTTGTTCATCACGGCAGAGTTTCCGCCCGCCATCAAGGTCGATGGCAAGGTGACCAAGGTGTCACCGCAGCCCCTCACGCCCAACCACACGCTCACGCTGGCGCGCGCCATCATGAGCGACAAGCAAGTGGCCGACTTCGAGCGCACCAAGGAGTGCAACTTCGCCATTTCGCCCGCTGGCATCGGGCGTTTCCGCGTCAACGCCTTCATCCAGCAGGGCAAGGTCGGCATGGTGTTGCGGACCATTCCGCTCACACTGCCCACCATCGACGGCCTGGGTGTGCCGCAGGTGCTCAAGGAAGTGACGATGACCAAACGCGGCCTGTGCATCCTGGTGGGTGCCACGGGCTCGGGCAAGTCCACCACGCTGGCCGCCATGGTGGACTGGCGCAATGAGAACTCGTTCGGCCACATCATCACGGTGGAAGACCCCATTGAATTCGTGCACCCGCACAAGAACTGCGTGGTGACGCAGCGCGAAGTGGGCCTGGATACCGACAGCTGGGAAGCAGCCCTGAAGAACACGCTGCGCCAAGCGCCCGACGTGATCCTGATGGGCGAAATCCGCGACCGCGAGACCATGGAACATGCGGTGGCGTTTGCAGAAACCGGGCACTTGTGCTTGGCCACGCTGCACGCCAACAGCGCCAACCAGGCGCTGGACCGGATCATCAACTTCTTCCCCGAAGAGCGCCGCGCCCAGTTGTTGATGGACCTGTCGCTCAACCTGCGCGCCATGGTTTCGCAGCGTCTGATCCCCAAGCAGGACGGCAAGGGCCGTGCCGCTGCGGTGGAAGTGATGCTCAACACACCGCTGATCTCCGACCTGATCTTCAAGGGCGAGGTCTCCGAGATCAAGGAGATCATGAAGAAAAGCCGCAACCTGGGCATGCAAACCTTCGACCAGGCGCTGTTCGACGCCTACGAGGCCAACGTCATCAGCTACGAAGACGCGCTGCGCAATGCCGACTCGCTCAACGACCTGCGCCTGCAGATCAAGCTCAACAGCCAGCGCGCCAAGTCGCCCGACCTGGCCCAGGGCACCGAGCATTTCGCGATTGTGTGACTCCAGAGCCAGGCCCACACACCTTTGCCCTGCTTCACCCGCCCTCCTGGGCGGGTTTTCGTTTTCACGCATACTTTTGCATCATCTTGCCGTCACACCATGCCAAGCACTAACCCCCGCAACTACGACACCACCCCTTCCCGCAAAGTCGCCTTTCTGGGCCTGGGCGTGATGGGCTACCCCATGGCAGGCCACCTGGCGCTGGCCGGTCACGAAGTCACCGTGTACAACCGGACCGCGACCAAATCGGTCGCTTGGTGCGCAGAGTACGCGGGCACCAAGGCCCCCCAACATGCAGCCACGCCCCGCGAGGCGGCTGCAGGCGCCGACATCGTGTTCTGCTGCGTGGGCAATGACGATGACCTGCGTTCGGTCACGCTGGGCGCGGACGGCGCCTTTGCAGGCATGAAGCCCGGTGCGATTTTTGTGGACCACACCACGGCGTCGGCCGAGGTGGCGCGCGAGCTGTATGCGGCCGCCCAGGCGCTCGGCCTGCAGTTTGTGGATGCGCCCGTGTCCGGCGGCCAGGCAGGCGCTCAGAACGGCCTGCTGACCGTGATGTGCGGTGGCGATGCCGCAGCCTTCGAGGCCGTCCAGCCCGTGGCCATGGCGTTCTCCCGCGCCTTCACGCTGCTGGGTGCCAGCGGCTCGGGCCAGTTGGCCAAGATGGTCAACCAGATCTGCATCGCCGGGCTGGTGCAGGCCCTGTCGGAAGCCGTGGCGTTTGGCCAGAACGCCGGGCTGGACATGAAGCAGGTGCTGGAGGTGATCGGCAAGGGCGCGGCCCAGAGCTGGCAGATGGACAACCGTGGCAAGACCATGGTGGACGGCAAGTTCGACTTTGGTTTCGCCGTGGACTGGATGCGCAAGGACCTGGGCCTGGTGCTGGACGAAGCCAAGCGCAACGGATCACGCGTGCCGGTAACAGCGCTGGTGGACCAGTTCTATGCCGATGTGCAGAAGATGGGCGGCAACCGCTGGGATACGTCCAGCCTGATTCAGCGCTTGAAGTAACCCCCTCAGCCGCCTGCGGTGTCTACCCTGACAAAGGGCAGACCCGGCGGTCGGGCGAAGCAGGCGTCGTCACAGCCTCACCCCCGGGTGCAACGCCGGCGACGTGTGGCATCGCAGCGGAGCTCCAGCGCTGCGCTGCAAGAAAAAAGTCCCAGACCACGCGCTGTGGTCTGGGACTTGGCCCCTCTGGGCTGAACCCTGTCCTCAGCCGCCGGCCGGCTTGGTGTCCGTGGTGACCGGCGCAGGCTGCGGCGCGATGCGGCGCAGCTCTTCCTCCGAAACGATCTCGAACACACGCACCACCTTGCGCACGTCGCTCACGCCACGGGCGATGTCCGTGGCGCGGTTGGCCTCGCGCTGCGAGACGCGGCCCATCAGGTAGACGATATTGCGCTCAGTCACCACCTTGAAGGAGTTGGCCGAAATGTCCTGCGCGTCCACCAGGCTCGCGCGAACCTTGCCAGTGATGAAGGTGTCCGTGGACCGCTGGCTCAGCGTAGAGCTGGGCATCACGGCCAGATCGTTGACCACGGAGCGCACGTTCTCCACCTGCGACACCATCTGCTCCACCGCCTGGCGGTCCTGGGCCGTAGCGACTTCACCGGTCAGCAGAGCCTGGCGGTTGTAGCTGGTCACGTTGACATGGGCCCGGTCGCCCAGGGCTTCGCGAATGCGGTTGGCCGCGCGCAGCTCGATGCCCTCGTCTTCGATCTGGGTGCCAGCCGTGCGGCGGTCCACCGCCATCACGCCGCCGACCACGGCGCCGCCGACGATCAGGGGCGCGCAAGCCGATAGTGCGGCGGCCAGCGCGGCAGCCGCCAGGGCTGTACCCCCCACGCGGCGGGTGCGATTCAGGGTTGTCGGGTTCATAGTGGGATCTCCTGTTCACCAAGTAACTGTGCGTCCACGCCGTCGCTCAGGCAGTGCAGTACCAGCGTATGGACTTCGCGCACGCGCGCCGCACGGTCGTGGGGCACGCTGATCAAGACGTCGGTCTCCCGCAGCATGGCGGCCAGCTTGCCACCGGTGCGGCCTGCAAGCACCACCACGGTCATGTCGCGCTCGTGCGCGGCTTCGGCGGCAGCCAGCAGGTTGGGGTCGTTTCCGTGCACCGTCAGGGCCAGCAGCACATCGCCCGCCTGGCCCAGGGCACGCACCTGGCGCGCAAACTGCTGGGTGGCATCGTTGCTGCCTGCAGCCGCCGTGAGCAGGGTGCTGTCCGACGTGAGGGCCAGCGCGGCCAGCTCGGGGCGTTCGCGCTCAAAGCCGGCCACGCAAAACGCGGCGAACTGTTGCGCCTCGGCGGCAGACGGACCGTTGCCACAGGCCAGCACCTTGCCGCCGCTGGTCACGCAGGCCAGCACTGCCTGTACGGCTGCGGCGATGGGATGGCTCAGGGTTTGCGCGGCCTGGTACTTCAGGTCGGCGCTGTCGATGAAATGCTGTTGGATGCGTTGCTCAAGCATGAGGGCCCGATGATACCCGCCGCGTGTTACAGCTTTTGTAGCAAAGGGTAGCCACCTGCATTGCGCTGGCGACTAATATGGCGCCCGCCGCTACTGCGCATCGAACGCCGCCTTGAGCCACTGCACCTCCTCCTCCACAAGCACCACGTCAAAACGGCAGGGCGGTGGCGACGGCAAGCGCATTAGGTAGTGCCGCGCAGCGAAGATGATGCGCTGCTGCTTGGTGGCGCTGATGCTGGCACCTGCGCCGCCAAAACCGCTGCGCGCGCGACTGCGAACCTCCACAAACACCAGGGTGCCGTCCCGGTCCCGCATCACCAGATCAATCTCGCCCCCGCCGCGCCCGGGCGTCCGATAATTGCGCACCGCCAGTTGCAGGCCCGCCGCCTGCAGATGGGCCAGGGCCTGGTCCTCGGCAGCGTTGCCCCGCTCACGCGTGGTGGCATTTTTGGCAGCCCCTGGGGTGGCAACGACGGGTGGTTTTTTTCCAAGGAAATTCATTGAGCGCATCTTTCGCTTCAGCCCAGGGTGCGGCGCACGACGCCGCCGCTGCGCAGCATTATCCGCAGGGCGCACTGTACGTGGTGGCCACACCCATCGGCAACCTGGCCGACATCACCCTGCGCGCACTGCATGTGCTGCAACTGGTGGATACGGTGGCTTGCGAAGACACACGCCATACGCAGTCGATGCTGCGCGCCTACGGCATCGACAAGAGCGCCAGCCAGTTGCTGGCTGTGCACCAGCACAACGAGGCCGAAGCTGCACAGAATGTGGTGCACCGGCTGCAGCAGGGACAGCGCGTGGCCTATGTGAGCGACGCAGGCACACCCGGCGTGAGCGACCCTGGGGCGCGCCTGGTGGCAGCGGTGCAGGCAGCAGGCTTGCGCGCCGTGCCGCTGCCGGGTGCCAGCAGCATTACCACCGCATTGAGCGTGGCCGGTGCCGTGGCCCACAGCACCGAGCATGGCGGCTTTGTGTTTGCAGGTTTTCTGCCCGTCAAGAACGCAGAGCGCGCGAACGTGATTGCGCAGAACCTGGCCCATGAGCCCCGCTGCGTGGTGCTGCTCGAAGCCCCCCACCGGATTGGCGAGTTGGCCCAGGCCCTGGCCGTATTGGGCGAGCGCCCCGTCACCCTGGCGCGCGAGCTGACCAAACAGTTTGAAGAAGTCACCACCCAGCCCGCACAGGCGCTGACCGCTTGGCTGGATGGGTCGCCCCAGCGCTCCCGCGGCGAATTTGTGGTGCTGCTGCACCCGGTGCCTGTGGTCAGCGACGCAGGCGACAGCCACCGCGTGCTGCGCCTGTTGCTGGCCGAACTGCCCCTGAAGACCGCCGTGCGCCTGGCCGCCGAGATCACGGGCGCGTCGCGCAACGTGCTGTACGACACCGCGCTGGAGTGGAAGCGCGAGGACGGACCGCAGGACTGACGCCAGATGTTGCTGGGCGGTGTTTGCGATGTTTTCGGGCGATAGCGCTAGTGCAGCATGCCCCAAACGCTATTCAATTGCTAGCAATTCAAGATGCGTGACTACCGCGAAACCGCCAGGCCCGCAGCCACCCCGCCAAACAGATCACCCTCCACTTGCGGGGTTGCCGGGAAGGCCGTGCGCAGCGCCCGGCGCAGTGGCCGCAGCGCCGACGAGCCCCCGGTCAGGTAGATCGCGTCCACACTCCCATCGCCAAGGCCCGCAAGCTGCAGGCAGTCACCTGCGCAAGCCACGACCTGTTCCAGCGGCTGCGCCAAGGACTGCGCCAGCCCGGGCGGCGTGACGGAGGCGCTGAGCCCTGACTCTACCCAGTCGAGGGACATGGGCGCCTCGGCATCGGCCAGCGAAGCGGCGATCTTGGCCTGCTCTACCGTATTGGCCAGGCGGTGGCCCAGCCGCTCATGGAGCACTCGCATCAACCTCGCGTGCAGCGCGGCATCGGCATAGTCGGTGCGCAGATTTTGCGCGTCGCGCAGTGCGCGCGGCGAATACAGCCACTGGATCAGGTGCCAGGTCGAGAGGTCAAAAAACACCCGGCTGGGCACCTCCCGCCCCGACGGGCCGATGTGGCGAAAGCCCAGCAGCGGCATGAGCAGGTCCAGACTCAGGCGCCGGTCAAAGTCCGTGCCGCCGATGTGCACGCCGGTGGTGGCCAGCACATCGCTGCTGCGGTCGGCGCGAGCCATGCGCTCGGGCCCCAGGCGCACCACGGTGAAGTCCGAGGTGCCGCCACCAATGTCCACCACCAGCACCAGCGACTCCCGGTCGATGCGCTGCTCGTAGTCCAGCGCGGCCGCAATGGGCTCGAACTGGAAGCTCACGTTCTCGAATCCTGCAGACAACGCGGCCTGGCGCAGCGCATCCTCAGCCTGCTGATCGCGCTCGGCATCACCATCCACAAAATGCACCGGCCGCCCCATCACCACCCGCCCGGGCATGCCACCCAGTTCGTCGCGGGCCTTTTGCGCCAGCATCCGCAAGAAGAGGCCGATGATGTCCTGGTAGCTGACCAACTGGTTGTGCACCGCCGTCTTGTCCTGCAGCAGCGCACTGCCCAGCAGACTCTTGAGCGAGCGCATCAATCGCCCTTCCGTGCCAGCCAGGTATTGCGCCACTGCATCGCGCCCGAAGTGAGTGCGCTGGTCTTCGGCGTTGAAGAACAGCGCCGTGGGCAGTGTGTGTGCGTCGCCCTCCAGCGCCACCATCCGAGACGGCCCCGCGCCTTGGCGCACCGCCATCGCAGAGTTGGAAGTGCCAAAGTCGATACCAAGGGTGGTGTCCTGCAGAAGGGGCATGGGAACGTGGGGAGAGACAACAAGGAATGCGGTGCGCGGTGCAGGCGGCAGCCAGCACCAAGGCAACGCAGGACTTCAGCATGCAGCACCTGCAATGCAGGGTGCGACCCTGCTTTGGCGGCACGGAATTGAAAAAGCCCTTGATTCTTGCAAATCAAGGGCTTTTGTTTGGTGGCCTGGGGCGGAATCGAACCACCGACACAAGGATTTTCAATGACATCCTCGTGTGCAGCGGATTGCACGCCACACGCAAAACCTAACAAAAACAAGCACTTGCACAACGTCTAACGCAAATGGATTGCAATCAAACGCAATGAAAAGCACCCACTGACCGACCCGACTGTCAGAAACTGCGTCAGAGATTCGGCGCTCTCATTGTAACGGCGACTACCGTGCAGCCGGCCCCAAACCAGAGTCGAAACACGCGAGTTCGGACTTCCCGAAGCTCGCTCACCACGAGCCGTTGACTGAATTCTTGCGGGCCAACGAAGGCGACGCCGGCCAGCCAAGGCCTCGCTTTGCACAGCCCCTAGCGGGATGCATCTTTGCCTTTTGAGGCACCTGATTCTGTGCATTTCTTGCCCCCGGGATATTGGCCGCCCCCGTGCCATTCTTGTCAGTTGCTTTGTCGCTCTGCAGCTAATTTGCAGGGTACTTTGTCGCGCAGCAGCTAAGTTGTGAGGCGTTTTGTCGCTGTGCAGCTAAGTTAGCGGGCGTTTCACTCGAATCAGTCTCACGTTGGCAGAGCGCTTCGGTCTGTTTGTGCTCTACAGCGACACGCCTTCAGCGTTGCCCTGGAATTCGCCGGGGGGCTTTCCTTGTTTCCATCTCGGTCAAAACATCACACATCAGTATCGTCTTGGTCAAGCGAAGGAGAGGACTTTTTCAGTTGCATGTTTTGATAGATTGTTTTTCCGAGCACGTAAGCCAGAAGATTGGAAAACGCTGTCAGCCAGCAGTGTTGATTTCCACGCAGAAGTGACCCACTAACCCCCGGGATTTCCATCCAAACCTGACCCACGTACTAACCCTAACCTGCTGCTTTGCTGAGCAGCAGGAGACCAGGAGTGATA